>SVQP01000040.1 GCA_015065285.1 Oscillospiraceae bacterium | reverse complement strand
AGATCGTAAAAGAATTTCCCGCATATTTCCTTGACTATCAAGAGCAGTTTGATCCCAACACCCGTTGGACAGACCGTATCGTATCCTCGTCGGGCGATTGGAGTGGAAATGTTTACGATTTCTATTTCCGCGTTTACAACAAGATCACGCAGGATATTAAAGTTCCGTTCAAGCTCGAAGGCGGCGATCGCATTGACGATACCCCTGTCCACAAAGCACTTAGAGAAGCTCTTGCCAATTGCTTGATAAACGCCGATTATTATGGCAGACAAGGTCTTGTCATAATCAAGAAAAAAGATGTTATCACGCTTTCCAACCCCGGCGGTTTCCGTATCGATGTTGAAGCCGCAAAGAGTGGAGGCGTTTCCGACCCTCGTAATAGCACGCTCATCAAGATGTTCAACCTCATCGACGTAGGCGAGCGCGCAGGTAGCGGTATCCCGAACATTTTCAGCATTTGGAGAAAGCAAGGTTGGTCTGCTCCCGTTATCAATGAGAGCTTTGAGCCCGACAGAATCACGTTATCGCTGGTAATTGGAAAAAGCGGCGATAAAAAAGCGGCGATAAAAAGCGGCGATAAAAAAGCGTCGGCAAAAACTGTCGCACACAAGCAAGCGATCATTGTTTATCTCACCGAAAACGTCTGTGCCACAAGCACCGAAATTGCCGAGCTTCTCGGCTTAAAGCCCACAAGAGCCAAGGAGATTCTTGCCGAAATGGTATCAGAGGATATTATCGTTGCTCAAGGTGGCAATAAAAACAGAAGTTACAAGCTGAAGTCATAAGCTTACGCCCATGATCATCATTCACAGAGGACTTTATGAAACTGATTTGGAAATATTTACGAAAATATAAGCTCGAATGCGTCATAGCACCGCTTTTCAAGCTGCTGGAGGCATGCTTTGACCTTTGCGTGCCGCTAGTGGTGGCAAGCATTGTGGACGGCGGCATTCAGGCAGGCAATACAGGCTACATCTGGCGCATGTTCGGGCTTTTGCTGCTGCTCTCGGTCGTGGGTCTTTCCTGCACGCTGGTGGCACAGTATTTCTCCGCGCGTGCGGCTGTAGGCAGTGCCACCTCGCTGCGCCACGATCTGTTTGCGCATCTGCAAAGCTTTTCTCATGAGCAGACCGACGCGCTGGGCGTGCCTGCCATGATCACCCGTATGACAAGTGACGTCAATCAGATTCAAACCGGCATTAACCTGACGCTGCGCCTGCTTCTGCGTTCCCCCGTGATCGTGTTTGGCGCAATGATTATGGCATTCTGCGTCAAGCCCGATCTTGCATGGATCTTTGTTGCGGTCATTCCTCTGCTCTCGGTTGTCGTGTTCACCATCATCCTGACCGGCATTCCGCTCTACAAGCGCATTCAGAGTCGTCTGGACGGTGTGACCGCCAAGACGCGCGAAACCTTGCGCGGCGTGCGCGTGGTGCGTGCGTTCGGCTTGCAGGAAAGAGAGATTGAGGGCTTTAAAGAGGTCAACTATGCGCAGACCGCGCTGCAGAATTTCACGGGCAGGATCACTGCTTTGATGAATCCCCTGACCTTTATTTTGGTCAACGGTGCAATCGTTGCGCTGGTTTGGTTCGGCTCACGCCGGTTCGGGCTGCCGGACGGTGTGACGCAGGGCGAGCTGATCGCGCTGGTCAGCTACATGTCGCAGATTCTGGTTGAGCTTGTCAAGCTCGCCAACACCATTATTACCGTCACCAAAGCCGTGGCTTGCGGTGGGCGCATCGCGTCGGTCATGGAGATCCCCGCAGGCATGCCCAAGCTCGAGCCCGCGCCCGACCTGCAGGATGGCAGCGCGGTTTGCTTTGACGACGTTTCTCTGACCTATCGCGGTGCGGGTGCCCCCACACTGCAAAATATCAGCTTTTGTGCCAAGCCCGGTATGACCGTGGGCATTATTGGCGGTACGGGCTCGGGCAAATCCTCGCTTGTCGGGTTGATTCCCCGTTTCTACGACGCCACCGAGGGGCACGTATTCATCAACGGCAAGGACGTCAAGGGGTATGATCCCACCCTGCTGCGCGACACTGTCGTCACCGTGCCGCAAAAGGCGGTGCTGGTCAGCGGCACCATCCGCTCCAATCTGCTCTGGGGCAACGAGAATGCCACCGACGAGCAGCTTTGGGAAGCCTTGGAGGCTGCGCAGGCAAAGGATTTTGTGGTGCAAAAGCCCGAAGGACTGGACGCACCCGTGACGCAAAATGGTACCAATTTCTCGGGCGGTCAGCGACAAAGATTGACCATTGCCCGCGCGCTGGTTGCCAAATCCCCCGTTCTGATCTTGGATGACAGCGCCAGCGCCTTGGACTTTGCCACCGATGCAGCGCTTCGCCGCGCGCTCGGTCAGCTTGCGCACAAGCCCACCACCTTTATTGTTTCGCAGCGCACAGCATCCATTGCGCATGCCGATCTGATCCTTGTTTTGGAAGACGGCTGCGTGGTTGGGCAAGGCACGCACGAGCAGCTGCTTGATGGCTGTGGGGTCTATCGCGAAATCTTTGAATCTCAGTTCAAAGGAGGACAGGGCGCATGAAAGCCAAAACCATCCTCCGCACACTCAAATATTTGAAGCACTACAGATTGCTTTTGCTGCTTTCTTTGCTCTTTGCAGCCATTTCGGTTGCGCTGACGCTTGCCATTCCGGTACTGACCGGTGACGCCATCGACCTGCTTGCGGGTGAGCAAACCTTCCTCCAGCGCCCGACCTTTGATTTGCTGCTGCGCATAGTCTCGCCCTTTGGTGTGGGCGCAGAGCAGCTCAATTCCATCCCCGCGATTCTGATTCTGATTTGCGTATGCATTGGCATTACCGCGCTTTTGCAGTGGCTGATGAACGTATGCAACAACCGCATTGCCTTTGGCATTGTGCGCAGATTGCGCCAGGATGCCTTCGAGCACATTCAGACCTTACCGCTCTCCTATCTGGACGCGCACCCCGTGGGCGATATCGTCAGCCGCGTGATCTCGGATGCGGATGCCGTGACAGACGGTCTGCTGCTCGGCTTTTCCCAGTTCTTTACCGGCATTCTGACCATTCTTGGCACGCTGATCATCATGTTCACCGTGCACCCCGGCATTGCGCTGGTGGTGGTGCTGGTCACTCCGCTCTCGCTTTTCGTGGCTGCCTTTATTACCAAGAAAACGCACGTGCATTTCCAGAACCAATCTAAAACGCGTGCAGAGCAGACCGCTATTGTGGACGAAATGATCGGCAACCACAAGCTGGTGACCGCATTCAACCGCGGTGACGAGGCGCTTGCGGATTTTGATCGCGTCAATCAGCGCCTTGCCAAGATCTCGCAAACGGCAACCTTCTTCTCTTCCCTGACCAACCCCTGCACCCGATTTGTCAACAATCTCGTGTATGCGGGTGTGGTATTGGTTGGCGCTTTGATGGCAATTGCCACGGGCGGCGTTGCGCTCAGCGTGGGGCAGCTTTCCTGCTTCCTCTCCTATGCAAACCAATATACCAAGCCCTTCAACGAAATTTCAGGCGTGATCACTGAGCTGCAGAACGCGCTGACCTGCGCAGGCAGGCTGTTTGAGCTGATCGATGCAAAATCCGAAACACCCGACGCCTCCGACGCGCTTGTCATGGACGAGGCGCGCGGTGAGGTAGCGTTTGACCGAGTCAGCTTCTCCTACGTCCCCGAGCGTCCGCTGATCAAGGATCTTTCGCTTTCGATCAAGGACGGACAGCGCGTGGCGATCGTAGGTCCTACGGGCTGCGGAAAAACCACGCTGATCAATCTGCTCATGCGCTTTTACGATACCACACAGGGCAATATTCTGGTGGACGGCACGCCCACGCGCGGCATTACCAGAAATAGCCTGCGAAAAAATATCGGCATGGTACTGCAGGATACGCACCTTGCGCACGATACGGTGCGCGCCAACATTGCCATGGGGCATCCCGATGCTACCGAGGAGCAGATCGTTGCAGCCGCCAAGGCATGCCATGCACACTCGTTTATCAAGAGACTGCCCGATGGCTACGACACGGTGATCGGCGGAGACAACGACACGCTCTCGCAGGGTCAGCGACAGCTGCTTTGCATCGCGCGCGTCATGCTGCGTCTGCCGCCTATGCTGATTCTGGATGAGGCGACCTCCTCGATCGACACAAGAACCGAGCAAAAGATTCAAGCTGCATTTGCCAAGATGATGAAGGGGCGCACCTCGTTTATCGTGGCGCACCGCCTTTCCACCATCAAGCAGTGCGATCTGATCCTTGTGATGAAGGACGGTGACATTGTGGAGCGCGGCACACACGATTCCCTGCTTGCACAGAATGGGCTGTATGCGACACTGTATCACTCGCAGTTTGAAAACTGATACCATGTAATAAAGACGAGGGATGCCCAAAAGACATCCCTCTTTCTTTTACTTGTCATTATGACTTTCAATAAATGCTTGATGATACCTATTCTTAGCTTCTTCTCTTACCTTTGCTGCTTCCTCCACCGTTTTAAATCGCCCCAGGAAATGCCGCTTACCCTGCAACGTGATTTCAGCACGATATTTTTGCGTCACACGATCGTAAGATACTCCGGTATAACCCGTTGTATTGTTTTTCCTAATTTTGGAATTCTGCAGCATTTCAATGCAAGTTCCTTCCACGTAATGCATCTGCTCTACCCCACGCCTTTTTCTCAGGCAGCCGCAATGGGTAGATACCCCTCTGAGCAGATCCTTGGCCTTCACCAGCTTTTCCGTGCCGCAAGCCTCGCAATAGCACAGCCAGGCAGGATACCCGTTCTTTCTTGGACCGGGTCGGATCACCCTCAAAAAGCCATATTGTTGGCCGCTTAAATCAATTCTCGGTATCCACGCATTGTCCTTTTGAGCAATTTCTTTCTCGTTGTTTTCACTTATAATAAGAATACGCAATGGCATTTGACTCATCTCCCATACAAAACCGCTATTTGCAATATGCATACAATAGATAGTTATTATTTAACTATATTAGCAATTATATAATATTTTTAACTATTTGTCAATACCATTGTTAAATTCGCTATATAATAGAAATGATATACTATTATTTTCATATATCATTAATATATTGAGAGGATTGCACCATGAATATTGGAGAAAAAATCCGCGCAGCCCGTGAAGACAAAGACTTGTTACAGAACGATATGGCGAAATTAATTCCCATGAACCAATCCAACTATTCGAAAATTGAGCGAGGTGTGCAAGAGCCCAGTCTGGAGCAATTGCGGCGTATTTGCCAGATCCTGGAATTGGATCCAAGCTATTTGCTTGGAATCGAACGATACGAATACGTTTCCGCCAATGATATAAAGCTCTTAAACGATATCAAATCATTGATCAAAGCTTATCATGCAATCTGATATACAAAAAGCACTTATGCCATTCAAACGGCATAAGTGCTTTTTCTTTTTTGTTTCCTATATGAGTGCCGAAATGCGCTCGATGGCTGCCGGCATACCGCCCTCGCCCGACACGGTCACGTCGGCGTAGCGCTGGTAGAGCGCGTGACGCTCGCGGTAGAGATCCTGCAGCGTATACCCTGCCGGCATGATCACACCGCGATGGGCATAATCACCCAGCCGCGCCTCCATTTCTTCGTATGATATCTGAATATACACGATCTTGCCAAGCGTGGACAGGTGCTCCATGGCTGCTTGGCTGTAAACTGCGCTGCCGCCCGTGGCAATCACGGCATCGCGAGCCTCAATGCTGCAATTGGTCTCTGCCTCCAGCGCCAGAAACGCATCGTTTCCCTGCTGTTCGATCAGCTCGTGCAAAAGCTTGCCGTGCTTTTTTTGAATCAGCAGATCCGAATCCACAAATTCGTATCCCAGTTTTTTTGCAAGCAGCACGCCCAGCGTGCTTTTGCCGCACGAGGGCATGCCGATTAAGATAATTGACATAAATGCTCCTTAGGGTTTGATACGGGGTTTACAGCCATGCGGGCGGCTCATCCGGAATGGGCGGAAATTCCTGTGCGGGGTCAGCCCACGTGCCGGTGCTCATGGGTGCTCTTCCCTCTTGCGATCTTGGCGTATCCACAAAGATAAACGTAGTTTTTCCGTCCTTCATTTTGAGCTTTGCCGTAAAGCTTTTGCCCGATTTTTGCGAAACAAAGCCGTCCAGCACCTCGGTCTCACCGCACTCGATCAGCTGCTTTGCAAGCCCTATCGAGATGGTTTTGCCGCAAATATAGGTGCGAATGGTGAACGGGCAGCCTTCCTTGTATCCTGCGCAAACGTAGCCGTATTTGCCACGGAAGATCTCCTTGCCGCACATGGGGCAGGTACCTATATGGTCACCGAACATGCCGATATCCTGCTCGGTGCCGAGATTTTGGTGCTGTGCTGTAAAGATCGCACCGATCTCGCGCTGCGCAAGTCCCACCGCATCCTCTATGGTGGATTGCCCGCGGAATACCTGCTTGAGCGCTCTGCCCATTTCGCAGGTTTTGTATTTATCCATGCCAATGCCCATGCGGTCCAAGGACTCCACCAGATAAATACCGCCCGGCAGAATGGTATATACGTCCTTTTTGAGCTGGATGTAGCCCGAATTGCGCGCGTTATCAATGATGCCCGTGCGCGTTGCCTCGGTGCCCAGCTCCACACCCTCCAGCATCGCCTTATACTCAGCTGCATCGTTGACGCCCATGCTGTCCGCCAGCTGCGCAGCCTGCTCGTCATCCGCCGCCTTTTCCTCGCGGAAGGGGTTTTTGAGATAATTGAGCAGTGTTTCGGTTGTATAATGCTTGGGTGGGGTGGTCTCCTTTTCGGTGGGCTTGAAGACGTGGTTAACGTGGTCTCCCTTTTCCAGCCTTGGCAGCACCTTATCCTTGGAGCCGCCGTCATCGTATTTCATCCAGCCCGGCTCAAGGATCACGGTGCCCTTGAGCGAGAATTCCTCATAGTCTCCCACCTTGACCGTGATCTCGGTGCGCTCCGCCAGACAATCCTTGGCACAGAACACCGCCACAAAGCGACGGAATACCGTGGAATACACCTGCGTCTCCGCCTCGCTCAGCCTGCCCTTTTCGGGAATCTTATAGGTGGGGGTGATTGCCGAGTGCGATTCGATCTTGGAATCATCAAAGATCTTTTTGCTGTCCTTGAAGGTCACGGGATAGCCCAGCTTTGCAATGCCTGCAAGAATCTTTTTAACCTTATCCTT
The DNA here is from genome assembly GCA_015065285.1 of Oscillospiraceae bacterium. Lineage (GTDB taxonomy): Bacteria > Bacillota > Clostridia > Oscillospirales > CAG-272 > SVQP01. The sequence goes on along the minus strand of SVQP01000040.1, from coordinate 13,576 downwards.
CTCGGCTGTTGCCAGATACTCCGAGTTGGTTCTGGGATAGGTCAGATACCCTTGCTCATAAAGCTTCTGCACGATCTCAAGGCTATCCTTCATAGGCATTTTATATTTCTTCGCCAGCGTACTCTGCAGCTTGGAAAGCGAATACAGCTTACCCGGCATGATGGTATCCTTTTTGCGCTTGACGCCCGTGACAACGGCATCCGCTGCATTATAGGCGCGGCAAAGCTGCTCTGCCTTGTCATACTCCTCGGGCTTGAACCGGGTCTTGCCTACAAGCTCAACCACCTCACCGTTTGTCTGCTCCTTGCTGGCAATGACGCAATACTTACCGGGCACAAAATTCTTGATCGCCATATCGCGCTCGTAAATGGCGCGCACAATGGGCACGATCACGCGCCCCACACGCATCAGCGAACCGCATTTGAGCGTGGCATAGCGCGTCAGATTGACACCGTACAACCAGTCGATATAGGTGCGGGCAAAGCCCTCACCCGCCAGATTATCATAATTGGCAGCATCGCCCAGATCGGCAAGCGCGGCAATCACGGTTTCGGGCGTCTGGTCGGGCAGCCACAGTCTCTTGAGCGCCTTGGGCTGCTGCAGGGCATGCTCAATGCAAAGGCGAATGATGATCTCACCCTCGCGGTCTGCGTCTCCTGCGTTGACAATGGTATCCACGTCCGCGCGGTTACAAAGCGCGCGAATGGTTTCAAACTGCTTGACCACGCCGCTGTCCACGCGCTTATCATTTCCGCGTCGCAAATCGAAATGGAACTTTTGCGGAAAGCAAGGCAGATTCTCCATGCTCCAGCGCCCATCGGGACTTGGCGAATAATACTCTACGTCCGAAAGAGAAAACAGGTGGCCAAACGCCCAGGACACCAAATAACCGTTGCCTTCCAGAAAGCCGTCGCATTTGTGCATGCGTGCGTTTCCCGGAATTTGCTCAATGGCTGCTGCAATATTTCTGCCAAGGCTCGGCTTTTCGGCAAGGATTAAAATCATACCGTTTTCTCCTTTCTGATTTCTTTATCGTTTTTTGCTGAAAAATTCGGTCAGCAAGCCGCTGCACTCCTGCTCCATCATGCCGCCCTTGAATTCGGGCATGAAATAGAGCGGATATTTCTGAATGCGCATCATGCTGCCGCAAGCGCCTATGCGTGCATCATATGCGCCAAACACCACGCGATCAATGCGCGAATTGACCAAAGCGCCCGCGCACATGGGACAGGGCTCAAGCGTGACGTACATAGTACAACCGCTCAGGCGGTTGGTGCCAAGTGCTGCACATGCGCGACGGATCGCCAGCACCTCGGCATGTGCCGTGGCATCGGGCAAGAGCTCGCGCTCATTATGCGCCCTTGCGATCACGCAGCCATCCTTGACGATCACAGCGCCCACCGGCACCTCGCCAAGATCAGCGCCCTTTTGCGCCAGCTCCAGTGCTGTTTGCATATAAGTCGTATCCATCACAGCATAGCCTCCATGATCAGATTGAACACCGCCATGCCAAGACTGAGCACGACGAAAAGCAGGATCGAGGGCGACAAAAAGCCCTTGACTGCCATGCCGGGCGAAAGCTCGCGCGGCTTTTCAAAATACGAGCGATCGGGCGTGATACCAAACACACTCCCCTTGACCTCGCTTTGTTTTTTCTCTTTTTTGGCATGTGCGATCAGCACAAGCACGGCAATGATGCCTGCTAACATGATGACCATATTCATGCAGATCACAATGCGGTTTGCAAGCATTTGATCCTGCACGCGCGCAACGATCAGCATTTGCCCAAACGAGATCATGTTGTTGATCATATGAACCAGAGTAGAGGGCCAGATCGAGCGGCTTTCGGCATACATCATGCCAAGCAGCACACCTGCAACTGCCGTATACAAAAACTGCGAAAAATTCTGGTGCATGGCGGCAAACAAAAGCGCGCTGCCCACGATTGCCACGCCCTTGCCGTACGGCAGCAGATTGCCAAGCACAACGCCGCGGAACAAAAGCTCCTCGCAAAACGGAGGAACGATGACAAGCATAACAAAGATCAGCACCACCATATATCCGTTGTCTCTTCCCATCAGGTCAAGCAGCAGATCGGTGCTGCCGCCATCCCCCGAAAACGGGGAAAGCAGGAGCGAATTGATCTGCCCTGCCGCTGTGATCACACCAACCGCAGCTGCACTGATCAGCCAGAAATGCCTTGGCAGGCGAATCTCCCAAAAAATTCTTTGCGCACCCGCCTTACGTGCGATCAGCGCAAAAAACGGTACGGGCAGCACAAAGGAAAGGAAATAAAACACGCAATACGTGCCCCAATACAACACGTTGCCGGCAGTCTCTGTCATCATAGCGGACAGAAATACCTGACAGACGCCAAGCGCGGTCATCAAGCTCTGCAGCAGCACAAACATCAAAAGCACGGCAAAGCCGATACGCAGCGAAATACGCTTATAATCCTGATCGTACGGGTACATCGCGTCTCTCCTTTCACAAATTCTTCCATGATATATTATATCACCAAAGGTCGGGTGTGTCAAGGGTCGTATCAACCATACAATTTCACAGTATCTATAGCGAAAAAACATTGTTCGCCCATTTCCCGGCAGCACCACTTGTCCGCTCAAGTAAAGGAGCGTCCGCATGATGAATCTCACCCACCACAATCGCTTCTCTCGTTTTGGCTCAAGTCTCGCCAAAACTCGCTCCGCTGTGGTCCCCCCTCTCCCGCGGAGAGGGCTCATCATAGCCACTTTTTTCGATTAGCCAAACAAAACCGAATGCACAGAAAAAGCCCTCTCCGCGGGAGAGGGGGGACCGCAGCGGAAGTGAATCGCGAATACTTGGAGCGATTGACTGACGCGGTTGCGGTGGGTGAGATGCATCACTCGGACGCTCCTTCATCAAAAGCGAAAAAAACTTCTACTTTTTCAGAACTACCTTTACAAATCAGAAAAAATGTGCTACAATATTCTTGCGACACAACTGAATATGCCATCTGACGGGAAACATACCTTGGCAAAAGGTGTTTCTCTTTTTCCTTGACCCGTCAAATGGTAAGGTTGTGTCGCAGCAATGAGAGATTCACTTTTTCGGTGCGTCTCTTGCGAGGCGCACTTTTTTGTTGAAAAATTTACTAAAATAATAATAGAAATCGTAAACATTTCGCAAAAAAATGCGACTATATATGTAGAAGTCCAAAATCCACAAAGGAGGTACTTATCATGACAATCAAAAAAACAAGTCTGATTCTTTTGCTGTGCTTATGCGCACTTCTGCTCTTCTCTGCTTGTCAGGGTGCAAAGCCGGATCTCGACCAAAAGCAAGCCGACGTGGCAGTGCTGATGGACAGCGTGATTGCCAACGACAAAAACGCCGCGGTTGTATTTATGGAGCACGTGCCGATTGCAAACCAGGCACAGCTGGACGCTTTCTGGAATGAGCTTTTGCGCATTTACGACGGTGCGTCCACCTATAAGATCAAATTCATTTCCTGGAATACCACGTATTCCTTTACCGACCAATCCAGCCTCACGACCGTTGTGTATCAAGCCAAGGCCGACACCAAGGCGTGCGCGGAATTCAAGCTGACCTACGACGGAGAGGATCTGCTGCGCGGTGTGAACGTCACCGACGTCACCGAGAGAAGCTCACCCGTGATCATCATCGTGCGCGTGCTGTTGATCCTTGGATTTGCAGCCTCGCTTGCACTTTGCATCTGGATGACGGTGGATTGTGTCAAGCGTCCCATCCGCTTCAAGGTTTTGTGGATCATTCTGATCTGGGTCTCGGTCATTCTGCAAGTCAGCATGATAGGCACCTCGTTCAGATTCAATTTCACCTTTACGGTGATTCCCACCTGGGGATCTCTGCTGGCAACCGTTTCCTCGACCCTGCTCCGGATTCCCGTGCCCGTCGGCGCGCTGATCTACCTGAGCGTGCGCAAAAAGATCAAGCCCAAGGCAAGCAAGCAGAGTACCGAAGTGCCTGCAGAGCCTACGACCGACGATCTTGCAAGCACGCTGATCGACCAACCCGAGCCCACAGAACCCCCTGCACCCGCTGATGAGGAGGCTGTATCGCAAGAAGATACCCAAGAATCCCAATCCGACGAACAAACCGAAGAATAACCCATGCAATACAAAAAAGCGTCCGTGCCAATGGCACGGACGCTTCGTTTTTGAGTATGATCAGACAATTCCCTGTGCCAGCATAGCATCCGCAACCTTTTCAAAGCCTGCGATGTTTGCACCTGCAACAAGGTCGCCCTCCATGCCGTACTTCTTGGCAGCGGCAACAGAGTTATTGAAGATATCGGACATGATCTGATGCAGCTTTGCATCGACCTCCTCTGCGGTCCAGGAGTAGCGCATGGAGTTCTGGCTCATTTCCAGACCCGAAACGGCTACGCCGCCTGCGTTGACTGCCTTGGAAGGAGCAACAACCACACCGTTTTCCTTGAGATACTCAAATGCCTCTGCAGTGGTGGGCATGTTGGAAACCTCTACGTAATACTTGACACCGTTTGCCACGATATCCTTTGCGTTGTCCAGATTGACCTCGTTCTGGGTTGCGCAAGGCATGACAACGTCAACCTTTTGCTCCCAAGGGCGCTTGCCTGCAAAGAACTGCACGCCAAACTTATCGGCATAGTCCTGCACCTTATCTCTGCCGGACGCACGCATTTCAAGCATGTACGCAATCTTTTCCTCGGTAGCAATACCGTCGGGATCGTAGATATAACCGTCGGGACCCGAAATGGTGACGACCTTACCGCCAAGCTCGTTGATCTTCTTGACAGTGCCCCATGCTACGTTACCAAAGCCGGAGACTGCAAAGGTCTTGCCCTTGATGTCCTCGCCCAGATACTTGAGCATTTCAACCGTGTAATATACAGCACCAAAGCCGGTTGCCTCGGGACGGATGAGAGAGCCGCCGTATGCGCGACCCTTACCGGTCAGAACGCCCTCGTAGCGATTGACCAGTCTCTTGTACTGACCGTACATATAACCAACCTCACGCGCACCAACGCCAATGTCGCCTGCGGGCACGTCGGTGTCGGGTCCTACGTGACGGAACAGCTCGGACATAAAGCTCTGGCAGAACGCCATGATCTCACGGTCGGACTTGCCTCTGGGGTCAAAGTCGGAGCCGCCCTTGCCGCCGCCCATGGGCAGACCGGTCAGGGAGTTCTTGAAGGTCTGTTCAAAGCCCAAGAACTTGATAATGGAAAGGTTTACGGAAGGATGGAAGCGCAAGCCGCCCTTGTAAGGACCGATGGCGCCGTTGAACTGTACGCGATAACCGGTGTTGACCTGAGCCTGACCCTTATCGTCTACCCACGGTACGCGGAACATGATCACGCGCTCCGGAATGGTCATGCGCTCCAGCAGTGCTTCCTTGCGGTACTTTGCTTCGTTTGCCTCCACAACGGGGCGCAGCGAATCCAGCACTTCCTTGACAGTCTGGTGGAACTCGGGCTCACCGGGATTTTGTGCTACAACTTTGTCAATAATTTCGTCAATGTAAGACATAACAATATCTCCTTTTTTGGATAGGTTTTGACCAAAATCAATATGGGAACATTATACACCTACAGCACGTAGAATGCAATAGGTTTTTGCAACTTTTTTATTTTTTCTTGCAGAAATTTACACTTTTTTTGCGCAAATGCTTTGATGAATGGATTTTGCGGCAAGTTTTCCCGCTCCCATTGCAAGAATGACGGTAGCAGCACCCGTCACGGCATCACCGCCCGCGTACACACACTCAAGGCTGGTCTGCCCCGTGCTCTCCTCGATGACAATGCAGCCGCGCTTGTTTGTCTCAAGCCCCGGGGTCGTGCCGCCAAGCAAGGGATTGGGCGTCGTACCGATCGCCATGATCACGCAATCCACGTCAAGGCGGTACTCGGAGCCCTCGATCGGCTCGGGTCTGCGTCTGCCCCGCTCATCCGGCTCACCCAGCTGCATGCGAATGCAGGTCATGCCGCTTACAAAGCCGTTATAAGGATCGCGCTTATCATCGGGATTCTGGTAAGAGTGGATTTCAATCGGGCTTTGCAAAAGCAAAAATTCCACGCCCTCCTCCATGGCATGCTCCACCTCCTCGCGACGCGCGGGCAGCTCATCCATAGAGCGACGGTATACGATATAAACCTTGTCAGCACCCAGACGCAGCGCGGTTCGTGCAGCATCCATTGCCACGTTGCCGCCACCCACCACCGCCACGCGCTTTGCGCGCAAAATGGGCGTGGTGCTGTCGGCTCTGTATGCTTTCATCAGATTGCTTCTTGTTAAATACTCATTGGCGGAATACACGCCCTTGAGCGATTCGCCCGGAATGCCCATAAAGCTTGGCAAGCCTGCGCCCGAGCCAATAAACACCGCCTCGTACCCCTGCTCAAACAACTCGGGGATCTCCAGTGTTCTGCCAACCACCACGTTGGTCTGAAACTCTACGCCAAGCGCGCGCAGCGTGTCCACTTCCCTTTGCACGATCGCCTTGGGCAAGCGGAATTCGGGAATGCCGTACATCAGTACACCGCCTGCTGTGTGCAACGCCTCGAATACCGTGACCTGATATCCTGCCTTGGCAAGGTCGCCTGCACAGGAAAGCCCTGCAGGACCCGAGCCGATCACGGCAACACGGTGCCCGTTGGATTCGGGCTTTTGCACGGGGGCTTTATTGTAGGTATTATGCCAATCGGCAACAAAGCGTTCCAGTCTGCCAATGCCCACCGGCTCGCCCTTGATGCCTCGCACGCATTTTGCCTCGCACTGCGTTTCCTGCGGACAAACTCTGCCGCATACCGCAGGCAGTGAGGAAGAGCGCGAGATGACCTCGTATGCCCCCTCAAAATCGCCTTCTTTGACCTTGGCAATAAACTCGGGAATGGCAACGTTTACGGGACAGCCACTCACACACGGCATATTCTTGCAGCCAAGACATCTTGCAGCCTCAGCAAGTGCAGTTTGCTCATCATATCCAAGCGTGACCTCGTCGAAATTATGGGCACGCAGCGCGGGATCCTGCATGGGCATGGGGTTCTTGTGAAGAGAGGTATTATAGCTTGCCATCACTCTACCTCCTTTGCATACAGGTTGCATGCCGCTTCCCTTGCATGCGCCTCAAAATCGCGGTACATGGTGCTGCGCGACATTGCCTCATCGAAATCCACGGCATAACCGTCGAATTCGGGTCCGTCCACACATGCGAATTTGGTTTTGCCGCCCACGGTCAGTCGGCATCCGCCGCACATACCCGTACCGTCAATCATAATGGGGTTCATGGAAACTACCACGGGCACGGCATACGGCTTGGTCGTTGCCACCACGAATTTCATCATGACCAAGGGTCCGATGGCAATGACGCGATCATACTGCTCACCGCGCTCAAGCGCCGCCTGCAGGGGCTGGGTTACAAGGCCCTTTTGCCCGTATGAACCATCGTCAGTCATGACGGTCAGAGAGTCGGATGCAGCAGCAAATTCCTCTTCTAAAATGACCAGATCCTTGCTGCGAAAGCCGATAATGGCATGCACACAGCAGCCCGCAGCGTGCAAAGCCTGCACAACGGGCAGCGCAATCGCGCAACCAACACCGCCGCCTACCACACAAACGCGCTGCAAGCCCTCTGTCTCGGTTGCCTTGCCCAAGGGTCCGACAAAATCGGCAATATATTCATTTTCCTGTTTGCTGCTAAGGCAATCGGTCGTGGCACCCACGGTCTGAAAAATGATGCGCACAGTACCCATGAGCCGATCGTAGCCTGCTACGGTCAAAGGGATTCTCTCGCCCTCGTCATCCACGCGCAGAATGATAAACTGCCCCGCCTTGGCTTTCTTCGCCACAGCAGGCGCCAGAATATCCATCTGCACAACAGTCGGATTTAATTGCTTTCTCGATACGATTTGATACATGATAATACCTTTCAAATATACATATAGTGCAAGACGCACATAATCTCTCATATTAATTTTATCACAAACCATACGCAGTGTCAATTGATTTGCCAAAAATGCTTGTTTGATATGTGTTTGGCGCAGGCGACCACTGATCGCCCCTACAAAAAAAGCCCTCTCTTTCAGCGGTCAAGCGGGACTTGTTAGAGCGCAAGAAAAAATGGCACAGTGCAAGGCGCACCGCAGCGGGCAAGACGCGGGCGATCACTGATCGCCCCTACAAAAAATCCGCTCCCATAGCGGGTGAGCGGGAGACGAATTTGGCACAAAAAAACTGCGCAGAACCAGGTGCACCGGAGAAAGCAAAGCGAAGGCGATCTTACGATCGTCGAGCTGCTTTCGAGGAGCAACGCAGTTATGCACAGTTTTTTCAAGCCAAAACGGCTCCCGCCGAGCCGTGTGACCCAAGTTTTTGAACCCTGCCGTCCAGGGCGGTGCCCTCTACCGCTGCTTCACTGCTCCCAACGTCCGCAGCAAATAACGGGACAAGTCAACCGAGCTCTTTGCGCGGGAGGTCTGCAAACCACTTTGGTTCAGGCTCCTTTAATCATCTTGTAGGTCCCAATCATGGCGTCATCACGCACACGGCAGGATGAATTACAAAAAATTACTGATCCAGGTCGATCTCTTCGGAGAACATGTCGTCGAAAATGTCAGCAACCTTGTCAAACTCAGCATCGTCGTCAAGGGTTACCAGCATTTCTTCACCGTCAGCGTCGATCTCGGTCTTGAGAATGACGTATTCGTAGAAGCCCTGCTCCTCGTTCTCCTGATCTGCGGGGATCATTGCGTGATAGGTCACGCCTTCCAGATCGATGGTGCCAATCAGCTCAAATTCGATCTCGTTACCGTCCTCATCGGTCAGTGTGAAAAATTCTCTTTCGTTTTCCATTATATACCTCTTTATGTTCTGTATTCACGGGGAGTTCTTCCCCTCTGCTTTTATTGTACCCTATTTTCCTTTATTTGTCAACCGGATTTATTCAAATTCCAGCACGTCGGCAAGGATGGCGTTGGATACCAGAAAGCCTTGCGTGGTAAAATGGCATCGCAGCGCGTCATCCGCCACAAATCCGCCCTTGATATAAGGGCGCAGCCGCTTTGCGTATACCGCGTCAAAACCGGTGCCAAATCGGCGCGCAAACGCGGCTTTGTCAATGCCCTTTTCCAGACGCAGCCCCAGCATGACGTACTCGGTCATTTGCTCGGCAGGGCTGATGACCTCGTCCTCCTCTCGCACTTCCCTTGTATCAAGATATGCAAAGAAATCGCGAGAAATACCAAATCTTCTGCCGCCAAAGCAAGAATATGCCGCCACACCAAAGCCGAGATACTCATCACATTCCCAGTATTTCAAATTATGGCGCGATTCATACCCCACTCTCGCAAAATTGCTGATCTCATAGCGCAAAAGACCGTGCGCAGCAAGTGCAGCAACCGTATCCTCATACATGGCAGCCACCTCGTCCTCATCCGGCAGATTCAACGTATCCTTTTTTTGATAAAAAGGCGTTCCCTCTTCAATCTTCAGCCCGTATGCCGAAATATGCTCCACGCCAAGCTCACACAAAGCCCTGACGGACTTTGCCAATGAATCCCGCGTCTGATCCGGAATACCGTACATCAGATCGGCACTGATATTCTCAAATCCCGCAGCGCGTGCTAAGGCAACCGTGGCACGAAAATCCGCCACCGTGTGCGCTCGACCCAGAAGACGCAGCTCGCGGTCATGCATGCTCTGCGCACCAATGCTCAGGCGGTTAAAGCCTGCTTGCCTCATGGCAGCAAAATCCGCAGCATTTGCCGTGGCAGGATTGCACTCGGCTGTGATCTCGGCATGCTCGCAAACGCAAAAGCGCGCCTTGACGTGCTGCAAAAGCTCGCACAAAAGCCCGGACGGTAAGGACGTGGGGGTCCCACCGCCAAAATATACCGTGTCTACCTCGTAATCACCGCAAAGCGGCGCATACCGATCCATTTGTGCGCAAAGCGCTGCACAGTACGCACGCTTGACCTCTTCTGCCTGATTGGGAAAGGAGCAAAAGTCACAGTAGTGACATTTGCTCCCGCAAAACGGAATATGCAAATAAATTCCCAGCTTTTTCATACGCTTAGTCGTCGTCACCCAGCTTGAGCACTGCCATAAACGCCTCGGGCGAGATCTGCACGGATCCAAGCTGACGCATTCTCTTCTTGCCTTCCTTCTGCTTTTCCAGAAGCTTCTTCTTACGCGTAATATCACCGCCATAGCACTTGGCAAGCACGTCCTTGCGCATTGCCTTGACCGTTTCACGCGCAATGATCTTGGAGCCAATGGCTGCCTGAATCGGAATTTCGAAGAGCTGGCGCGGAATGTTCTCCTTGAGTCGCTCGGCAATCTTTCTTGCTCTGGGATATGCCTTTTCCTCGTGTACGATAAAGGAAAGCGCGTCCACCTGCTCGCCGTTGAGCAGAAAATCCAGCTTGCAAAGCTTGCCGGGCACGTAGCCTGCCAGCTCGTAGTCCAAGGAAGCATAGCCGCGAGAGCGCGACTTGAGTGCATCAAAGAAATCGTAAATGATCTCGTTGAGCGGCAGCTCGTAGTGCAGCTCCACTCTGTCCTGATCCACGTATTTCATATCGATAAAGGTGCCGCGTCTATCCTGACACAGATCCATCAGGTTGCCTACGTATTCGGTGGGCGTCATAATGTTCGCCTTGACAACAGGCTCGCGCGCCTCGGCAATCTCATCGGGCGAGGGATAGTTGGAGGGGTTATCAATGCGCACCTTGGAGCCATCCTTGAGCGTCAGCTCATAGATAACGCTGGGCGCGGTGGTGATCAGATCCAGATTGAATTCTCTCTCCAATCTCTCCTCAATGATCTCCATATGCAAAAGCCCCAAAAATCCGCAGCGGAAGCCAAAGCCCAGCGCGATCGAGGTCTCGGGCTCAAATTCCAGTGCCGCATCGTTCAGGCGCAGCTTTTCAAGAGACTCGCGCAGATCCTGATAGCGCGCACCGTCCGCAGGATAAATGCCTGCAAATACCATGGGCTGCGCAGCCTTAAAGCCGGGCAGCGGCTCGGTTGCGGGATTGTTTGCCAGTGTAACGGTATCACCTACACGGGTATCCCCTACCGATTTGATCGAGGCGGTCAGATATCCTACCTCACCTGCACGCAGGCACTCGCACTTGCATAAGCCAAAGGGCTCCATGGTGCCAACCTCAACCACTTCAAATTCCTTGCCGCTGCTCATCATGCGGATGCGGTCGCCTGCATGCAGGCTGCCGTCCTTGACACGCAGGTTAACCACAACGCCAAGGTAACTGTCGTAATAAGAGTCAAAGATCAATGCCTTGAGCGGTGCCGACTCATCCCCCTCGGGTGCGGGGATCTGCTCGGCAATTGCTTCGAGCACTTGCTCAATATTCAAGCCTGTCTTGGCAGAAACCGCAGGACAACCCTCGGCAGGAATGCCGATAATGTCCTCAATCTCCTCCACGCAACGCTGCACGTTTGCGCTGGGCAGGTCGATCTTGTTGATAATGGGCACGATCTCCAAGCCCGCATCCACCGCAAGATATGCGTTTGCCAGCGTTTGCGCTTCAATGCCCTGCGTAGCATCCACGATCAGCAAAGCGCCCTCGCAGGCGTTGAGCGAACGGGAAACCTCGTAGTTGAAGTCCACGTGACCGGGGGTATCGATCAGGTTATAGGTATAAGTCTCTCCATTGGGGGCGTTGTACTCCAGCTTGACAGCACGTGCCTTGATGGTGATGCCGCGCTCACGCTCCAGATCCATGTTATCCAGCAGCTGCTCTTCCATCTCACGCTTGGAGACGGTGCTGGTGGCTTCCAGAATTCGGTCAGCCAGCGTGCTTTTGCCATGGTCGATGTGCGCGATAATGGAGAAATTTCGGATTTTTTGCATTCTCTCGTTATTTGCCATATACTTCCTCATGAAAAATATCAATAATCATCTTATTATACCTGATTTTTGCGTTTTTCACAAGAGCATTTTGAAAATTTCTTGCATAGTGCACAAAAAATATTTGTGCTTGACAAAATATAGCAATATTATTCCATGTTTTACCTAATTTTGTCTTGTTCATGTGCATTTTTTGTCTTATAATACAGTTGTAAGTATATTACTTTACTATCAAAAGGAGACCTTATTATGGCAAAGAAAAATGCAGTAGTCATTGGTTTTGGCGGCATGGGAGGCTGGCATTGCCACTTCCAGAGAAGCAACGACGTCGTCAATCTCAAGGGTGTGTACGATATCAAGCCCGAGCGCAACAAGGCAGCACAGGAGATGGGCATTTACGCATATCCCTCTTTTGAAGCAGTACTGGCAGATCCCGAGGTGGATTTTTTGGTTATTGCAGTACCCAACGATATGCATAAGCCTCTTGCCATTGCAGCAATGGCGGCAGGTAAGCACGTCATTTCGGAAAAACCGGTCACGCTTTCCTCTGCAGATCTGCAGGAAATGATCGATGCTTCCAACAAGTATGACAGACGCTTTACCGTACACCAGAACCGCCGTTGGGACGGTGAATTTCTGGTCATGCGCGAGGTTTATCACAGCGGTGACCTTGGCAGAGTTTACTCCATGGAATCCCGTGTGCACGGCTCGCGCGGCATTCCCGGTGACTGGAGAGGTCAGAAGGAGCACGGCGGCGGCATGATGCTGGACTGGGGCGTTCACCTGATCGACCAGATCGTCAATATCGTGGACGACCGCAAGCTGTTGAGTGTCTGGTGCAAGTGCGACCACATCACAAATGATGAGGTGGACGACGGCTTTAAGATGGATATGTTCTACGAGGGCGACCTGACCTGCCACGTGGAGGTTGGTACCTCGAACTTTATCAATATGCCCCGTTTCTACATGTCGGGCAACAATGGCTCTGCCATGATCCCCGATTGGCTGCAGCCCTGCCGCATCGTATACTGCCACGACTGGTCGGTCAAGGATGCAAAGCCGATCCAGACCGCCGCAGGCTTAACCAAAACCATGGCGCCTCGCGACGAGAAATCGATTACCGAAAAGTCGATTCCCCAGCCCGCTGCAGACGTGCACGATTTCTACCGCAATTTCGTCAAGGCAATTGACGGCGAAGAGCAGCAGATCGTGACCCACGAGCAGATGATGTTCGTCATGAAGATCATGGAAGCAGCGTTTGAATCTGACAGACTGGGCATGCCCGTTGAAATCAAGTAAATTTGAAAAGCACCTGCCGTCGGCAGGTGCTTTTTTTCGTCATTATCCATGCACACTCCCCTATCTTCGACATAGAATGATATTGAGAAGCGCACAACGCTTCACAGCCTTATGGCGATTCATTTTTTCGGAGGTTTACTATGAATAACTGTCTGTGCAATCTGTTCGAGGACAACTGGGTTTGGCTGATCATTCTTGCCATCATTCTGATCTACTGCTGCAACGGCAACGGCTGCGGCGGCTGCAGATAAGCCCGAGAAATAAAACTCCCCTTGCGGCATTGAAGTGAACCCAAAAGTTTAGACAAAAATTAAATATTAAGTTGTTTGCGAATGAGCTCGGTACTGCACTGGGCTCATTCCTTTTAGTTTAAGAGAAATTCTTTCGTTGTTGTAGTAATGTATGT
>SVQP01000039.1 GCA_015065285.1 Oscillospiraceae bacterium | reverse complement strand
TACATACATTACTACAACAACGAAAGAATTTCTCTTAAACTAAAAGGAATGAGCCCAGTGCAGTACCGAGCTCATTCGCAAACAACTTAATATTTAATTTTTGTCTAAACTTTTGGGTTCACTTCATGATCGGTGGGTTTTTTGATTTAAAAATACTTGGGATTCTTGGATCCCATGCAAACAAAGTGCTCGGCACAGGTGGGACCCTTGGAGAAGATGACGTTATACTTGGCATCGGCATTGACCTGCGTCAATCGCAGCACCACGCGGTTCTCACCCGCATGCAGCTTGATGCCCTGCACGTGCACGTTCTCCGCCGTCCACGTGTCGCAGCACTTGCGCTCTGCGATCTTTTCCCCGTTGACATACAGTGCAAAGGGTGCGCTGTGACCAATCTGCACGCAAGTCTCCAGCTCCTCGGGGCACAGCAGCACGCGCGACAAATATACCACGCAAGGTCCCTTGAAGCCGAAAATATCCGACACGGTAAAGCTATCCTCGTTTTGCACGAATACGTCCTCGGCATACCTGCCCTGCTCATCGGGAGCGGCAAACAGCTCCTGCTCACTCAGATACTCTGTATCGGTATCCACCGCATAATTGAGGTGGAAGCGTCTGACTACGTCGTTGGAATCCCCTTCGTGCTGCACGCCTGCAAACAAATGCCAGTAGTTGGGCACCTTTTCCAGCGCCTCGGTGGTGCATTCGGGATCGGTTTTCCAAATAGGACCGGTTGCCTTCCACACGGCAGCACCCGAAAGTCCAAAGGTGAATTCATACGCGTGCTTTTTGACCTCGTATGCAACGCGCACGAAATTCTGCTCGTATATCTCCTTGGCATCCGCATCCATTTCAAAGCAAAGCGCAATGCTCTGCTCCTGCCCCGGCTGCAGATCCACGGGATGCAGGCTTGCAATACCGGGCACGCCGTGCGCTGTTCCCTTGACGCAAAGCTCGGTTTTCACAGCGTATGCAGTGCGGTTTTGCACGTGCAGCACCACGCGCGTCCTTTGTCCGAACGAAATGCTCGGTCCTTCAGGGTATTCCACCACAAAGGCAAGCGGATCGCGCTGCGCAAACGCAAACGCGGTCTCGGGAGCACCCTTCACCATATCGGGCGACAGATATGCGCCCAGCTGTGCGATCTCGCAGGCGAGATCGTATACACGATCGGTATGATCGGGCGAGCGCACGCCAAGCACGTACTTGACCTCTCCCAGATCATATTCCGCAATCAGCGATTTTGCACCGCGGATCACACCGATCACAGCACCCGCAGTTGCGCACGTGCAATCGGTATCAAAGCCGCAATTCAGCGCGTCCATCGAGGTCTTGATCAGATCCAGCTCATCCTTGAGCAGCACGGCAAGCGTAATGCCCACGTTCTGGAACATATTGGTGCAATCGGGATGCCCGTATTTGCGCAGGATATACTTGAGCACGGTTTTGACGTCATCGTACCGCTCACACCATGCAAGCGTATCCGTAATCAGCGCATGCAGGCGGCTGTGGGCAGGCACTGTGCGCATAGCCGACTGGATCAGGCACTCAAGATCCTCTTCGAAAAAGGCAAGCGATTCAAGGGCGGCGAAAAACTGCTCTGCCCATACCGATTCCCCCGCGTGATCCAGCACACCGTCACGCGCGGCAAAATCCGCTGCGCGCTCGGGCTGAATCGGGCAAAGGCATGCCCAGATCTCACTGCGGATGGGGCAGCCCATGCCCTGCAGGTAAAAATCATTGCAAAAGCGTCCGCTCTCGGGGGGATAAATGCCCTTGGCATAGTTTTTGCGCATAACGGCATATTCCCCGGGAGAATAATCGCAGTTCTCGCAAAAGATCTTTTGCAGATCGTACGAGGTAAAATCCTCACCGTATTTTTTGACTACGTCCAGCCAAAGCACCTGCAGATCCAGATCGTCGTTTGGCAGCATGGTGTTGATCATTTCGGGCTTGAATGCAAGCTCCAGCGGCATTTTGATGCCCTCGTAGGGCGCGCCCATGGTGCCTGCTACGGTTTTGCCCAGAAAGCAGCCGTAAACCTTATCTAAATATTGCTCGTATGAGATCATATCAATTCTCCGTCAGTTCAAGTGCAAGCTCCAATTGGTCAAGGAAATATGCAGGTCTGTCCTTGACGTATTTTTTGATCGCGGAATAGCTCTTTTTCCACGTTTTCAGCGAATAACCGTTGCCGATGGCATAGCCCCAACGGTCCAGATGTCTGTTCATTTCAGGCTCAATGGCAACAGCACTCTTTGCAAGCTCGTCCAGCAAAATGGCAGTGGATTCCTCCGAAGCCATGCGTTTGCAGACTGCTTCAAAGTCTGCACGGAACGCCTCGTTCTGCAGGCAGTAAGCCAGCATACACTGCAGTCCGAGCGAATCGGGATACAGCTGGTGTACGCCGTTATAGGAATAATGCGCACTGTAATCCACGAAATTGCCCATAGCGCGATAGAAGGTATCTACCTCTGCGGTGCTGTCCAGCTCGGGAAGCACGTGCGCAACGTCATATCTTCCAAGTCCCAGATCGCAGTCGCGGGTCATGAATCTCCACTTACCGTCAGTGATTTCAATGCCCTCGATCGCCTCACCCGTGTATCTCCACAGCTTGACGTTGTTGTGCGGCCAGTCGGTATTGGAAGTGAGCAGATTGAGCGCGAAATACTCGGCAAGGCTATGCATATCCACAAGCTCGGAAAGCGTTTCATAATAAGAGGCATTCCCCTTTGACAGCGCGGTAGCAGTCTTTTCGCAAATGCTCTCCCAGTTCTTGATCTGTTGTGCGTTGTCACCGTCATAATAGAACCAATCACCGTCAAAGCGACCGCCGCGCGAGGTATCCAGCTCGCTCTTGACGATCACCACGTCGTCATCCAACACACCGTAAACGCGCTTGACGTAATCCTCGTTCATATTCTCCTTCATGTCAAGAATGCCGTAGTACTCACCGTTGACGTATACGATAGCGAATGCAGAGCATGCAAAATCCAGCGTATCGGTCACGTGTGCGGCAAAATTGTTGACCGCATTGTCACGCAGCAAGGAGGCACTCAGCGGATTTTGCGAGTTGTGCAGCAGCGAATCGTTGCCGCCGTTGCGCAGAATCAGGCTATCGTATCTGTCCAGCACCTCGCCCTCATTCTTGCCGTCGCGCACAACTCTGTCCTCAAAGAACGCATAGCGGAAGGTGCCCTGCCCCTGATAAATATCAGTGCCGTAATGCCCCGTCTTGCGTGCAATGATCTTGAACGACTTTTGCGAAAGCGCACGGGAAGAGCCACCGAAAATTCTCATGCCGCCATCCTGAGAGATGACGCGCTCACCGCTCGGGGTGGTGATTTCAATATGCGTGGGCACTTCCAGCTTTTCGGAATAACGGCTGCAGAGCTTATCAAAATCATCTGGATCCAGCGTCAGCGAGACGGTATACAGCGCAGCCGAGGATTCGGCTGCCTTGATATACGTATGCGTCTCTACCACGCCCACGATATTGCCATCAGCATCAAAGCAAGCGGCACGGATGACAGTGGCATCGCTGCCGGGTATGCTGATGCTGCCTTCAATCTCCTTGGATTTTTTGGTGGGCACGCTGCCGTCGGTGGTATAGCGCACCACGTAATCCGTACCCTCGGGCGCCGTGATCTGCAGCTCGGCAGACTGCGTATACACGCCGCCCGCCAGAGAAAAGACGGGGGCTGTTACGGTCGCTACCGGAGCTTTTGGTTGCTCCTCGGTCGTATCCGTATCGGAATTTTCAATTTCGGGAGCCCCGGTTTGGGGTGCAGAGCTTTGCTCCTGCTCGGTCTGTGTTTGACAAGCCGTCAGGATTGCCGGAAGCATGGCGAGGATCAACAAAACGGAAATCAGCTTTTTCATATATCTTCACCTTTCCTATTTTTCATGCTATCATTGTACCACACTTTATTCATCTTGTGCTGAATTTGTAAAAAATGTTCATAAAAAATTATAAATTAATAAGCGCCTATTGCCTTTTGCACAGATATTTGATATAATGAGGGTAATCCAACTGCATAAGGAGGCGCAATATGAAAATTTTACGCATAACTGCAGCAAATTCACTTATTCGCTTTGAAACCGATGCCGACGCAACCGTGCAACTCAGTGCATTCAGCAGTGTATTTTGTCAGGATTCTCCTGTATATTCAACAGAGGCAACCGCCAAAGACGGCTGCTTTACACTGCCCATGACCCTGAACGGATACGACGGCAGATTTTTATATTATCGTATCACAGAGGACGGCAAGCCCTGTACGGGTGCTTGCTACTGTGAGGACATGGGCGACTCGCCCGTGCAAATGCCCTATCCTGTGACCGAGAGCAAAAAAGGCTTGCAGGTCACCATGGTGCACGATGCCATTAATCTTGGCGTCAAGCACGCAGCGCTCAACGTCAATCTCGGCTCCTTTTTGTGGTGCGAGCCGGTAGAGGGCGACACCATTCCGTTTGATTTTGACGGTGAGACCTTCTATTTCCGCAAAACGGTGGTTGAGCAAAACGACGCGCGCGTCAAGGAACTGACCGACGCGGGCGTGATCATCACTTATATCCTGCTCAACGCACACACCTGGGGCTGGATTCAGACGCCCGACGACCTTTGGGAGATCATCAAGCACCCCGGCTTTTGCGAGGGCGGCAGAATTTCGGCATTCAACCTGCACAACAAGCAGGCTGTGCGCTACTATATGGCATGGGTCGCCTTCCTGACCGAAAGATATACCCTGCCCGATGCGCCCTATGGCAGAGCCGTCGGCTTGATCGTGGGTAACGAGGTCAACTCCGGCTTTGAATGGTGCAATATGGGTGAGGCTACCGTGGAGCAATACGTATACGACTACACCGCTTCGCTGCGCCTTTGCTGGCAGGTTTCCACCGCAATCTGGTCGGGCATGCGCACCTATATCTCACTGGACCACTTCTGGACCGGTGCCAACTTCAGCGCAGATGCTAACCGCTTCTACGGCTCCAAGTTCGTACTAAAGGAGCTGTGCCGCCTGTGCCATACCGAGGGACAGATCGGCTGGCACGTTGCACACCACCCTTATCCCGAAAATCTGAATTTCCCCGATTTCTGGAACGACGAGAGTGCCACGGTGGATGAGAATACTTATCGCATCACCTTTAAGAACCTTGAGGTACTGGCACAGTTCTTATACCGCGAGGAATACTTGTTTTGTGGCGAGCGTCGCCGCATCATCCTTTCCGAGCAGGGATTCAACTCCCACAACACCGCCACAAGCGAGGTGCTGCAGGCAATGGCTTACGGAAAGGCTTACCGCAAGGTGATGGAGATTCCCGAGATAGACAGCTTTATTCTGCACGCCCATCAAGACAACATGGGTGAGTTCGGACTCAACCTCGGGCTCTGGCGCCGCAGACCCGAAAGCAGTGTACCCGATTCCCCCAAGCCCATCTATTTTGTTTTCAGAGATATTGACAAGAAGGACGAGAAGGGCGTTTACCATTGGCAAAGATATTGATTTTTGGAGTTATCCTATGAAAAAAACACTCATTTTATCAGTTTGCATCTGTTTACTGCTCGGCTGCTTGGGCTGCTTGCCAAGCTATGCCGCAGGTGAACAGACCACCATGCCGCAAAGTGCCAGCTACATGTTCTCCGACAGCGCAAACCGCAAAGCAGCCGGAATATTTACCATGTCGCTGCCCGAGGGGCACAATGCAACCTCCTATTCCCTGTACTGGGGCGATGCCACGGGCAACAAGCTCGAGGGCTTTACGGCTGTACATACCGCCCCGATCACATCCACTACCGTAACCGCTGCGCTCCCCTTGAAGAGCAGCGTACCCGAAAATGCCACGTACCTGCTGGTATATACCAAGAGCGAGCAGTACGGAGAATGCGCTGTGCCGTATAAGATCGGTCTGAACGCTGCAACCGTGCAAACCGGCAATCGGCTTGGTCAGTTTGTCGTGGTATCTGATTTGCACCTTGGCGTGAGCAAGGAAGCTGAAAAGAACTTTGTCTACATGCTCAAGGACGTCAAGGCAACCGCCCCCGATGCCTCTGCTATTATGGTCGTGGGCGATGCCGTGCATTCAGCCGATCTTGCTAATTACGAGCTGTTTGACCGCTTGTGCGAGCAAATCCCCGATCTGCCGCCCATCTATCGCACACCGGGTGAACGTGAATACCTTTCCCCCGATGGCTATACCTATGACCCGACTGCACACCAAGCCAATTTGCAGCTTTTCCTGGATCATATTCCGCATCCCATGGGCTTGCAGCTCAGAACCCCCTACTATACCTTTTTCCTGAACGGATGCCCTGCTATAGTGTTCGGTGCAGATTCGTATGAAAACGGCAATGCCGTATATTCCCAAGCACAGCTGACCTGGCTGGAATCCACCCTGAAATCGATCAATCGTACGCGCCCTGTGTTTCTGTTTATGCACGAGCCTTTGCCGAATACGGTTGCAGGAAGTGCCGATAGTCAGGGATTTGGCAACGTGAAAAATCACGCGGAGATCAAAAAGATCATCGATCAATACCCCAACGTCCTTCTGTTCAACGGGCACTCCCATTGGAGCATGCAGGATACAAGCAACATCTATCATTTTCCCGGTGGCTCCCGTGCCTTCAATACCGCTGCCATTGTATCCCTTTGGGAGATAGGAGCAGGTGCTCCCGGTGGTCACGAACTGGCAGGTAGCCAGGGCTATTACGTAACGGTTTACGAGGATGCCGTTCTGGTACAAGGCAGAAATTTTGCCACCGGAGAGTGGCTCGCCGAGGCATACTACCTGCTTGTGGTGGAAGACGCTCCCGAGCAAACCAAGGCAGAAACCACCCAAAAGCCCACCACCGCCAAGCCCTCGACAACCGAGCAGGAAACCGAGCCCGGCGAGGATGAGGGCGGCTTGCGCGAGCTGATCGCACCCGCTGCCATTGTTGCAGCCTTGGTGCTGATCGCATTTATCATTGTTTTCAGAAAATCCACGGACACAAAGTCCCATGATTAATCAGGAGGCTCTTATGAGTGCACTTCTTTTAAATGAAATTTCCGAAAAGCTTCAGCGCGGCAAGGCAAAGGACGTTGCCGCCCTGGTAAGTCAGGCACTGGAAGAAAATATTGACCCCGAGAGCATTCTCAATCAGGGTCTGGTCAGCGGCATGAACGTCATTGGCGAGAAATTCCGCAACAATCAGGTTTTTGTTCCCGAGGTTCTGGTGGCAGCTCGTGCCATGAACGCAGGACTTAAGATCCTCAAGCCCGCACTTGCCGGTGCAGGCGTTGAACCGCTCGGTACTGCCGTGATCTGCACGGTCAAGGGCGACATGCACGATATTGGCAAGAACCTTGTCAAGATGATGATCGAGGGTCAGGGCATTGCCTGCATCGACCTTGGCGTGGACGTGGATCCGCAGGTGATTGTGGATACGGTGCGTGACAACGACGTGCAGCTGGTTTGCCTTTCCGCACTTCTGACCACCACCATGCACGGACAAAAGGACGTGATTGACGCGCTGGTGGCTGCAGGGCTGCGCGATAAGGTGCGCGTGATGGTGGGCGGTGCTCCCATTACGCAGGAATTTGCAAGCGAGATTGGCGCAGACTGCTATACGCTGGATGCTGCCAGTGCCGCAAAAGAAGCCAAGAGACTGATTGGCGAGATGCGCGGCTGATTGGAGACTTATGAAATTTGACATGAAAGCATGGACAGGGGCGTTGGCGCAAAGCCGCCGCCCCCTCCCACTATTATCATTCCCCGCAGCCCGGCTGATCGGTGCGGACGTTTACAGCATCACGCATGACGCCGGCGTACAGACCGAGGGCATTTGCGCCATGGCGCGGCGCGTTGACTCTGCTGCTGCCGTTTGCATGATGGACCTTTCGGTTGAAGCCGAAGCCTTTGGCTGCACGCTTTGTGCCTCGCAGGACGAGGTACCCACCGTTCCCGGCATTCTGATCTCGGATGAGGATGAGGCGCGCGCGCTGGAAATCCCCACTGTCGGTACCGCACGCACAGGCCTTTACGTCAAGGCGGCAGCAGATGCCAAGGCGCGCATTCAGGATCGCCCCGTGCTGGCGGGTATGATTGGACCTTTTTCGCTGGTTGGCAGACTGATGGACGTGACCGAGGCACTGGTGAACTGCATTGCAGACGAGGATTTCGTATATGCAGCGCTGGAAAAGGTCACTTTGTTCCTGACCTCGTATGCACAAGCCTACAAGGATGCGGGACTTGACGGCATCGTCATGGCAGAGCCCTTGGCAGGCCTTCTCTCCCCCGATCAGGAAAAGGAATTCTCCGCGCCCTTTGTCAAGCAGATCATTGACGCGGTACAGGACGATTCCTTTATCGTCATCTATCACAACTGTGGTCCAAACGTATCTCTAATGACCGAATCCTTTTATGCCAACGGTGCAGCGGCTTACCATTTCGGTGACGCGTCCGATCTGGCGGATATGCTTGCACGCATGCCATCCGACAAACCGGTTTGCGGCAATATCTCCCCTGCGGGAGAGTTTTTGGGCGGCACGCCCGAGAGCATGGCGGCTGCCGTGCGCAGCTTGATTGCAGCGTGCGGAAAGCACCCCAACTTTGTGCTCTCCTCGGGCTGCGACATCCCGCCCGCTGCCAAGTGGGAAAACATTGACGCATTTTTTGCTGCGGCAAAGGAGGAGTGGGCATGAGCATGACTGCATCCGAGCGCTTTCGTCGCTACCTATCCGGGCAAAGCGTGGATCGCATGCCCGTCATTGAATGGGCTCCCTGGTGGCACCTGACGCTGGGACGCTGGTATGGTGAGGGCTTGCCGCCCGAATGCAACAGCGTGGATGCCGTGCAGGGCTATTTTGGGCTTGACCGCTGCCTGCAGACCGGCGTTTCCTATTTCACTCCCGCCTCTCCCACAGTCATTCCCGGCTCGGGAATCGGCTGCATGGAGGACCAAGCTGACTGGGAGCGCATTCTTCCCACGCTGTTCCCCGACGTTCGTACTGTCATCCCTGAGGCGCACTTTGACTACCTGCGTGCCACGCACGAGCGCGGTGACACGCTGAACTTTTTTACCGTAGAGGGCTTTTTCTGGTATCCGCGCGTGCTGTTCGGCATTGAAAATCACCTCTACAGCTTTTACGACTATCCCGAGCTTTACAAGCAGATGTGTGAAGCGTACTCCGATTGGCTGATCGAGCTTTTCGATTACGTATTTTCCCGATTTCACTTTGATTTCATGAGCTTTGCCGAGGATATGAGCTACAATTCGGGTCCCATGATCTCACAGGCGTGCTTTGACGAGTTCTTAGCCCCATTTTACAAGAAGGTCATCCCCGTCATTCACAAGCACGGCATTCCCGTGTTCATTGATTCGGACGGAGACATTACCATGGCGGTGGATTGGTATGCAAAGGTGGGCGCGGACGGCATGTTCCCCTTGGAGCGCCAGGCGGGGGTGGACGTTTCCACCTATCTTGACAAGCAGCCGCACATGGCTTTTCTGGGTCATTTTGACAAGATGTGCATGAAGCACGGCAAGGACGCCATGCGCGCGGAATTTGAGCGCATTCTGCCCTCTATGCAAAGAGGTAAGGTAATCGCCTCGGTTGATCACCAGACCCCTCCCGACGTTTCGATCGACCACTATCGCGACTACGCAACGCTGTTGCACGAATATGCCGCACGCATCACGCACGAGGGCGGCGACATTTCCCCCTGCCCTGTATTTGCAGAGCAAGAAAGGAGCGAATCATGACCAATCGCGAACGCGCCATGAATATTTTGCACTACAAGCAAGCAGACCGCATGCCCGCCGTGCACTTTGGCTACTGGCCCGAGCTTTTGCTGGAATGGGCAGATCAGGGCAAGCTCCCGCGCGAGCTGGCACTTTCCTGGGCGGACGGTAACGCTGCGGACAGCGAAATTGACCGCCTGATCGGCTGGGATTTCAACTGGTACCGCACCGTGGGCGCACACAACGGCTTGCTCCCCGGCTTTGAGCACAAGGTCATTGAGGTGCTTCCCGACGGCACACAGCGCGTGCAGAATCCCGACGGACTGATCGAGCGCATTCGCCCCGGTGTGACCTCTATTCCCTCCGAGGACGATTATCTGCTCAAGGACAGAGAGGCATTCGAGACGCTTTACCGCCCCAAGATGCAGTTCTGCCCCGAGCGAGTCAACTACGAGTATTTCAAAAATTTCAATCAGACGCGTGACAAAGACGTTCCCATCGGTCTGCACCTTGGCTCGGTGCTGGGCACCATTCGCTCCATGGTCTCGGTCGTGGGCATGAGCTACCTGATCTACGACGAGGACGAGGATCTGTTTGCAGACGTGGTGGACACCTTTGCCGACATGCAATACAAGTGTGCCGAGGAGATCCTCAAGACCGGTGCGAAATTTGATTTTGCGCACTACTGGGAGGATATTTGCTTCAATTCCGGTCCCTTGCTCTCCCCCGAGACCTTCGAGGAGCTGTGCGCCAAGCACTACAAAAAGAGAAACGATCTTTGCCGCGCATACGGCATTGACATCATTTCCTTGGACTGCGACGGCGTGACTGATCGTTTGCTGCCCACGTGGTTTGAAAACGGAGTCAACGTCATGTTCCCGATCGAGATCGGTACGTGGGGTGACCAATTTGAGGCAGCTCGCCAAAAGTACGGCAAGGGCATGCTTGGCGTGGGCGGCATGGACAAAACCGTTTTGCGCCTTGACCGCGCTGCGGTGGATGGCGAGCTTGAGCGCCTGACCCGCCTTTCGGCAATGGGCGGCTTTATCCCCTGCCCCGACCACAGACTCATGCCCGGCACGAAATTTGAGCTGGTGCAATACTATGCAGAAAAAATCAAAGAGATCCGCTTATGAATAAGTTTATAAAAATCCGAATCAGCTCTGCGGGCGCGGGGCAAAATCTTGCCGCGTACCTTGCGCGTTCGGGCTATTTCGTCCATGCCGATTGCGGTGGCAAGGGAAAATGCGGGAAATGCCGCGTAAAGCTCTGCTCGGGCGTGCTGTTCGATAATCCCGAATGCACGCACGTATCGCAGCCCGATGCTCATGGCTGGTATCTTGCCTGCCGCGTATATGGCGGACACGGTGCTACCGTGCTTTTGCCCGAGCAAGAGGGCGATGGCTTGACCGACTTTGCAGGACAGAACCTGCAAGGGGCGAGCAGCAGTGCCGATCTTGGCATTGCGCTGGATATTGGCACCACCACGCTTGCCATGGCGCTGGTGGACATCGAAAGCGGCAGTGTGCTTGCCACCACCTCGGCACTCAATCCGCAAAAATCCTACGGTGCGGACGTAATCAGCCGCATTGATGCCGTGATGCAGCATCCCGAAGCGCTTTTACAGATGCAGCAGCTTTTACTGGATACGGTGCGCGACATGATGCGCGAGCTGCTCCGAACAAAAACTGCCCACCGCATGGTTGTGGCGGGCAACCCCACCATGCTGCACGTGTTTTGCGGCATCTCGCCCGTTTCAATGGGCTCCTACCCCTTCACCCCCGTCTTTACGGACGCAAAAACGTTGCCCGGCAGAGAGCTGAATCTGCCTGTGCAGAGCGTGACGCTGCTGCCAAGCATTTCCGCCTTTGTGGGCGGTGACGTGACAGCGGGCATGCTGCACACCAGGCTTTGCGCGCAAGAGCAGCCCTGTATACTGCTTGACGTGGGCACCAACGGAGAGATTGTGCTGTTTACCGGCACCGCTTTCGGCTCACGCTTGTATGCGACATCGGCTGCCGCGGGACCTGCCATGGAAGGCGCAGGCATTTCCACGGGCATGGGCGGTGTGCGCGGAGCAGTATGCGCGTTCCGCATGCAAAACGGGAAACCCTTATACTCCACGGTGGGCGACGCACCTGCCAAGGGCATTTGCGGAAGCGGTCTGATTGACCTTGTCGCTGCCCTGTATCAAGCCAATGAGCTGGACGAAACGGGCGCCTTTGAGCGGGGCGAGCAATACGTTTACGCCACGGATGAAAAAGGCGCGCCGCTATCTCTGTTGCAATCCGACGTGCGCGCGTTGCAGCTTGCCAAGAGTGCCATCCGCGCCTGCATTGACGCGATCTGCGCGCATGCAAATCTTTTGCCGCATCAGATCAGCCGCGTCTTTCTTGCGGGAGGTCTTGGCTACTATATGAACGTGGATTCGGCTGCCGCTATCGGGCTTTTCCCCGCAGAGATCAAGCAAGCGGTGCACAGCGTGGGCAATGCCGCGCTTGGCGGCTGCGTGCAGGTGCTGGCAAATCCCGATCTGATCGGTGCGCTGCAGTCAACGTTGTCACAGTGCCAAACGCTTGAGTTGAGCACAAATGCCGTTTGGAATCAATCCTTTATGGAAAATATGATGTTCCCCTGTAAGGAGGACGAGACATGAATAAAGAGCAAGTAGAATCCATCCTGCGCGCCCCCTCCCTGCCCTTTGCGGTGCATGAGCTTGCATGGCTTTCCCCCTGCGACGTGCCGTTTTGCGCCGAGGTGCGCGGTATGTGCGAGAGCAACCGCTGCGGACTTTACAACAAAACCTGGACCTGCCCACCCGGTGTGGGCGATTGGGAAACCTTGCGCGACGAGTGCCGCTCCTATACGCATGCCTTGGTGTTTACCACCAAGCACGTTTTGGATGACGACTTTGACTTTGAGGGAATCGCAAATTCCGGCGTGGTGCACAAGCAGCTGGATCGCGCGCTTGCAGAGCAGCTCAAGCACGCGGGCATCCCCCATCAGCTTTACAGCGCAGGCGGCTGCAGCATTTGCGAGCGCTGCACCTACCCCGATTCCCCCTGCCGCTTCCCCGAGCGCGTACACCGCTCCATGGAGGCTTGCGGCATTGACGTGGGCGCTCTGGCACGCGCGTGCGGTCTGCGCTACAACAACGGCCCCTTGACCGTGACCTATTTTTCCATGATTGTGTTTTAACAAAAATAGTGCCGCCCGTGTGAAAATCTCACACGGGCGGCACCGTTTTTATTGTATCATACCCTTTTTCTTGGCATAGAAGTGTGCGGGGAGAAAGACGATCAACGCGCCTATGCACACGGTGGGCAAATAGAGCAAGGTGCTGACGTACCACCCTGCCGCCTCGGAAATTTGCTTGAACACGATCAGGGAAGAATTGCGGGGACCGACGAAGAACATATTGATTCCGCCATCCGAAACCTTCCAGAAGATGCAATTGATGCAGAATGCCAGAACAGCCAGCGCCAAAAACGTAATGGCTGCGGCACCGTAATCCTTCCACGTTTTGGCAAAGCGCCCCGAGGCGATCAGGTAAGCCCCGATAAAGATCAGCATCATGTGCCAAAGGAATGCGTGAATGGTCAGCGTCCAGTGCCCGTGCACAATGCCCGAGGGCTCAATGAATGCCATAATGCCACCCAACAGATTGAAGGTGGTCATAAACCCGTACATGCCGTCGCGCACCTTGCCCGGCTTTAAGAATGCCGCGATCACGCACAGATACATGGGAACCGAGCACAGCTGGAACGGGAAAATGCCCCAGTCATACGCGTGATCCTTCATATGATAGAAGTAAAAGAGCTGCTTATACACCTCAGTCAGCATCAAAAACAGCCCCGAGGACAACAGTACAACGCGGTTGCCCTTCTCACCCGTGTTGCGCAGCTTATATGCCGCAAACAGTGAAATTGCCAGCCCTACCAAGGTGAAAATAATATGAAAAGGTCCGTAAGCCTTGGGTTTTGTCATTTCCCATGCGGTCATTTCAATGAATTGCTCCAAAAACGCATCAATAAATTGCAAAGCCTTGTCCTCTTTCGTCTTTTTTCGACACTATTATACCACCGACACAGCGTTCTTCGCAATTGTTTTGCCCGACAATTAAGATATTAAGAATTTCGTTGACACCCAAGAGAATCAATGGTATAATAAAAGCAGAAAATTTTATGCCGAAACGGCAGAACGGAGGCAGATATGGAACTGCAAGGAAAAATCATTCACTTCTTGGGCGACAGCATCACGCAGGGCTACGGCGCAAGCGAGCCGGATAAGATCTATCACCAGCTGATCAAGCAAAGATATGGCTTGGCAGAAGCAAACAACTTTGGCATTGGCGGCACCTGCATTGCCGATCGCTATACGCCTTTGGAGATTCCCGAATTCAATGCGCATTTCGTTACCCGCATTGAGCAGATGCCCCTGCAGGCAGATGCCATTGTGGTATTTGGCGGTACCAACGATTTCGGTCACGGTCAGGCATTGCTCGGCACGCCCGACGACCGCACCCCCGAAACCTTCTGGGGCGCATGCCACGACCTTTTCTCCCGTTTGATTGAGAGATACCCCACCTGCCCCATCGTGGTGGTCACCCCCTTGCACCGCTGGTATGAGTACGTACCTCAGACCCGTACCTCCCGCGACGGCAGCATGACGCAGACCACCATTCTGCGCGACTACGTAGACATCATCCGCAAGGCAGCCGAGTATTATTCCCTGCCCGTTTGTGACCTTTATGCTGCAGGCAGCATTTGCCCCGAGCTGGAGGCGCACAGAATTGCATACTGCCCCGACGGTCTGCACCCCAATGATGCAGGGCATGAAATCATGGCATCCCGTATTGCAAACGTACTGCTGAGCCTGTAATATTCGCACACATCGTGCAAACCACCAAAAAGGAGAACGGAATATGAAGCGCTTGACACTTTTGGGTTGCGCGCTGCTGGCTGCGATCATGCTGGCAGGCACAATCTCCACCGCGATCCCAACTTATGCCGCAGATGACGTGCGCACCTGGGGCGGCGCCCCCATTCAAGAGCACGTGGGCGGCTATGATTACGACTTTGCATCGCGCACACTTTCCACCTATACGTACGATTTTTCAGTAGAGCGCGTCAACGCCTACGTGGGCGACCATGCCTTAGCGCTTGGCAACCGCGCCTGCGCACAAATTGTGGACGGTAAACTGACCACCGCGGCAGGACAAACCTTTACGCTTGGCTCGGCTGTGTGCCTTGGCGACGATTACGGTCTGGAAGAGGGATACCTTTCCTTTGACCTTGCGCTGACCGGCGGCACGGCTTATCTTGGCGTGCGCAACTCTCAAACCGCTGTCGCTCACACCGAGCGCGGCATCTGGTTCTGCTTTGACAGCACCAACACCCTGCGCATTTTTGAAAGCGGCAGCGGCATCGAGGCAACCGTGACCATGCCCGCAGATCTTTCGGCGGAGCAATCCTTTACCTTACACGAGGCGCTGGATACCATTGCGCTGTATCAAGGAGAGGCTTTGGTGGCAATGGTCAAATACGGCACGGACGGCACGCTTGCCATTCTGGATGCGCAGGGCAATACGCTTGCATCGGGCGAGGGCTGCAAGCTTTATGCCACCGGCTATTTTTCCATTGAGCTTTGCGATATCGAAGGCTCTCTGGACAACCTCAGATTCACCAACGTGCAGCAAAAGTGGAGCATTCCCACCACAGACGAGCTGCGCAAGATCGACTACTCTACCTGGACTGCCACCGATGCGCTGGACCGCACTATAGCGGATCATGCCGCGGCAGGAGATCCCAACCAGCAGCGCTACGTAGGACTTTTCTATTTCCTTTGCTGGGTGGGCGCCGGTCAGGTGGTGCAGGACAACACCAAGCTTTATCTTGACCTTGGCTACAAGAAAGCCAAAGCCTACATTGAAGAGAACGGCGGTGAGGCTTATTGGGCAGAGCCCTATTTCGGCTACTACCGCAATACCGACACCTGGGTTTACCGCAAGCACGCTTACATGCTGGAAGAGGCAGGCGTGGACTTCATCTTCCTGGACGTTTCCAATGCCGAGGTATTCATCTCGGGTCACACCGCGCTGTTTGACACCTGGCTTTCGATGCGTCAGCAAGGGATTGATACACCGCAGATCGTGTTCTTCAACGGTGATACCCCCAAAACCTTCCAAACCAATATGACCACGCTGTTCACCACCGTTTACTCGGATGAAAACTGGGATAAGTACCAAGAGCTCTTCTTCCTCTGGGAGGGCAAGCCGCTCGTGTTTGGCAACTACTCGGGTCTTTCGGGCACAGTCAAGCAAAAGGTGGATGAAAAATTCACAGTACGCGGCAGCTGGGCATGGGTCGATCAGGATAACTACTGGGCATGGCTGCAGGAATACGTTTATGACACCTCCTCGGGCACGGCTACCATGCAAAACGGTGGCTGGGGACGCGACGCCAAGGGTAAGCTTGAATCGCTTTCGATTGCCATGGGTCACCACCCTACGTCCGGTAAGGGACGCAGCTTTGTCAACGGCTCGCAGCCAAACGCCAACTATATGGGCTTTAAGGAAGTGGAGCGCGCAGGGCTGGGGCTTGGCTTTACCTCGCAGTTCACCGCCATGCAAAAGCTGGTGGGTGACAATGTGCGCGAGGATCAGCCCTTTGTGCTGATGATCACAGGCTGGAACGAATGGATTGCAGGCTGCTTCCATACCGATGCCCCCGCCAATATGGCAGGTTCTACGGCAACCTTCCAATACGTGGACCAGTTTAACTGCGAATTCTCGCGCGATGGCGAGCCCATGAGAAATCAGGACGGCTACGGAATTGGCGACAACTACTATTATCAGATGGTGGATCAGATCCGCCGCTACAAGGGTATAGCTGCCACACCCGTGGCGGATGACCAGACCAGCATTGACATTTACGACCTTTCCTCGTGGGATGAGATTGACCTTGCTTATATGGATTCCCTTTACGACGTGGAACACCGCAATACCATCTCCTACGACCCCCACGACCGCTATATCAACAACACAGGCAGAAACGACTTTGATTATGCCAAGGTCTCGCAGGATGAGCACAATCTCTATTTCCTGGTCAAGACCTCTTCCGACGTGATCATTGACACAGACAGCACCTGGATGAACCTTTACCTTGACGTGGACGGTGATGCGACCACCGGCTGGGAGGGCTATGACTACGTGCTCAACCGCGACCGCGATTCCTTTGTGGTCACGGTGGACAAATTCGTGGACAATACTTTCGAAACAGAGACCGTTGGCGGTGCTTACTACTATCTGGACGGCTGCTATATGGCTCTGCGCTTGTCCAAGCAGCTGCTTGGCATCGAGGGCAAGCTGGAGAATATGATCTTCAAGTGGGCGGACAACTCGGTAAGCAACGGTGATCCCATGGCATTTATGGACCTTGGTGATACCGCGCCCGATAACCGCTTCGGATTTATCTACAAGTGCGACTCCTACGAGAACCGTCAGATCCCCAAGACCGAGCTTGTTTACGACGCGACAACTGCCGTGCAGAACGGCAGCACCGTGCAAAAGCCCGAGGGCGACGCGGATATTTCGCTCAAAGACGTTGTGGTCGACACGCTCTTTGACCTCTCAGACGTAAGGCCCGGTGTATTTGTACAAAAGACCAACATCATTGAGTATTTCGAGCATGCGGCAGGCACCTCCTCAAGCAACGTGCAGGTGATTAAGGGTGACAAGTTCAATTATCTGCGCATGACGGAGGTCAGTGACCTGCGCACGTGGAACGACGTGGAGGGCGCTTACGAGTTTGCTGCCGACGTGCACATGGTGGACTATGGCAACAGTGCCATTTACGTGCGCGGCGAGATGCCGGGTGCATACACCCCCACCAACCCCAAGAACTTCAACGTCAAGCAGGTATTTAACTACTTTGAATGGGACTGGTATGCAGAAAACGGCGGTCACACCTACGGTGGCTCCTCGACTGCAGGCTCGGGCATCGGCATTTATCCCGAGCAAAACCGCATCACCATCCGCATCAAGCGCTACGCGCCCGATGGACTTGGCGTGGCATCCGCTTCTTATTCCTTCCCCTACTCGGATAAGTTCACCCCGGGCGCGGACGGCTGGTTCAAGCTGCGCGTGGTGGATGACGGAAGCCTTGTATCGATCTATATGAACGATGCGCTGATGTGCCAAATCAAGCTGGAAAATCCCGGTGTGGTTTACGAGGGTGACGGCACGGGTCAGCAATATTACGGCAAGGCAACACTGTGCGATGCGGACGGCAAGCAGGTGCTGGTGGTGGAAAACACTCGCCTGAATTCTCAGGGCTCGCAGATCGCGCTGACCACCCGTTTCCAGACCATGGAATTTGCAAATCTCTACATTGCGTACACCACGCAGGTGGCAGAGGGCGGTGTGATCGAGACCCCGATCAAGCCTGCTGAGCAGCAGATTTCTTACACCCCCGATACGCGCCTTGTCACCACGCTTGACATGGGCGCACAGCCCGAATACCAAGAGCCTGCTACCGAGGGCAGTGAGAGCAGCAACGAGCAAAGCGACAACGTTGAGCCCAAGCCGGGCAATGGCTGCAAAGCACTTCTTCCCTGCTTGGCAGTGCTGATTTTGCCCTTGGCAATCGCAATCACATTAAAAAAGAAGAAGTCAGAGCAATAACGCCAACTCCGAGAAAAAGCCCCCGACAGACACGTCTGTCGGGGGCTATGCTTTTGCATTTATTTTTCCTGTACCCACACAGGCGAGGTCCAGCCAAAGCGACCGTCGGCAAGCTCAACGCGCAGATAATAACAGTCGCACACGCCCTCCTGCTTGTAATCCACGATCAGCTCGGAGGCTGCCGCCAAGGATACGTAATTGCGGCAGTTTTTGACCAAGGTCACGCGCTTTACAGGCACGTCCGCCTTGACGCGATAGAATACGTGCAGATCGCGGTAATCGGCACGGGATATGACCTCTCCCATATAATGCCCGTTGATACGGAAATCGATCTCCATGCGTCCGCCCATCTCGCCATCACGCTCGCCCATCATAAAGGCATACGTGC
This sequence comes from Oscillospiraceae bacterium, assembly GCA_015065285.1. Lineage (GTDB taxonomy): Bacteria > Bacillota > Clostridia > Oscillospirales > CAG-272 > SVQP01. The sequence goes on along the minus strand of SVQP01000039.1, from coordinate 3,314 downwards.
GCTTGGCGCGCAACGCCTCAAAAATCGCAGCAGGGGTGTTTTCGCGCGCCCACACACCGGTCACACCAGGGTACTTTTGGGGATAATCCTGCGCAGGATCCACGCGCCCATTCATGCCGCTGTGGTCATCACTGCCACCGATCACGCCCATCTTTGAGCCCTTGCGCAAAGCATCCTGCCAAAAGCCACCCTCGCAGCAGGCATAGGTCGCCCCTGCGGGATTGCCCATGTACTCGGCTGCATCTCCGCGTGAGATGACCTCAATAAAGGGCGTGTGCAGCTCGGTCGGCAGTGCTAAAAAGTCGGCATTCGAGGTCAGTGAATAGGTGTCGTGCGGACAGGCGATCACGTCATCGCGTGCCAGCAGCCCGCGCAGCTCTTGCTCGGTGATCTCACCATCCCGCACACCGCGCACCATATCGGCATCCGCATCACGAAAATACAGCACCAGATTATTATAAAAAGGATAGGAATCGCGCTCATATCCAAGCAGCGTGGAAAACTTACCGGGCTGGCAAAATTCTGCCGCCTTGGACTTGATCAGATCCCACTTGGAAGGATTCCCCTCCCACAAAGCGGGTCTGCCCACGCCGCCGTGATCGTGATCGGTCAACACGGCAAAATCCAAGCCCGCAAGATCGCGGATATTGCGAAAATAGGTATCGATATCGGGACGACCGTCCGAGAGGTTGGTGTGCCCGTGCATCTCCCCCACCAAAGGCACAAGCTCAGATGTGGGCGGGTCAAGACTGCGCCACGCGGCATTCAGATCCGCGCTTGTGGCATCCGCCTTGCAGTACACCGCATCGGTAAAGGCAGCCGAACGATTGGGAGTATCATATCTTTTAGCCAGATATTTGTCGGGGTGTTTCATAGTTCCCTCCTGTTATTCGGATAAAAATTGATCCAGATGCACACGCAGCTTGTCTGCGTCACCGTCAAATACGTAACCACGCATGCCAAGAGCCTTGGCAGCATGCACGTTTTCGGGCTTGTCATCCACAAAAATACACGAGGCGGGATCAAGCCCGAACGTTTGGCAAGCGTGTACAAAAATGTCGGGATTCGGCTTGATCATGCCGCAAACAGCAGAAAACACACATCCGTCCACCAAATCAAGAATGGGGATTTCATGTGCATGAGCGGCAAAATAGGTGGAAATATTGGAAAGCACAAAGACAGGCACGCCATACGCTTGCTTGATATGCAAAATCAGCTCCCGCATGCCCTCCATCTCGGGGATATTGTAGATCCAGTTGTAGTAGATCTGCTCCACTGCGCCGCCCAGTCGCTCGGGTACACGAGCCTTGATAGCGTCCACCACCTCGGCATCGGTGACCGTCCCCGCATCCAGCGCATCCCAGTACAAGCGGTCAAACGCTACGTGCGTAAGCCGCGCGGCATCTACAGGATCATCCACGTATTTTCCCACTATATAAGACGGCTCAAAGTGCACAAGCACCTGACCGAAATCAAATATCACGTATTTCATAAAGCTCTCCTTGCTTGAATTGACTTTATTATATCATGTTCGCCCAAGAATTGTCAATCAAAGCTATTGCTTCCGTGGGATATTTGTTGTATAATAAAAGCAGAAAATCCATCTACAGAAAGGAATCCTGCCATGATGACCATGTCTGCTCATTGCTACCAAGAGAAAAATTTGCCCTATCTGCAGTTTCTTCCTGCCGATTACAGCCCCGATAAGACCTACCCCTTGGTCATTTTCCTGTGTGGAAGTGGCGAATGCGGTGACGATCTTGACCTTGTGACAAGACACGGCTTTCCGCGCTTTGCCAAGGCCGGTGAGGATCTCCCCTTTATTCTTGTCGCACCGCAGATCCCTGCAAATCACGTGTGGTTTGCCTACATCGAAACGCTCAACGCATGGCTGGACAGCCTGATTGCCACACTGCCCATAGACACAAGTCGCATTTATCTGACCGGGCTTTCCAACGGAGGCATCTGCACCTGGTTGTGGGCAACCCACAGTCCCGAAAGATTTGCCGCACTGATCCCCGTGTGCGGTGAGGGAATTGACGCCTTTGCGCCCTTTTTGCGTGAAATCCCCGTCTGGGCATTTCACGGCGACGCAGACGGTGCGGTAAGCTGTGACGGCTCGCGCCGTATGGTGGAGCGGATCAATGCCGCAGGAGGCAACGCTAAGCTGACAGTCTACCCGGGTGTGGGGCACGACAGCTGGGAGCCCGCCTACAGAGAGCCCGAGCTGATTCCCTGGATGCTGGCGCAGCATAAATAAATGTTTGCGAAAAAATCCCGAGCCTTTAGGAGCGTTCTCATAAGGATGTTGTCGGAACACGGTAGGGGCGAACTGTGTTCGCCCGCGGGAGACCACAGGTCTCCCCTACGGATACACATGGTTGAAAAATATGTCATAATGCCTAACCACCTCCATTTTTTGCTTTGGGTAAAGGAAAATATAAATAAGGCCGATAACGGACAGTCGAGGACGCCTGTCCCTACAAATAAAACAACGTAATGGATAAGGATACTTATATATGGTGGAGGTGTAATTCTTGGATAAAAAAATATTAGGAAACCTGTTGACAGTTTCTTTAACAAAATACAATTTTGAAAATTACGGCTCAAAGCTTTTTTATTTAGAGTTGAAAGATTCTATTATTATCTTGGAACAAACCGTGTACAACGGTGGAGCGGAAATATATCTAAGCATTATCATAAAAGAATGTCATCCCGAAATTGGCAAAATTACAAAGAATATTATAAAAGATCATTTATTGATAGATACACAAACTTGTAACAAATTATATTATAAAACTTCCGACGGCTACCACTGGGACTTCTTTGAAATAGATGAGGAAGACTTTGAAAATACGATAGACGAATTTTATAATGAAAATATAAAGCCGTTTGAAACAGGATATCTTAACGGGATAAAGCATTACAATGATTTATATTACGATAAAATTTTCTATGGACAGCAAATCAAATTGTATAAAGATTCTGCCCAAAAAATAAACCATCCCGAGCTTGCTTCACACATAGGTCACGAATGGTTTTTATCGGATTATTATTATCTTGTAGATAGATGTAACATTGATTCAAGATTTGTTAATTCCAATACCGAAAAGTACATCATTAAAAATGTTATAGAAAAATCCCCCGAAGAATTAAAGGGCAAGGATTTAACGAAATGGCGTAATGAGCGTTGCAAGGAGATATTTGTCGCTAAAAGAATGTGGCGCAGATTTGGTTATGGAATTACATTTCCTTTCATTGACGGAAAGCCTTTGAAATTCTTCGATACTGATATACAAAATGGGAAAGCAATA
>SVQP01000038.1 GCA_015065285.1 Oscillospiraceae bacterium | reverse complement strand
CATACATTACTACAACAACGAAAGAATTTCTCTTAAACTAAAAGGAATGAGCCCAGTGCAGTACCGAGCTCATTCGCAAACAACTTAATATTTAATTTTTGTCTAAACTTTTGGGTTCACTTCAAAGACAGATGTGGTGGCTTTTTCTTTATACAGATGCAAAGGAAGCACTTTTTCGATATTGCAGGGGAGTTGTGCCAAAGTGTTTCGCAAAACAGGAAATAAAGCGGCTACAACTTGAAAAATTGTTGAATCGACTGATTTCTTCAATAGAGTAATTGGTGGTGATCAGCATTCGCTGTGCATTTCTCAAGCGCATAGAGAGAAGATACCGGTAAGGGGTTTGTCCTGTATATTTTGCAAACAGCTTTGTAAAGTGATATACGCTGTAGTTTTCACGCTCTGCCAGCAGTCCCACAGAAATATTCTCTTGATAATGCTGCTGTAAATAAGCGATTGTGCGTTCAATCGGGAGAGGCATTTGCTGCGCCTCTCCCCATAATGTATACCCTGCAACCGTGTGCAGAAACGTACCTAAAAGCTCAGAAACGCGCAAATTGTCTGCTACCGTTTGGCTCAGAAGCAGCGGTATCAGTTGTTGGTACAGCGTATATATGGGTTCGGTTTTCTCCAGATGCATATAAAAGATGCCGTCCGGGCACAGATTCCTGAACAGCTCCCGACATCCGTATCCCTTGAAATGGATCCACAGAAACTGCCATACGGGTTGTTTGGTACAATAGTAGTGTGCCTCCATGCAATCCAGGATCAGCAAATCCTGCGCCCGTAACGTGTAGTCATGCCCGTTGCAGCGCACAGCACCCTCGCCAACCTGCGTCAAACAAACAAAAAACGTATCATAACCGCACCGTTCGGTAAAAAATCGCTCGCCCTGGGCATTGATTCCCATGGACTCCACGTAATAGGGAAACCGACTCTGTCCGGTTCCCACGTAAGAATGAATACGTTCCGGCACACCGTCCGGTCGATGATTCAGATATTTCATAACACCATCCATAGCAATTATCGTATATTTTATCGTTGATTTTCGCAATATTGTTCTATGCTTCATGATTTGCCTGTGCTATAATAATATCATAGATTTCAAAGTCAGTCAACTGTATTTTGTGAATTATGATAGCGTCACTTATGCGCGGAAAGGCCGGATAATGAAAATTCTACGAAAAAATGGAAATCTCTGTTTTTGTTCATTTGTAAAAATCCTGTTGGCAAGCACGCTGGCACTTGCGTTGCTTTGTTCCTGCACACAGCAAGAAAAGCCACCCATCCCCGATCCCTCGGAATCTACACAAGGAGGTACACAAAGCGTGACCGAGCTTGAAAGTACAACTGAACCCCAAACCACCGAACCCACTGAGCCCACTCCCGATACTTTAAGCTTTACGTGGGCAAATCCGCTGAGCTACGCGAACAGCAGCGGTGTGGATCACGTTCGAGATCCCTTCATTTTGAAGGTTGAGAATACTTGGTACATGACGGGAACACTCCCTCCTTATGGTATGGCGGAAAATCAGGCAGACCGTACCAAGGGAGTTCCTCTGTATAAATCCTCTGACCTTTTGCAGTGGGAGTTTGTTGATTATATTGTCAAAACCCCTGATCAGTCCGAAAACAGATGGTATAGCGAGCGCTTTTGGGCTCCTGAGCTGTTTGCACATAACGGAAAATATTATGTTACGGTCAACTGCTCCGCTTTGGACGGAAGCAATCACGGCTTTTTATTTGCTGTGTCAGACAGCATTGAAGGTCCGTACACCATTATGAATCCCAACGCGCCTGTTGCCCTTGGCAACGATGCCCACCTGTTTGCTGACGACGACGGACAGATTTATCTGTTTGCATCCGGCATATGGATGGCAAAATTCGATCTTGAAAATCTTAGCTTTTTGTCCTCTGTCAAGCAAATCATTGCGCCGATCCCTAATTCGGACGCATGGAATGCCGAACGCCCCAACGTGGGATTTGAGGGACCTTACGTGCTCAAACACCAGGGGCGCTACTATTGCTTCTATTCTACTTGGGCAAGAGGATACGAGATTGGAGTTGCAGTGGCTGATGATATCAACGGCACCTGGACAATGTATGATAATCCTATGTACGGTGCTATGAGCCGGGAGCGCTGCGACTTTTACGGCGGCATTTATCAAAAGGGGTATTATCTGCACCAGGATAAGTACCGTGAATGCGGTCATAACTCGATCTTCCAAGGTCCGGATGGCGGTCTTTGGATCGCTGCACACGTCACGGGCGGTGGTGTTGTACAGGGTGTACAGATGACCATTGACAAGGTGATATTTGACGATACGTACGGCTTGGTCGCCATTGATCCGGCAACCAATGCGCCCATTCTCGGTCCCTCCTACGGAGAACAGACCGTTGAGTATGACAGCAAGGATGCTGCACCCGGCGCAATCAAGGCACTTGACGTATGGGGATACACGTCGGTTGGCAAAGCATACGATCTTCCTGCATCGATTGACGTTCTGATGGATAACGGATTCCGCACCGGCGCACAGGTCACGTGGGAAAGAGGCGTTGATACGTCCGTTCCCGGTGAAATCGTAATCAACGGCACCGCAACACTTGGCGACCAAAGCTACCCCGTTCGCGCCATGATAGAAATCGCACCCGCGGTCTATGACAACACCTGTGATTTTGAGGATCTGGAAGCAGGTGCTACAGAGCTGGGTGGCACCTTTGGGGATATCTGGAGCGTACTGTTCTCACTTTATACTGAGATCGGTCGCCCCGCAGCCACAGTCACTGAGCAAGACGGCAATCGCTTTTTGCGCAATACTGCATATTTTGTTGCAGGCTTGAAGGACGGTGCGCTCACTGAGGACTATATCCTTGAGTTGGATTGGCGACTGCTGAGCGGCGAGACGGTGGGGGGACCCTCGGAGCGTCTGGGCGGTATTGCTGTGCGCAGCGCTGATCGCAGGCTGGCGCATCACGACGAGGATACCAACCGCTTGGTTGGCGGCAGCGGCATTATGCTTTATCCCACCGAAAACGGTGTACGTGTTGCCATTAAAACGTATTTGCCGGATGGGGACAGCTATAAGGTTTCCTCGCAGTCCGTTTTCTTTGATCTTGCTTTGGGCAACGAGTTTAACACTTTCAGAATTGAAGACAGCGGTGACAGGATCAGCATTTTTGTCAAGGAAAACTTGCTTTGTTACGCGGAGCTTGCAAATGAAGGAACGTATCCGGCAAGCAACTACACGTATATGCGAACGGTCAAGCTGATGGATGCAAACGGTGAACTGCTGCTTGACGTATCCGATGCATTGGTGAGTGCCGACCGTGAGATTCATCTCATTGCGCGCGGCTGGACGTGCTTTGACGTTGACAACATCTGCATTACCAAAAAGTAAATCTATAAAAAAGGGGGATTTTCAAGAATCCTCCTTTATTTTGTCGGACACTCCCCTTGAAAAGTGATTGCTTTGCATATGATAGCGGGGGCAGGGAACTGATTGCGCCATGGTGCGCTTTTCTCGGATCTCCCTTGTTTTTGCACAAAACTATTGACAAAAAGATAAACAAAATATATAATTAAAGGTGTGTTTTTTATTACGTATCAAGATCTAACCGCCCATGGGCGGCAGAAAGGAAAATAAATGAAGTACGAGCATTTACAAGTAGAAAAAAAGTGGCAGGAGTACTGGGAGAAGAACCAGACCTTCAAGACCGACGTTTGGGATTTTTCCAAGCCTAAGTTTTATGCGCTGGATATGTTTCCGTATCCGTCGGGCGTAGGCTTGCATGCAGGTCACCCCGAGGGCTATACTGCTACCGACATTATTTCCAGAATGAAGAGAATGCAGGGCTATAACGTTCTTCACCCTATGGGATACGATTCGTTCGGTCTGCCCGCAGAGCAGTATGCGGTCACCACCGGCAATCACCCCAACGGCTTTACGCAGGAGAATATCAAGACCTTCTCGGCTCAGCTGCGTGAGCTGGGCTTTGACTATGACTGGTCCAAGATGATCGCAACAAGTGATCCCGAGTTCTATAAGTGGACGCAGTGGATCTTCAAGCAGCTGTACCTGGACGGCTATGCACAGTATATCGATATGCCGGTTAACTGGTGTGAGGAGCTGGGCACCGTGCTCTCCAACGACGAGGTCATTGACGGTAAGTCTGAGCGTGGCGGCTATCCCGTAGTCAGAAAGAATATGAAGCAGTGGGTCATCAATCAGCCCGCATTTGCAGAGGAGCTGCTGGAGGGTCTTGAGGAGATCGATTGGCCCGAATCCACCAAGCTGATGCAGAAAAACTGGATCGGCAAGTCCACCGGTGTAGAGGTCAAGTTCGAGATCGTGGGCGGCGGTGAGTTCTCCATTTTCACCACCTGCATTGAAACCATCTACGGTATCACCTTTATGGTGCTGGCTCCCGACGGTGAGGTTACCAAGAGCCTGCTTGATCGCGTGCAGAACAGACAAGAGGTTCAGGCATATATCGACGAAACGCTCAAGAAGAACGATATGGACCGCACCGAGCTCAACAAGACCAAATCGGGCTGCGAGCTCAAGGGCGTGACATGTATCAACCCCGTCAACGGCAAGGAAGTGCGCATGTTCATCGGTGATTTCGTGCTTGCAAACTACGGCACGGGTGCCGTTATGGCAGTTCCGTCTCACGACCAGCGCGACTTTGAGTATGCCATTGCGCACAATATCGATATGATTCAGGTCATCGACGGCGATGAAAAGCTGGGTCACGTGGACGTGTCCGAGCACGCGTTTGAAAAGCAGGATTATCTGGGCAAGGGCTACCGCCTGATCAATTCCGAGGAATTCACGGGCCTTACTGTTGAGGAGGCAAAGGAAGCCATTACCTCCAAGCTGGAGGGCATGGGCGTTGCCAAGAGAACTGTCAACTATCATTTCAGAGAGTGGATCTTTGCGCGCCAGCGTTACTGGGGCGAGCCTGTTCCCGTGGTACACGGCGAGGACGGTGAGGTTCACGTGCTGCCCGACGAGGAGCTGCCGCTGATTTTGCCCGAGCTTGCCAACTACAAGGGCGAGGGCGGCAAGGCACCCTTGGAGAATGCTGCCGAGTGGAAGATGTACGATCAAAACGGCATCAAGGGCAAGAGAGAGACCTCTACCATGCCCGGCTCTGCAGGCTCGAGCTGGTATTTCCTGCGCTATATTGATCCGCACAACAACGATGAATTTGCAAATCAGGAGCTGCTCAAGCACTGGATGCCGGTTGACCTTTATATCGGTGGTCCCGAGCATGCGGTCGGTCACCTGATGTATTCCAGAATCTGGAACAGATATCTGTACAATAAGGGCTTAGCCCCCACCAAGGAGCCCTTCAAGAAGCTGGTTCACCAGGGCATGATCCTTGGCGCAAACGGCATTAAGATGGGTAAGCGTTTCCCCGAGTACGTGGTCAACCCCAGTGACGTGGTCAGAGATTACGGTGCAGATACGCTGCGCTTGTATGAAATGTTCATGGGTCCCTTGGAGGTTTCCAAGCCTTGGAGTGACGCAGGTGTGGATGGTGCGCGCCGCTTCCTCAACCGCGTATGGGCGTTCTTTACCGAGGCAGAGAACGTGGTGGACGAGGAGATCCCCGCATTGGAAAAGATTTATCACAAGAGCGTCAAGAAGATCACTGAGGATTTTGAGAAGCTGGCATTCAACACCGCAATTTCTCAGATGATGATCTTTGTCAACGCTGTTTATAAGGAAGGCAAGTGCCCCCGTGCATATGCAGAGGGTCTGATCAAGATGCTGTCCTGCATCTGCCCGCACATTGGTGAGGAGATCTGGGAGATCCTGGGTCACAATACCACCATTGCATACGAGCCTTGGCCTACCTATGACGAGAGCAAGACGATCGATGACGCGATTGAGGTTGCCGTACAGATCAACGGCAAGGTTCGTGCCACCGTTCTGCTGCCCGTAGATTGCTCCAAGGAGGATGCCATTGCCGCTGCAAAGGCTGATCCCAAGATTGCAGAGCAGATCGAGGGTAAGACCATCGTCAAGGAAATCTGCGTACCCGGTAAGATTATCAATATCGTGGTCAGATAATTTCGCAAAAAAAACTTTCGTCAAACACTTGACATTCGGAATTCTTTGGTGTATAATACCAAAGGATATAACGATATTTATGTTTTATTCACTCTTGGCCGACGCGAGGGGAGGGAAATAGATAATGGCAGAAGTAAGAATTAAAGAAGGCGAAACTCTGGACAGCGCCCTGAGACGTTTTAAGCGTCAGATGGCTCGCTCCAACGTTCTTGCCGAGCTCCGTAAGAGAGAATGCTACGAGAAGCCCAGCGTAAAGCGCAAGAAGAAGTCTGAAGCAGCGCGCAAGAGAAAGTATAAGTAATCTCATACAAAAAGCACTTACGTCCTTTGACGTAAGTGCTATTTGTTTTTATGCCATGTTTTTACTGTTTGCTGCCCTGCGTCAGTGCTGCCTGGCGGTAGGTGCCCTCGGTCTTTTGGCATTCTTCATCCCAAAGCTGCTTCATGCGATCGTAAACGCTCTGCGGGATGTCGGGCGTGCCCTTGGAGAAATTGGGCAGCAGCTGGTCACCTGCCACCTTGGGATCGGTGCAGGCAACGTCGCATCTCCATGCGTCGCGGATCGATTTGTCGCGCAGATTGGGAATCTCCACGCTCACACCGCCCGCAAGCACCGAGCGATATGCAAACAAGCCGGGCAGGAACATATCCAGCGCCTCGTAAACGTCAATGATATCTGCGCTGTCGTCTCCGTTGATCTTGTTGATAAAGTGGTACATGGAATAGAAATCCGAGCCACCGTGACCAAAGCCCTGCACGCGATCCTCCATGCCGTGGGTGGGGTAGTAATCCTTGAAGCAGGGGCGGTCGTATGCACCGTCCTCTTCATCGGTGTTGACGTAAATGCGTGCGATATGACCGTTCATGGCATCCTCGCGGCCGCATTCCATTCTGCCCTTGGAGCCGTACATGGTGTACCAGATCGAGTTTTTGTAAAGGTCACCGTGAATGCTTTTGACAATGCCGCCGTTTTCCAGCGTCACCATTTCAATGCCGAACTGACCGCTCTTGCAGCCGGTGCGCAGTCTGCGCTCGTTTTTCGTGCCCTCAAAGCCCACGACCGATACGGGACGCAATCCCGTTGCGTGGATGATGGGACCAAGTGAATGCGTGCAATAAAAGGTTGCATAGCCACAGTTGCGCCAGTGATCCGCCTCGCCGTAGGTGATACTGTGCCAGATGGATTCGCAGTTGTGAATGTATTCGCCCTCACCATATTCAAATTCGCCGATCTCGCCTGCCTCGTAGAGCTTTTTCATCTCATAGGGAGCGGGCATGTAGCAATAATTTTCGCCGTAAGCGTAAACCAAGCCGGTCTCTTCCACCGCCTCGATCAGCTCAACAGCCTCCTTCATGGTCTGGACGGGCAGCACCTCGGAGAATACGTGCAATCCGCGCTTTAAGCAGCGAATGGCAAAGGGCGCATGCTCGTTGGCATAGTTTGCCAGCACCACAGCATCCATATCGTGGTGAATAAAGTCGTCGAAATTATCGTAAAAGGTCACGTTCAAGCCTTCGGTATATTGGCGCTGCGCGTCCAGCGCCTCGGGACTTTTGTCGCAAATGGCAACCACCTCTGCGTGGTCGGCTCTCTTACAGTAGTTGATCATGCTGGTGCCGCGATATGCACCCAGCACACCGATTCTGACTTTTTTCATAAAGCATTTTTCCTTTCTTCAAAAGTGATTTGCTATGACTCCATTATATCACGGTTTTGCTTGATTTGTAAAGGGCAATATGGCGAAAAAACAACGGAAAAGTTGTGGATAATGCTGAATTTGACAAGGCATCGTTGACAGCAAGGCGCGACTCCTGTTATAATGAATAAGACGGAACGTCAAATACAAAAATGAGGTATGACAACATGAAAAAAATGCTCTCCATGCTGCTCTTGACTGCTATGCTGTTATCTGCTCTGGCGCTTAGTGTATCGGCTGCCGAGTACGAATACGTATCAGACAGTGCAACAGACTATTACGAGCGCGATGCTGCCAAGGCAGACGAGATTTATGATTACGATGCCGGCATCGCTACCACCAAGTGGACGGTTCCTTATCTGCGCAATACCCCCGCAATGGACGGTAAGATCAGCGTAGGTGAATACGAGCCCTTTGAAAATTATGAGGACTATCTGTTCTATGCAATGCGCATGAATGGCGGCAAGAACAGTGCTGAAGAATTTGAAGCATTCCTGGATGCAACCGTGGACGGCTTCTTTGACGCCTATTGGGGCTGGGACGGTCAGTACCTGTACATGGCATTCAATATGGACTGCGTAGACGGCTATTTCTGCGACCCGATCGGTAAGAGCAACGGTACGGCATATCTGTATGCCTGCACCTCCGTTCAGGTAGGTCTTGGTCAGGCAGACTGCTCGGGCAGAGACTATACCGAGCTTGGCTTTGGCATTTTCCCGGATGACAACTCCGGTCTGGTGCACAAGTGGACCGGCCCGCAGGACTACAAGCCCAGCGGACAGACCGACGTTGCGGGTGTGTATGATGACACCGCAAAGAGATTGACCATTGAGTTCAGAATCAACATTCAGGTAGCAATGGACCTTGCCGAGCCGGTTAAGAACGGTGACCAGGCTAAGCTTTGCTGGCTGCTGAGCGTTGGCGGTGATGGTGATAATACCAGATGCAAGCAGGTATCCTTCTGCCACGGCATTGGCGGCACCAAGTCCAACAAGTTCTCCGAATATTTTGCAACCATTACCTTTGACGGTCTGCCCGACGGTGTGGATATTCCGATCACCGAGCGTGAGGAGATCAGCGAGCAGGATAAGGAATACGACCTGCGTGACTTTGCAAATTTTGCCAAGGACGAGGCAATTGACGCTTTCCATGGCAACAATGCCACCATTGAGAAAATCACCGAGGGTGAAGAGACCTTTATGAGAATCACCGCAACCGGTGATCAGGCATACGTTTTCAGCTCTCAGTATCCCAGAAGCGTCAGCAACGCAACCACCTTTGCCGTGATCAAGTACCGCACCTCCTCTGCCAAGGCAGGCAATATGGGTCTGATCTATAAGTCCACCTCGCTCAAGGAGTATGATCTGGACGAGACTGCTTATGATGAGATCAAGGGTGATGGCAAGTGGCACTACCTGTATCTGGATATGGCAGGCGAGACCCACTGGCAGGACTGGATTGTCTCTTTGGGCATCGTGCCGTTTGTAGAGACAGAGGGTATTGCAGGCGAGTACGTTGACGTGGCATGGATCAAGTTCTACCACATCGATCCTTGGGATATTTACGCTGTCGAGGATGAAGAGACCACCGAGCAGCCCACCACCGAGGAAACGACCGAGCAACTTCCCGAGCAGACCGAGGCACAGAGCACCCAGGCTCCCGCTACCGAGCAGGAGACCGAGGCTGAAAAGTCCGGCGGCTGCGGCAGCGTAGTTGCAGCTCCCGCACTTGTGCTGGTTGCCCTGATCGGCACAGCGCTGATTGCCAAGAAGAAGGATTGATTCAACACAAAAATTTAAGGCTGAGTCCGTACGGACTCAGCCTTTTTTGTTATTGGTATACTTCCAATTCAATGATACTGAACCAGTTTTCACCCTCGCGCCACAGTCTTATGTAGCGGGCATCCAGATCAAGATCGGTCAGTGTGACGATAAGCTCATCCTTTCTGCCTTGATATATGGTGGTGTAATCGGTTCCGTTTTGGGAGATCTCAATGCGGTAGGGAACGTAGGCGGATTCCAGGATCACGTGAATGGTGTCTACGTGGATGCTCTCGCCAAGATCCACCTGCAGCCAGGCAGTGCCCGAGGGGAGCGAGCCCCAGCGCGTGTCCAGCTTGCCGTCCACTGCGTAGTTTTCCAAATAAGCACCCTCATGATCTGTTGCACTGACGACTTTGTTCTTTGCTACGTTTGTCTTTGTCTGGTGCTCGGGGCGATCCTGCTTATCCTGCTCGGTTGCCTGATGGACCTTGAACTCATAGATCGAAACGAAGCCGCCCTTGGGAATACTGAGCTTGAGATAGCGCGCGCTCTGACCGTACAGATTGATGATGCAAGTACCCGTCATGGGATCCTGCTTGTAAATGCCTGCTGCTGTGTAGTTCTCTCCGTCCTCGGAGAAAAACAGAGTAAAGGGTGTGGAGATGGATTCCCACACAATTACGATCTCACCGATCTCGTAAGTCTCTTGCAGGTCTGTGCCAAATTCGTGCATTGCCGCAGAGCATCCAAGTCCGCTCCAACGGGTGGAGGAAATGCCGTCCACGGCAAATTTTGCTGCCAGGGAATCGTTTTCGTGACCGTTATCAAATGCGGGCTTTCCAAGTGCGAGGTTTTCCTTTTGCGGCTGTTCCACGGGAATTTCGTAGGAGTCCTTTTGGATATAGTCGAATTCACAGTCGGGGCTGGCAACGTTGGTTACGTCGCGAAGGACGGCTGATTCGTAATCAAGCGTTTTTGTCGCACGGATATCGGCAGCGGATGCCGCCAACGAGAAGGTGTAACTGCCGCCCTCCAGATAGTAGTGGCTGTTTTGCGTGTCATAGCTCTCCAGCGCATCGGTGGTGACTGTGATGGTCACCTCTTGGCTCTCGCCGGGCTGCAAAAGCGCGGTTTTGGCAAAGCCTGCAAGCTCAAGAGCGGCTTGCTCGGCAAGGGTTTCGGGCTTGCTTACGTAAAGCTGTACGATCTCGCGACCTGCATAAGTACCCGTGTTGGTCACGCGGCAGGTAGCAAGCAGTGTGCCGTCATCCTGCTTTTGCACGTCAAAATCAGAGTACTCAAAGGTTGTGTAGGAAAGACCGTATCCAAAGGGATACGCCACGTCCACGTCAAAGGTGGAATAGTAGCGGTAGCCTACGTAAATATCTTCATAGTAAGCGGTATCGGTATTGGTGCCGGGGAAGTATTGCGAAGCGGGAGTGGAGAAGTAGGTGGCAGGCCAGGTAATTGTGGTCTTGGCGCCGGGCACGACCTCACCGCTCAGCACCTGTGCGGTTGCTTTGCCGATCTTCTCGCCTGCATACCCCGTCCAGAGAATGGCGTCTGCCGATTCTCTCCAGGAAAGCATTTCAATGGGGGAGCCCGTGTTGAGCAGTACCACCACGCGCTTGCCCTTGGCATGGAAGGCGGCGCTGACGCGCTCGATCATATCAGCCTCGGTTTGATTGAGAAGGAAATCGCCCTGATCGCTGTGTCTGTCCTCGCCCTCGGTGGAAAAGCGGGAGATGACAATGATCGCGGTATCGGCAGCATCCGCGCACTGCTTTGCATATGCCTCGGTGACCTCAATATCCAGGCTTGCATCCAGCGCGGAATGCGCGGGAGCATTTGCAAAGGGGTTGGATTTGTATTCGTAAACGTCGAATGCAGCAGAGGTTTGCAAGCCCTGTGCGATGGAAACCGGCTTTTTGCTTGTAACAGAGCCCGAGCCTGCGCCGCCGTATACGGTTGCGTATGCACCGTTGCCAAAAATGGCAAGCGTTTGTCCTTGTGCCAGCGGCAGTGTGCCGTTATTTTGCAACAGCACCATGGTCTGAGCGGCAACCTCTTGTGCAAGAGAGCCGTGCTCAACAAATGCGATATTTTTGTCTTGCTCGTGCCGGTTGAATACGGGGCATTTGACTACAAGACCCAAAACGTTTGCACATGCCTTATCCAGCATGTCAAGATTGAGCGTGCCATTCTTGGCAGCTGCTACGACCAATGCGGGGTCGTCCGTACTGCCGGGCATGTTGATATCGTTGCCCGCGTTGACCTTTTCCACCACACTGCCGCCCGAGCCCCAGTCGGACATGACCATGCCGCCAAATGCGCACTCACCGCGCAGATACGTGGTCAGCAGATCGTAGGAGACAGCAACGCGCGTGCCGTTGACCAGATTGTAGCAGGACATGATGGTAAAGGGATCACTATCGCGCACAGTCATGCCAAAAGCCTTGAGATAGATCTCACGCAGCGCGCGCTCGGTCACGTTTGCGCTGATGCTGCCGCGTGCAGTTTCCTGGTTGTTGGCAGCGAAATGCTTGAGTGAGACGCCCACACCGGTGGATTGAATGCCGTTTGTGTATGCACTTGCAATGCGCGCGGTCAGAATGGGATCCTCGGAGCAATATTCAAAATTTCTGCCGCCAAGCACGTTTTTCTGAATATTCATGCCGGGGGCTAAGATCACGTCAATATCCTTGACTAAGCAATCCTTACCCATCGCCACGCCAATTTGTGCTGCAAGCAGCGGGTCCCAAGAGGAGGAAACGTTGATGACCGAGGGATACCAGACCGTGGTTTCGTATCTCAAGCCCGCAGGACCGTCGTTGACCGTGACAGAGGGGATGCCCAAACGCTCGATCGGGTAGGTGCTGCCCGATGCACCCGGCATGAGCGAATCTCCCGTACCCGTTACGAGATGCGCTTTTTCTTCCAAAGTCATCTCAGATACTACGCAAGCAATGCCATCGGCGCTGAGCTGCACGGTGCCGTTTTTGGTGTAGAGCAAAAGAGGCTGTGCGGCAATTCCTGCAGAATCCGTGGCAATGATCGAGAGCGTCAGCTCGCCCATGGCGCGATTCTCGGGGCAGGGCAGCGTGATCTCGGCAGTTCCTGCGGCTGCATCAAAGCTTTGTTCACAGATCGTACCCTGCGCATCACTGAGCGTGCAGGCGATACTGCCGCCCGCGCTGCCGTCAGAAAACGTGCATTCGAGCACAAGTGAAAGGGTTTCGTCTGTCATCTGCAGCCGGCGAGCCAGGAGCGTGATGCTGCAGATAGGCTGTGGAGCGGGTTCGCTCTCGCTCTCACTTTCACGCTCGGTCGTTTGTTCGGTTGTCGGTGCATCTGTTTGTTCCTGATCGTTCGGTGTGTCCTTACAGGAGATCAACTGCACGCAAAGGGCGCTGAGTAACAGCACGGCAAGTGCCGCACGTAGCAATCGTGTGAATCCGAATGTCATAGGTGCCTCCTTGAGTAGATTACTTTCATTATAAACAATGGAGCTGAAATATGCAATTGGCAATATGCTCAAAAAAGCTCATATCGGGAATTTTCCCATTCCGGGAAGGCTTTCCCTGTATTGCTTGGGCGTCATCCCGATCTCTTTTTTAAAGGTCTTGGTAAAATAATGCACGTCCGGCATGCCGCAGTGCAGCGCCACGGTCTGAATCTGCAGATTGGTGCTTCCAAGTAAATGGCAAGCGTGTCGCATGCGCTTTTCGCGGATATAGGCGGTTACGGTTTTGCCGGTTTCCTCTTTGAAAACAGTGGAAAGATACCCCGGGCTGATGCCTTGATTACATGCCAGAGAGTGCAAGGACAAATCGGCAGACAGATCGGAATCGATCAGCAAAATCGCAGTCTGTACCACGCGCGAATAATTGCGCAGTGAATGCTGCTGTACAAGCAGGCAATAGCCGCGAAAGATATCCTGCATCAAGCCCGCGATTTGGTTGACCTTGGTCATTTGCTCAATGCGGTGCGCAAATTCGGAGGAGACGCGGTCAATATAAAGCGGGTGCACGCCACCGTTCTCGGCTGCCTTGCGCAAAAGCGTGTTCATGATGATGCAGTAGTTTTTGTTATTGCGCAAAGGGTCTGCCACGCGGCGTTCGAATTGCTGATCGGATACCGTGGCAAGCAGCTGCGATTCCACGTGCAGTTGCCCTAAGGTGACTGCGCGGATCAGGTCGTTTTCAAAGGTGTAGCGCTGTTCCATGGCTTTCATGTTGAGCAGCACGTCATCAAAATTATCGGTGTGTAGCGGCTGATGAATGAAAGAGGCAGGACGCTCGTGCGGCAAATTCACGTCGACAATAGAAAAGGATGGGCTGTGCCAGATCTGCTCGCAAAAGCTGTCCAACAGCAAAAACAGGGGATTTTCGCGATCCAGCACCGGAATGATCATGGCATATTCGGCAAGCTTTGCGTGCGCCTGTGCAGAAAGCCCCAAGTGCATGCTGAGCTCCAGCAGCTGCTCGGGCTCGGGGGCGTGGCGCAGATAAGGACCGATCAGTAAAATCTGCTTTTGCGCGCCTGCGGGCAGCAGCAGATAGGTATAGCAAAGCGTATGCGCATCGGTATAGTGATAAAGCTCATGATGCTGCGGTGCCGGAAGACGGGAAGCAGGCAGATCGGTTATGATAGAGGCGAGCAGGTCAGCTGTGCTCTGATCGATTGCAGCATTCAGCGAGTGCGCCGGGATCTGCTTGATTGGAACGTGGCTTTTGCGAAAGGTCTGGGTCAGCAGCGCCAGCGCGTTTTGATAGGGCATGGAACACCTCCGCTTTAGTTGGTTGATAAATTCGTCAATCTTAATCTTGATTATACCAATAAATTTGTACAAAAAATATAGATAATTATGAATGATATGAAAATAATACAAAAGAACATGAAAAAAATACTCACGTAAAAAAACGAAAACATTTATACTAAATAATAGCGTAACTCTACTCATCAATCATTATCTATGAAAAAGAAAGAGGAAACCGTTATGAAAAAACAACCTAAGCTTGACGCAAACGGCAAGCGTGCGTTCAGTATACGCGACTGCCTTGCGTATGCCGCAGGTGACTTTGGCTGTAACATGAGCTTTGCACTCAAGGGCACCATGGCGATTTTCTGGACGCAGTTCATGAGAATGGACTCGATTTTGTACGCAGCGCTGTTGATCATCGTGCAGGTCTGGGACGCAATCAACGACCCGCTGATCGGTTCGATCATTGACAACGACAGAAAGAGAAAGTACAAAAGAGGCAAGTTCTTAGCGTACATCTGGTTTGGCTCCCTTGGCTTGCTTGTTGCAGGTGCTTTGTGCTTTATCCCGTGGGTGAAGGACGCACAGCCCGTTATCAAGGCAATCGTATTCGTATCCGGATATATTCTCTGGGATGCTTTCTACACCATTGCAAACGTGCCTTACGGCTCGCTGCTCTCCCTGATCTCCAACGATCCCGCAGACAGAGCGTCTCTGTCCGCATGGCGTTCGATCGGTTCTATGATCGGCAACATGGTTCCCATGGTTGTACTGCCCATGCTGATTTACGATAGCAACAATAACATTCTCGGCGAGAGAGTTTTCCTGATCGCACTGATCATGGGTGTTGCAGGCTTTATCGCATTCCAGTTCATGATCCGTAATACCACCATCCGTGTGGATGAAAACGTCAACGTTGGCGAAAAGCAGGAAAAGTTCAACGTTTTCAAGGCAATTGTTAACTTTATCAAGAACCGTCCCGCAGTCGGTGCAACCGTTGCCGCTATGGGTATGTTCATCGGTATGCAGGCAGCTACCACTGCTGTGACTGTTATGTTCCAGTCCTACTTCAAGAACGTTGCTGTTTCGGGCTTGGTCTCCATGTTTGCCATGATCCCGATCGTTGCGTTCACACCTCTGGCAAGAAAGCTGGTTGTCAAGTTCGGTAAAAAGGAGCTTTCGGTTGTTGGCGCCATTTGCTCTATGATCGCGTGTACACTCATGCTGGTTGCTCCCATCACCCCCGATGGAAAGGGCATTGCCATTTATATCGTTTGCCAGCTGATCAACTCGCTGAGCACCGGTATTTATTCCACTGTCTCCTGGTCCATGATGGGCGACGCAATTGACTATAACGAATGGAAGTTCGGCGCAAGAGAAGAGGGCACCGTTTACTCGCTGCATTCCTTCTTCCGTAAGCTGGCGCAGGGCATTGGTCCCTCCATGGCACTTGTCATCATGGTTGCGCTCGGCTACTCCGAGATCAACGGCGGTAACCAGCTGTTCTCGGTTGCACTCAACATGCGTTATCTTGTTGCAGGTCTGTACCTCTTCGCTGCAATCATGCAGTTTATCGGCCTTGCACTGATTTACAACCTGGATAAAAAGACTCTGGCTCAGATGAATCATGAGCTCTCCGAAAGACACAGTGAGAGCGTAGCCGTTGCTCAGGAAAGCCCGGCGTCTGAAGAATAATAGGGAGGTAGGAAAAATGAAAAGAATTGTATCAATCGTACTTGCTGTTCTGTTCTCCCTCTCGGTATTTGCTCTGGTGGGATGCGGAAACATCAATGATGCTGACGTTGTCATCCTGTGGAAGGATGAGGGCGTTGCTACCAACCCCAACAGCCTGATCAACTCGATGGACAGAGCTATGTACATTGAGAAGGTAGGCTATACGCACATGGGTGCAAAGGGCAACGCTGACGAGCAGCTCAAGCAGGCAAAGGAAGCAGTTGAATCCGGCTGCGCAGCGCTTGTTGTAGAGCTGATCAACCCTCTGCACGCGCAGGAGATCGTAGAGAGCGCAAAGGCAAAGGAAATTCCCGTGGTCTTTATCGATACCTTGCAGCTGGTTCCCGATGCTGTAGTTGCAAGCTATGATAAGTGTGCCGTCGTCAGAGCAGATCTGACCACGGTTGCTGACGCAAAGGGCGAGCTGATTGCTGATTATATCAAGGCAAACTTCAAAAAGCTTGATAAGAATGAAGATGGCAAGATCACTTATCTTGCGCATGATCTGGGCGTGATCTCCACCGGTGCGGTCAAGAAGGCAAACGAGCTGCTGGCAACCGAGGATTACGCAGTCAAGGGCGCTGACAAGAAGGAGATCAACACCACCGTTGAAGCAGCAGACGTCAGTATTACCGATCTGCTCAAGATCGATTTCACCCAGTATGAGCTGATTCTGACTGCCACTGATTACGATGCATTTACCGTGCTGCAAGCTCTGCAGGCAAAGGATTATAACACCGACAAGCTCACCACTCACTTCGTACCCGTAATTACGGTCGGTGACAGCGTGGACTATAAGGCATACGTGGTAGAGCAGGGCAAGGAGAACTACGAGAACAACAAGTATCTGGTAGACCTGACCGTTGTGGACGAAGCTGATCTGGACGAAATGATCTACACCACCCGTAACGTAGTAGGTGCAGGCAGACTGGCAGGCACCGTGATTGCGGATGATGATGCCATTGCAGGTGCAGTTGCTAAGATCGTGCGCAACATGATCAAGGAAAAGGACATGTTTGATGGCATAGAAGGCGTTGACGGCAAGACCGTTAAGATTCGCTATATCGCTTTGACTGAGTAAGATCACCATGGATGCGACGCCCGCGTTTGTCGGGCGTCGCATTGAATTGAATATTAGGAGAAACACATGAGAAATATTTTGAATCTCAATCAAAACTGGCTGTTTTGTAAGGACACAGCCGATATTTCGGTAAGAACGGGCGAGCAGGTTAATCTGCCTCACTCCTGGAATGCCATCGACGGTCAGGATGGCGGTAACGACTATTTCCGCGGTGCCTGCCTGTACGTCAAGACGCTGACTAAGGCAGAGCTGCCCGTGGCAGATTGCTACTATCTTGAGATCCGCGGCGCAAACTCTTCTGCCAACGTGTACGTGGGCGGTGAGAAGCTGGCGCATCACGATGGCGGCTACTCCACCTGGAGAGTTGACCTGACCGGCAAGCTGACCGACACGACCGAGATCGCCATCGTGGTAGATAATTCCCCCAACGAAGAGGTCTACCCTCAGATGGCGGACTTTACCTTCTATGGCGGTATTTACCGTGACGTAAACCTGATCGCTGTCAGCAAATCTCACTTTGACCTTGATTACTATGGCGGCATCGGCTTGATGGTCACCCCTCTGGTGGACGGCAAGGATGCGCACGTCAAGCTGCAAAGCTTTACGACCAATGCCGATGGCTTGAGCGTTCGCTACACCGTGACCGATGCAAACGGCACTGCCGTTGCAAGCGCTACCGCACAGGGCGAGGCTTGCCTTGATATTTCTGACGTCACTCTCTGGCACGGTAGAAAGAATCCTTATCTGTATACCGCAACCGCTGAGCTGCTGAGCGCAGACGGTGAGGTGCTGGATACAGTCAGCACTCGCTTTGGTGTCAGAACCTTTAAGATCGATCCCGATAACGGCTTTATTCTCAACGGTGAGGAATACCCCTTGCGCGGTGTTTCCCGCCATCAGGACAGACTTGGCGTGGGCAACGCGCTGCTGCCCGAGCACCACAGAGAGGATATTGATCTGATCTGCGAGGTGGGCGCTACCACCATTCGTCTTGCGCACTACCAGCACGACCAGTATTTCTACGATCTGTGCGATGAGCGCGGTCTGGTCATCTGGGCAGAGATTCCATATATCTCCAAGCATATGCCCGGCGGCAGAGCCAACACCATTTCCCAGATGAAGGAGCTGGTCACGCAGAACTATAACCATCCCTCTATCGTAGTTTGGGGTCTTTCCAACGAGATCTCGATCGCAGGCGCGGATGAGGATCTGCTGGAGAACCACCGCATCCTCAACGATCTGGTTCACGAAATGGATAAGACTCGTCTGACCACCATCGCAGCCGTTTCCATGTGCAAGATGGATGACCCCTATCTGCAGATTCCCGACGTGGTTTCCTACAACCATTACTTTGGTTGGTACGGTGGTGACACCGGCATGAACGGTCCTTGGTTTGATAAGTTCCATAAGACGCACCCCACCATTCCGATCGGCTGCTCCGAGTACGGCTGTGAGGCGCTCAACTGGCACACCAGCGATCCCAAGCAGGGTGACTATACCGAGGAATATCAGGCATATTACCATGAAGAGCTGATCAAGCAGCTGTTCACCCGTAAGTATATCTGGGCAACCCACGTGTGGAACATGTTCGATTTCGGTGCCGATGCAAGAGCTGAGGGCGGCGAGAACGGTCAGAACCACAAGGGCCTTGTCACCATGGACAGAAAGTACAAAAAGGATGCCTTCTATGCTTATAAGGCATGGCTGGTTTCTCCCGAGGTCGATCCCTTCGTGCACCTGTGCGGCAAGAGATATATCGACCGCGTTGAGGACGTGACCAAGGTAACCGTATATTCCAATCTGCCCGAGGTTGAGCTGTTGGTCAACGGACAGAGCATTGGCAAGAAGACTGCTGATAATCATTTCTTCTACTTTGACGTACCCAACGTGGGCGAGAGCACCATTGTTGCCAAGGCAGGAGACAAGAGTGACGAGGGCAAGATCCGCAAGGTAGACGAGATGAACATGGACTACGTGCTGCGCGAGGTTGGCGCTGTGCTCAACTGGTTTGACGTGGTGGAAAAGCCCGGCAGATTCTCGCTCAACGATAAGCTTGCAGACATCATGTCCTGCACCGCAGGCAAGATCTGGTTTGTGCGTCTTGGACTCAAGCTCAAGAAAAAGATGGACGCCAACAAGAAGGAAAAGGCAAAGGGTGAGAAAAAGAGCGGCGGCTTTGACGTGGATCTCAAGGCTGACGGCGGCTTGATGCAGATGATGGGCGGCTTTACCGTGCTTCGTCTGTCCTCCATGATGGGTATGATGAATATCAGCTTCACCAAGGAAGAGCTGCTCAAGCTCAACAAGCAGCTTAACCGTATCCGCAAGCCCAAGAACCTCAAAAAGTAAAAAGAAAAGACCCGACCGTAAGGTCGGGTCTTATTTTATCCCTTCAGAATCTGTTCAATCTCAGGATCAATGCGTCTTTTCTTGAAATAGTACAGCTTGTCCTCATCTGTAATAGGACGGATGACGCGGCAGGGATTGCCCGCTGCTACCACCATATCGGGAATATCGTGCGTGACCACGCTGCCTGCACCGATCACTACGCCCGAGCCGATATGCACACCGGGGCAGATGACGCTTTGCGCACCGATCCACACGTCGTTGCCAATCGTGATGCCAATGCCGTACTCATAGCCCGTGTTGCGGATCTCGGGGTGAATGGGGTGACCGGCAGTGTAAATGCCCACGCCCGGGGCTAAAAAGCAGTTATCTCCGATCGTGACCTTTGCCACGTCCAGAATGGTGCAGTTGAAATTGGCAAAAAAGTTTTTGCCCACAAAAATATTGCGCCCGTAATCACAGTAAAACGGGGGATTGATCATGGTGGTATCATCCGAGCCGCCAAGCAGCGCTTTGACCGAGGCGCGAATGGTGGTATAATCGGTGTAATCCGCTTTGTTGAGCGTATTAAGCAGCTCTCGTGCCTGCTTCATCTGAGCAGCCGTGTCGCGGTCAAACATATATAGCATTTCAGCATCTCTGCGGTCCGTGTTGTTCATAAAATTCCTCTTGTTTTCCGGTTGATGTATACGCTGTATTGTTCTTTTCAAAGTATAGCATAAAAATCCGGAATTTGCAAGAGCCGATTGCAAAGTGATCAATTGTATGGTATAATAGATGCAGAAAAATCAAATTACGGGAGAACGATATGCAATCCTTACAATTTTCTGATATGACCCTGACTGTGGATTTTGAGCGTGGCAGCATTTCTTCGCTGCTGCTTGGCGGCAGTGAGCGCGTATGCAACGCCTGCGCACTCTTTTCTCTGCGCGTGCGCGATACGGCAGGCAATGCAACCGTATACAGTGCATACGATGCAACCAAGTGCACACTGACCGAGGATGGCGCTGTGTACTCCGGCTTTGCTCTGCAAGGACTGCGCGTGCAGGTTTATCTGCAAGAGAAAGAGGGAAATGCCGCTTGGCGCGTAGCTGTGCGCGGACTGGACAAAGAGCATTTTGCAGAGTGGGTGGATTTTCCGCTTGTATCTCTGCCTGCGCTCAAGGATCATAACGCAGCAGGCAACGGTGGCAAGATTTTGCTGCCCTATAACGAGGGCGTGCTGATCTCTGACAACGATCACCGCGAGATGACCGATTTCCGCCATTGGGAGCCCGAATATCCCAGCCTTGGCTGTTATCCCGTTTTCCCCAATATGATCAGCTCTCAGATGATGGCGTATCTGTGGGAGGACGCAGGGCTTTACGTCGGTGCGCACGATGCTGCGCGCTCTGTCAAGGGCATCAGCTTTTTTGCCAAGGATGGCGGCATCACCATGCAGATCAAGCTGTTCTGCGGTGTGGATTTCGGGCAGGATTTTATCATGGATTACGATATCGTCTGGGCTGCTACCGACGGTCGCTGGGAGTCAGCAGCCGAGCTGTACCGTGCGTGGTTTGAGCAGAATCTGCCGCCCAGAGCCAAGAAGATCAAGGAAAATCCCGCGCTGCCCGCATGGTACGCAGAGAGCCCCTTGGTGGTGACCTATTGCGTGCGCGGCATTCACGATATGGATGAAATGGCACCGAACGCGCTGTTCCCGTATACCAATGCGCTACCGCTGCTCGAGCAGATCAAATCGCGTGCCCAAACAAGACTCTTGGTGCTGCTGATGCACTGGGAGGGCACCGCCCCCTGGGCACCGCCCTACGTTTGGCCGCCTTACGGTGGCACCGAGAATTTTACCGAGTTCAAGGACGCGCTGCATGCCAAGGGCGATCTGCTTGGCGTGTATTGCTCGGGCTTTGGTTATACCCTGAAGAGCAATCTGGTGGACGATTACGATTGCACTGAGATCTGTGAGCGGGAGGATCTTGTACGCGGCATGTGTGCAGGACCTGATCACAAGGTTGCAATCAGCAAGATCTGCACCGGACAGAGAAGGGGATATGATATTTGCCCTGCGTCAAAGGTGGGGCACGAGATCCTTGCAAAGGCATACGAGCCCTTGTTTGAGAGTGGTATCGACTACGCGCAGATTCTGGACCAGAACCACGGTGGCGGTCAGTATTTCTGCTACAGCCACGACCACGGGCATCCGCCCGCACCCGGTGCGTGGATGACCAAAACCATGCAGACTATGCTTGGCGAATGGAACGGTAAGGCAGGAAACATGCTGCTGGGCTGCGAATCCGCGGCTGCGGAGCCGTTTGTGGGCAATCTGCTCATGAGCGATAACCGCTTTGAGCTCAACTATCACACAGGCACGCCCGTGCCGCTGTACGCATATCTGTACCACGAGTATCTGCGCAACTTTATGGGCAATCAGGTATCCTGCCCGTTCGGAAACGATCAGGATACGCTCAATTCGCGCATTGGATATTCGTTTGCAGCGGGTGACCTGATGACGCTGGTCATGACCCCCGACGGCCAGCTGATGACCAACTGGGGCAACCACGATTTCTCGCGCCTGCCCGACAGAGAAAAGGCGCTTGACCTTGTGGCAAATCTGGCGCGTTTCTACCGCGAGGGTGCAGGGAAGTATCTGCACGCAGGGCGCATGATCCCCGTGCTGCCCACGACATGCGGAGAAAAGAAATATTGGATGGAGTGGTACGGTCACGATTGTACCTTCCCCACCGTCTACACCACCGCATGGCAAGCAGAGGACGGCACGCGCGCGCAGATTTTTGTCAACCCCGGTGACGTGGACGAGGTTTGCTGCGTAGCAGGCAAGCAGATCACCGTGCCTGCAAGAAACGCTGTGATGATGGAGATCTGATGAGAGATCACGAATAAAAAGGACTGCCCGATGGGCGTGCAAAATTAGCGGAGAATTTCGCAAAAATCAAGGACTGTATCGTTTTGATGCAGTCCTTAATTGCTTTTTTATGAATAGTTGCCGCAAAAGCGGGCGATCACTGATCGCCCCTACAAGTGTCTGTGCTGTGGCTTTCATACGTAAAACCCAAACAA
>SVQP01000069.1 GCA_015065285.1 Oscillospiraceae bacterium | reverse complement strand
GTGCTTTTACTCACAAGATTGATATCTTGCTTCGCAAAATCACACCAAAATCTATCAAAAATGCATTCGCCGGCGGGTGCGAGCAGTTTTGACGCAGCAGATTTATTCGAGTCCAAAAGCTTTTCCCACAGGGCATATAGGCAATATGTCCAAGGGGAAAGATGCAGGAATCGGAGAAATCTGCACGTCAAAACCAACTTGGTTCGACTCCCGTTCGGCTACCAGTCCGAGGTGCTTGTAATATGCCACACTCAGGTCCACTACCAAGCCGTAGCTGGCGGTTCCTTCGGTGCCTTGGAACTTCAAAAAGGTATCGTTGACCGCGCCCGAAACCGAGCCTGCGGTGCTGTTTGCATACTTGGAAAAGAAGCGGTTATAGGCAATGATCTCGCGTGTGACGTCGGTGCATGCTTGGTTTTTTGCCTGCACGTAAAGATCCCTATCCGCTGTGTAAAGCGCATTGAGCACGTACTCGTACATGTTCAGATATGCGCTGTAGCGAACGTAGGCATCCTCTGATTCAATGCACACAAGAAAGGCGATCATGTTGGCTTCATCCTCCTTGGCAATGCCGCGCTGGTGCGCAAGCTCATGCGCAGCTGTGAAGGGGAGCGTGTAGTCGGGAAAGGCGATATCAATGTTGGCTTCCCCCGTGAAATAGGAGTAGATGCCTGTGATGTGCGTGTAGTTCATCAGCTCGCTGAGCATGACCGGCTTGAGCCTTGTATCATAGTGATCAATGAAGGAATGCTCTGCGCAAAAGGTATCGTATGCCGCAAGCAGCTTATCGTTCATATCTGCGCGCGTATACGGCATGACCGAAAAGTTTTCCTCGTTATAGCGCACGTTCTCGCTTTCCTCGTTGACCTTGTCTGCAAGAATGAGTGCTGTCTGATAAAGCTCCTGCGCGCTGATCTTCTCACGCTCAAGTCCCAGCTTTTTGTCAAGAGGCGCACCGTGGTAGCCGGTGGCAAAGGTAAAGACAAACATGGAAAGCACAAGCGAGAGCACCGCCAGCAGAATACCCACAAAGCTCCAGGTGCTTCTCCAGGTATCGCAGCGGTACTTGGCTGCATACCACACAACAAGACCGAACGCCACGGGTAAAAGCATAAGGCACGCCTCACCGAATGAGAAGGGGATGGGGTTGGTCAGAAAGGCAAGAACTCTGCGAAAGATCTCGCTGATATTCTGATTGAAGAAATCCGCAAACGGGGGAAAGATGCGGGCTGCTATATAGATCAGCAGCGCCAGGGCTGCAAGCCCATAGCACACGTAGCACCATACGGGCAGACGCTCATATTTGGGATTGACCGCACGCCATTCTTCCCGCTCCTCGGGGGGCAGGCTCGCCCATTCCTTGGCGGAGATGACGCTGGGTTCTATTTGTTTTTTTTGTTTTTGTTTCATGAGAACCTCGGAAAATAACGTTGGATCAGCTGCTGCATGTCCGCAGCAATCGGGGCGTACAGACAGATGCGCCTATCTGAAAAGGGAAGCGGAAACTCAAGGCTTTGCGCGTGCAGCGCATGGCGATTGATGCGCGCGTCCTCTTGTCCGTACAAGTCGTCACCCAACAAAGGGTGACCTATGTGGGCGAAGTGCACGCGGATCTGATGTGTGCGTCCGGTACGCGGACGAACGCGCACAAGACTCAGTCCGTCACGCGCATCCAGCACCTCGTAATCGGTGATCGACGCCTCGCCGGGATCGGTGGATTCGGGGCAGGTGATGCGCATGATCACGCTGTCACTCTGGCGACGGATGCCACAATCAATGGTATGTATCGCTCCGTCCACCGGCAGCTCGCCCGTGGCAATGGCAAGGTAGGTCTTGCGCACCTCTCCGTTTTTTATGGCAGAGGTCAGCATGCCCGAGGCAAGCTTGTCTTTCGCGGCAAGCACAATGCCGGAGGTATTGCGGTCCAGTCTGCCCATGGGGCGGAACACAAAGGGAACGCCCCTTTGCGCATACAGGTATGCCAGCGCATTGGCAAGCGTGTCGTCGTGATGATTGTGAGAGGGGTGTGTGGGCATGTGTGGCGGCTTGTTCATGACGATGATGTGCGCGTCCTCGTAAAGCACGTCCAGCGCAATGTTGACGGGTGGGACGTTGCAGGAGGCGCGCTCGGGGGTATCGTCAATGGCAAGGCAAAGCAGGTCACCCTGTTGCAGCACGCGTCTGACCGTGACGTGCTCACCGTTGACAGTAATTCCGTTTTCGGTCTGCTTGAGCACGGTCAGCATGCGGGAGGATATGGAAAGGGTATGCTGAATATACGAGCGCACGGTTTTGCCGTGATGCTCGGCATCAATGATGAAATCCATAGCCCCTCCTCGGTTTTATAAAAGTGATACGCATATATTATACCATACTTTTGTGAATTTTACAATGCGTATTATGTGAATAAAACATACGGGCAGCAATTTTTGCATAGAATGTAACGAAAATCTTGAAATAGGAGCGTGATTTATGAAATCCCATATCAAAATCCTGATTGCCGCAGCACTGATGCTGTGCTGCACGGCAATGCTGTTTACTCTTGGCATAGGAGCGCAGGACGTGCAAAAGCCTGTGCCGCTCAGCCCCGCCTTGCACGTGCTGGCAGCCAAAACCGACATGCGCGTTGCCGCACTTGTGGGCAACGATTATACCTTTTCCAAGGATGATTTTGCAAGAGCGGTCAATCTTTCCTCGCCAGAATATATCACGGTGACTAAGCTGCCCGATCCCGAAAAGGGCGCCTTGTACGTGGGCTCGGAAGGGGTGGTCACGGGGCAGACGCTGCGCGCCAAGGATCTTTCTCTTCTGACCTTTGAGCCGGTTGGCAGCAGCGCAGGGCAGAGCAGCTTTCATTTTACGGTCAACGGTGGCGCGTACGAGATGGAGTGCGTGGTGTATATGCTGGGCAGCATCAACGCCTCTCCCACCACGGCAGCCCTGCCGTCAGGGGCGGCATCCCTGCAGGTATATGCCAACACCACCGCACACAGCGTGCTTGGCGGCTATGACCCCGAGGGAGATGCGCTGACCTTTGAGGTGGTCAGCTATCCGAGCAGCGGCATTTTGTGCATGCAGAATTGCGCTACGGGCGCTTATACGTATACACCCGGTAAGGACTTTGTAGGGCAGGATAGCTTTGTATACGTGCTGCGCGATTGCTATGGCAACTACAGCACTGCCAAAACGGTCAGCATCAGCGTGGGCACCTGCTCGGTCAGCCGCCCGTATGATGATCTTTCCGGACTTGCATGCACCACCGATGCGCTGCGCATGACCGAGCTTGGACTGATGAGCGGCACGCAAAAGGGCAGCCTTTATTGCTTTGAACCTTTGCGCGAGGTCAGTCGCGTGGATTTTCTGGTCACTGCCATGAATGCCGTGGGCATGAAGTGTGACAGTGTTGCAGACAGTGGCTTTGCGGATGACGATCAGATTCCGGCTGCCATGAAGGGCTACGTCAAAACCGCTTATGAAAAGGGCTACGTGGGAGCTTCGAGCCAAAAGGGTGAGCTGTATTTCAACCCCAACGAGACCATCTCGCGCGGTGAAGCCGCCGTGATCCTTTCCAACCTGATCGGATATGCCAACCAAAAGATTCCCACAGGCTTTACCGATACCGTGCCCACCTTTGCCGAGGATGCAGTGGTGTCTTTGTACTCGTTGGGTATTTTGCAAACGCCCGACGGCAGCGTGCAGGCGTCCGCACCTATGCGCCGTGCCGATCTTGCCATGTGGCTTTCCAAAACCATTGCGCTGATCAAGGGGAAGTGATAAAAAAGAAACGCCTTGCCAAGAGGCTGCGTAAATAACGGTAAAATTATCAAAAACCAATACTTTCAAATAGTAATTGCCGTAGGTGCGGGCGATCACTGATCGCCCCTACGGCTGTTTTTGTTTGGGTTTTACGTATGAAAGCCACA
>SVQP01000037.1 GCA_015065285.1 Oscillospiraceae bacterium | reverse complement strand
TTTTTATGAATAGTTGCCGCAGGAGCGGGCGATCACTGATCGCCCCTACAAGTGTCTGTGCTGTGGCTTTCATACGTAAAACCCAAACAAAAACAGCCGTAGGGGCGATCAGTGATCGCCCGCACCTGGGGCAATTACTATTTGAAAGTATTGGTTTTTGATAATTTTACCGTTATTTACGCAGCCCGATGATTCACGGTGTTTTTTTCATCACTGAATGACAAAGAGTAAGGATCCGATATCCGTCAGCGCACCTGATGCAAGAGAGATTGGCTCCTTGTGGTGCTGCTTGCAAAACTGTGCGATTCTTTCGCCATCCGGGTGCAGGGAAAGATCTCCGTTGAAGAATACATGCTTGCCGTCACAGCCCGAAGCACCGCCGATAAAGCCGTAATCATAGCCGGGCAGGGTCACGTACCCCGGGCGAACCTGCAGCACGTCCACGCCCTCGCCCATCAAAGCCTTTGCGATCGAAGCGTCCTCGGTGATCACAGCGCGCTTGCTGACAATGCAAAGATTACACTTGGCATACCCCTGCCTGACCGGCAGGGTGCGTATGCCTTTTTCCTTTGCATACAAAAGGATTTCTTCTGCCACGGCATCGGGGCGACACACCAACCACTCTCCCACAACGGCAGCATTGAGCAGCACGTCGTGCGGATAAGGGGAGCGCACGGCAGCACCGATAGGGGTCAGGGAAACACCCTCGATCGAATAATCTGCGTGGCTCAGAATGCCCTGATCGGTTGGGAAAAGCAGCATATCCGGGTGAGAGGCAACGGCACTCTCCAAGGAAGGGTGAGGAGGGCAGAGAAGAGGGACGTGCCCGTAGGTGAAAAGCGCCTGCAGTGCCTCTTTTTGAATGCGACAATCGGCAAAAACCAACATAGCTAAAACCTTTCTTCAATGAAAAAATCGAAGGGATACCGTTTGGATCGGCATCCCTTCGATTTGATTTTCAATCACGCGCGGGTAACCTTGTGAGAACGAAGGCAACGAGAGCATACGGCAACGGTCTTAGGGGTACCGTCTACGATTGCTTTTACCTTGCGAATGTTGGGCTTCCAGGTTCTGTTAGTCTTGCGGTGAGAGTGGGAAATGGTAGCACCGTAAACAACGCCCTTTCCGCAGATACTGCATTTTGCCATGTTTGACACCTCCTTCTGCACAAATTGGTAGTGCATCTATTCAAGAAAAAATTTTTTTACGTATTTTTAGCTGTAAGATACAGCACAGCACGAGATATTATATCACAAGAGAAACCAAAATGCAAGAGTTTTGTGAAAAAAACCTAAAAATTTTTTAACCTTGTGAATTCTTCCAAAACAGAGGCGGATTTTGCCTTTGTTTTATGCGTTTTATAATATTTTGACAAAAAATGCGGTGGGTTTTAGTCTGCCGATTGCTTCTCGGGTGCGGCTTTTAACAGGGAAGCCGCGATCAGCTCGCCCGCAATCTCGCCCTCTGCTTCCACCAGAATGGCTGCAGGGAAGACGCGGTCCATTTTGTCTGCGTGTGCAGGGTTGCAAAGCACAGAGCAAGCCCCCTCGGACATCTCTGCAAGCACTGCCAAGGGCGTCTTGCCGCAAAGCGCGCGGGCAGATTTGATCTTGCCCTGTGCGATCATGTGCGCAAGATAGTCGCACATACGATAAAGATCAGCAAAATCCGGCAGTCCGTGCTCGTCGTACAAGGGGCTGAGCAGATAAACGTTGCCTTTGCCTTGCAGGGTGTTCGGCATCGCGCCGCTATCGGGGGCATACGCCGTGATCAGCATATCAGTCGGATCTTGCGCAAAGCTGACGGTGCTGTGTGCGGGCAGTGCTGCCTCCATGCAGAAGCGATGAATGCCAAGCAGTGCACCAAGCGCCTGTGCGTAGGTTTGCTGTGCGGATTGCTGCTTGCATGGCAGGTGCGCATAGATGGCAAGCTGATTCTTTGCTTTTCCCTGCGCAATGGCGGAGCAATATGCCTCGGCAGCTCCCAACAGCGCGCGGTAATAGGAGTCAGGCTCGATCTGCAAAGCATAGGAGCGCACAAAGCAGATGGATCTGAGATAGGAGACGTTGCCCGAAAACAGGGTAACCTTGCCGTGCTTGACCAGCAGGTATCCCGCATCGTCTGCAATACCGATTTCATATGCGTCAAGCCCCAGCTCCTGCGCCTTGGAAAGCAAGGTGGCAAGCGCCTTTTGCGAAAGGGAGAGCAGATTGGCAAAGAGCGGCTGTGTCAGTGCCTGAACGTGCTGCATGTCCTTTGGCATTTTGGCAGCGTTGATCACGGCGCCGTCACAGATGGAAAGCACTGCGTGCGCAATGCTTTGGCAGGTACAATCGCAAAGGCAATGCACGCTTTTGCCGATTTCTTGATCCGAGAGCAGAGAGAGCAGTGCTGCGGTATAGGCTTGCTGATCCATTTCTTGCGTCGGAACGAGCAGCACAAGGGAATCTGCATAGTGTGCACGGTCGAAAAGGGTAACGGGAAGGGGATGCAGCAGCACAACGTCCTGCTGCCCATCAAGCGCGTAGTATCCCGCTGCGGCATAGGCAGCGGCATTTTGCCGAATACCAACGTGCGCCGTTTGTGACGTTCCCATAAGACGATTCATATAGCGGCAAGCAAGACTTGCCAGATCCTGTAGCGTATAGGGCTTTTCGGGATCCTTTCCAAGTGCCCCCATTTTATCCACAAAATCCTTGTAAGTGGCTGCTATGTATACGTCATCGGTGGTCATTTCGCGCACGGCAATTTTGGAAAGGGCTGTGTGCTCGGGGCATGCCAGCCGATCCAGAAACAAAAGCTCCGCGACACTGATATCTCCGTTGCCGCGCCCCTTGTAGTTTCGGGAGCAATAGGAAAGCTCAGGCAGGCGCATGCACAGGGAAAGATTGCTTTGCAGCTGCTCAAGAGATGCCTTTGGCAACGTGTTGAAATGATGTATAATTTTCAATTCCTGATCAAAATATTGCATATGCTTCTCCAATCATTTGGAAGGGGTATCGGTCAAAGCAGCGGTGCACCCGTCTTTGCTCCGACCCGTCAGGCACACAGTGCGAATCTGTCCGCAGAGCGGCTGCTCAAAGGGCACAGTGACCTCAATGAATTCGGGTGTGTGACCCGTGCAGCCCGCAGGGCTGTCGGTCTCAAAGAGCACTTGCTTGCACGGGCCCTTTGCAATCATCTCGTCCAGCATCTGTGCGCGGATCTGCTTTTGCTCTTCTTGCAGGACGTGCAGGCGCCGGCGGCGGATCTGCATGGGCACCTGATTTGGCATACGGATGGCAGGGGTGTTTTTTCTGCCCGAATAGGGGAATGCGTGGATCTGCAAAAAGCGTGCCTTGCGGATAAATTCCAGCGTTTGTGCAAAATCCTCGTCGGTCTCACCGGGGAAGCCGACAATGACGTCGGTGGTGAACTGCACACAGGGGATGCTCGCACGGAGCAGCTCCAGCGCTTGCATGGCTTGCTCTGCATTGTATTTGCGCTTCATAGCAGCCAGCGTGCGGGAGCAGCCGCTTTGCAGCGAGAGATGAAAATGGGGAGCAAGGGATTTCAGATCTGCAATCTTTTGTACAAAGCGGGGCTTGATCAGCGAGGGGTCAAGCGAGCCGAGTCGCACTCTGCCAATACCCGGCAGGGCATCCACCGCGCGCAAAAGATCTCCAAAGTCACCCTCGTCCAGATCCTTGCCCCAGGAGGCGGTCTCAATGCCGGTCAGCACGATCTCGGCACAGCCGTGATCGATCAGCACACGCACCTCGTCCAGCACCTCTTGCATGGGCTTGGAGCGCACCGGACCGCGCGCACCGGGAATGGCACAGTAGGTGCAGTGCGAATCGCATCCGTCCTGAATTTTCACGTAAGCGCGGGTGCGCTCAAAGGCGGTGATGCGCATGGGTTCAAAGCAGCGCGCCTTCTGAATATCGGGCACGTCGATTTGTGCCTGAGCATTTTTCTCGCCCTTGGCAAACAGCTCGTCCAGCATTTGTACGACCTGCATTTTCTCGGTGTTGCCGCACACCGCGTCCACACCGGGAAGTGCAGCGCCATCGGGGTCCGCCTGCGCAAAGCAGCCGGTGACCACCACGTAAGCCTGCGGATTTTGCGAGAGCACGCGACGGATCAGCTGGCGACCCTTGCGGTCGGATTCTGCGGTCACCGTGCAGGTATTGATAATATAAGCGTCACAGCATGCGTCGGGAGCGCACACGGTATAGCCGCGTGCGATCAGAGCCTCTTCAATGGCGCGGGATTCATATTGGTTGACCTTACAGCCAAGCGTGGCAATACCAACGCTTTTGCAAATGCTTGTCATGCTGTTACTCCTTTGGGCACATTCATTCACTTTATATTTTAGCACACGTATGCGAAAATGTAAAGAACTCTTGCAAAATTTACACAATGTACTTGAAAAACGCGAAAAAGAGTAGTATAATAATCCCGAAGAAAAAACAAACAAAGGAGAAATATCATGAGCCAGTTTCATTTGATCGACCATCCTCTTATCACACATAAGCTTACCATTATGAGAAACAAGAAAACGGGATCCAAGGATTTCCGCGAGCTGCTCAATGAGATCTCCATGCTCATGGGTTACGAGTTGACCCGCGATCTGCCCCTGCAGGACGTGACCATTGAGACTCCCATTACCAAGATGACCGCCAAGATGGTTTCGGGCAGAAAGCTTGCTATCGTGCCCATTCTGCGTGCAGGCCTTGGCATGGTGGACGGCATTCAGTCTCTGGTTCCCGTGGCAAAGGTTGGTCACATCGGTCTGTACCGTGATCCCGAGACCCACCAGCCCGTGGAATATTACTGCAAGCTGCCCTCGGATATTCAGGACAGACTTGTCATTCTGGTTGACCCCATGCTGGCAACCGGCGGCTCCGCCATCGACGCGCTGACGCTGCTCAAGAACAAGGGCTGCAAGAACATCCGCTTTATGTGCTTGGTAGCTGCTCCCGAGGGTGTTGCCAAGGTGCTCAAGGCGCATCCCGACGTAGAGATTTACGGCGCAGCACTGGATGATCACCTCAACGATCACGCCTATATCGTTCCCGGTCTTGGCGACGCAGGCGACAGAATTTTCGGCACACTTTAATTTTCAAAATCTACGGGGGAGAGGACACCTTCTCCCCCTATCTTTCATCATGGAGGTACTATGCGTACCATTACCGTCAAGAAAAACGATGCAGGGCAAAGGCTGGATAAGTTTTTGTCCAAGGCGGTCAAGGGGCTGCCTATGTCGTTGATGTATAAGTACATCAGAACCAAAAAAATCAAGGTAAACCGTGCAAGGACCGAGCAGCGTTATATGCTGGTCGAGGGGGATGAGATCCAACTGTTCATCCGTGAGGAGTTTTTTGAGTCTCCCGAAAAGGATACGGGTGCGCTTTCGCGCATCGTCCCCAAGCTTTGCATCGTATATGAGGATGAGAATATCATCCTGCTCAACAAGCGTCCCGGTGTACTTGTGCACGAGGATGCCGATGCCAAGGACAACACGTTGGTTATGCATCTGCAGGCGTATCTTGCACAAAAAGGGGAATATGACCCCGAGGATGAGCAATCCTTTGCACCTGCCATGTGTAACCGCATTGACCGCAATACGGGCGGCATTGTCATCGCTGCCAAAAACGCTGCGGCTCTGCGTGAGATGAACGAGCATATCCGAGAGGATCGTATCGGCAAATATTATCTGTGTGCCGCGCACGGCGTGCCGGCAAAGAAAGTGCAAACGCTGCACGGGTATCTGCGCAAGAATGCCGCAGATAATATGGTAGAGGTGCGTGACCGTGCGTTTCCCGGTGCCAAGGAGATTATCACCGAATATCGCGTTATTGGCGAGAAGGGCGGGAATTCGCTCCTGGAGGTGCACCTGATCACGGGCAGAACCCACCAGATCCGTGCACATCTGGCGCATATCGGTCATCCGCTGATCGGGGATGGCAAATACGGCATCAACAAAAAGGACAGGGAAAAGGGATATAAATATCAAGCCCTGTATGCGTATCGCCTGCGCTTTGATCTTGCCGGCAGCGGTCAGACGCTTGCGTATCTGGACGGCAAGGAGTTTTGCCTGCCCGAGAGTGAGATCTGGTTCTTGAAGGACTTTTCTTAAAATCAAAATTCAGAAAGGAGAGATGATATGCAGCAAAATATTCGGAAATTGCGCTATCCGCTTTTGATCATCAGCGGCATGCTGAGCGCGCTTGGCGTGGTATATCCCCAGTATTTCGGCATTTTTGCGTGGATCTCTCTGATCCCTGCAGGACTTGTGCTGCTCTCTCTGGGCGGTCATGCCAAAAGCGGCAGCCTGTACCTGTACGGATTTGTGTTTTATCTGATATACTATGTGATGAGCTATCACTGGTTTATCTCCATGTACCCCATGGATTTCGCAGGCTTTTCACCCGAAACCGCCATTGGCGTTATCGCCCTTGCGGTATTGGGCATTTCGGCATTTCAGGCATCGCTGAGCGCTTTGATCTTCATGATCTTCGGGCTGTTTTGCCGCACCGAAGCGCTGCGCCGCCTTCCCGTGCTCAAGCCGATTTTGCTTGCATGCCTGTGGGTGGTCAACGAGTGGTCGCAAACCATTGGTTGGACGGGCTTGCCCTGGGCAAGACTGTATCTTTCTCAGTCGTTTGTGCTGCCGATGGCACAGAGCGCTTCGCTGCTTGGCGGCTTGCTTGTTTCGTTTTTGATCGTGGCGGTCAATCTTGCCTTTGCGGGTATGATCGTTTGCCGCGAGTCGCGCCTTTCCTTCGGCTTGCTGGGCGGCTGTGTGCTGATAGGCAATTTGCTTTACGGTCTTGCGGCCATGGATGCCATCAAGGGAAACGCGCTGCCATGGCAGATCGCCTTTGTGCTGATTGCACTGGTAACCATTATTGCCGCCTTGGTATATGGGCTGGTCCGACAGCTGGGCTCGGATAAAAGAGTGCTTAAGGTCTTTTTGTGCATTGGCTTTACGCTGTGCATTCTCAGCTCGGTAGCAGCTCCGCTTGACGAGTATGCCAACCCGCGCACGCCTGTGCGCGTGGCAGCCCTGCAGGGCAACCTTTCCTCCAAGGATAAGTGGGCAAATGATGCGGGAATGCGCTCTTTTAAGGTGTATGCCGGACTGACTGAGCAGGCAAGGGATCAGGGTGCTGTGCTTGTTGTGTGGCCTGAGACAGCCTTGAATTACACGCTTTTCAGGGTGGATCCCAATGCAACGACAAAAGCACCGCTGGACATGGTTTATGAGCTTGCCAAAAGCACGGGTACGACCATGATCGTCAGTACCTTTACCTCAACCAAGTATTTTGACCCCGAGGCACCGAGCGCAAGCTGCAACAGCTCGGTTGTGATTTATCCGGATCAGAGCTATGACGAGCAGATCTACGTCAAGCGTCAGCTGGTGCCGTTTGGCGAATACGTGCCGTGGCGCGATTTCCTTTTGAGTGTGATTCCGGTTCTGGGAGAGATCAACATGCTCAGCTCCGACCTTGCAAGAGGGGAGCAGGCGATTGCCGTGCAGACCAAAACCCCCGGTATTTGCGTAGGACCCGTGATCTGCTTTGACTCAATCTATGAGGAAACGGTCAGACAAACCGTGCTTGAAGGGGCGGAGGTGATTGCGCTTTCCACCAATGACTCGTGGTTTTCCGATTCTGCCGCTGTGTATATGCACAACAATCACGCGAAATTCCGCGCCATTGAAAACGGCAGATATCTGATCCGTTCTGCCAACACCGGCGTTTCCTCCATCCTCGCTCCGGACGGTGAGGTGCTGGGAGAGCAGGGGGCGCTGACTACCGGACTTGTGGTTGCCGACGTGTATGCAAGAAGTCACCAAACGCTGTACCAAAAGGTTGGCTATTTGCTGGTCTGGCTGTGCTTTGCAGCACAGTTTGCGCTGATTTCTTCACAGATTGCATTTGCGATTTCAAAACGTGACAAACGTCACAAAAAGGCTTGATTTACTTAATAATTATTAATAATTTTATCCCGAAAAAAGTGGCTAAAAGTATTGACAAAGGTGACAGATACTGCTATAATGTTCACATGGGCTTCACCCAAAAAACATTTTGACAAGGAGATTTTCAACTATGAAAACCATGACCCGCGTTGTAGCAGTTGCTCTCGTAGCAGTTGTTATGTGCATGATGCTCGCTTCTTGCGGCAACACCCTGAGCGGCTCTTACTCCGCTACTTACGAGTCTGAGGGTATCTTCGGCTTCGGTAAGGGCACTTACACCACCACCTATGAGTTCAAGGGCAACAAGGTTGTTATGACCACTGACGCAAATGTTGGCGGCAAGACCACCACTACCACCACCAACGGTACTTACGAGATCAAGGATGACCAGATCATCTTCACTTGGGACAAGAACGTTGAGACCAACGAGAACGGTGACAGCGTTGTTTCCACCAACAAGTACGAGTTCAGCAAGGGCGACGATTTCATCTACATCGGCGACCAGAAGTACACCAAGGACTAATTGTAGTTCAATAAAAAAAGCTGTTGCTTCGGCAACAGCTTTTTTTGTTTTTTGATCGCGGTAGGGCTGCAATAAAAAGAAAAACCGTTCGACCGAAAGGCGAACGGTTTTTCTTATTTTGCCGATTAGTCGCAAACGTAGGGCAGAAGAGCTGCCTGACGAGCACGCTTGATAGCGGTGTTGAGCTCACGCTGGTGAACAGCGCAGGTGCCGGACATTCTTCTGGGCAGGATCTTGCCGCGCTCGCTGATGAACTTGCGGAGCTTAGCGGAATCCTTGTAATCGATATATGCAACCTTGTCGGCGCAGAAAATGCAAACCTTCTTTCTTCTGCGAACCACGGGGCGCGCAGGACGAGAAACGTTTTCAGTCATCTTATGAAATCCTCCTGTTTAATTTTGGTGACAATCGGCTCAGAAGGGCAGATCGTCGTCTGTTTTGATCTCCTCAAACTTGGGCGCGGAGCCTGCGGGAGAGGAGTACGCGGGTGCACCGTAAGCATCGGGTGCATAACCGCCGGACTGTGCGTTCGAGCTTTCGCTGCGGCTGTCCACAAACTGGACCTCTTCAGCGACGATGTCGGTCATGTAGCGCTTCTGACCCTGCTGGTCGGTCCAGGATCTGTTCTGGATAGAGCCGATCACGCAGATAGAAGAACCTTTCTTGAAGAAACGGTTGACAAACTCAGCAGTAGAGCGCCAAGCGGTAACGGTAAAGAAATCGACCTCAGGCTGTTGACCGGACGAAGCGTCACGGGAAACGAATCTGCGGTTGACTGCCATACGGAACGTTACGACTGCAATGCCGCTTTGTGTCTGCTTCAGTTCAGGATCAGCGGTAAGTCTACCGCCGAGGATGACTTTGTTCAGATTAAAATTTGCCATGCTTTTGACCTCTTAGTTCGCCTTACTCAGCGTCGGTTGCTTCTGCGGAAACTTCTTCCACTACAGCAACTTCTTCAGTAGCTGCTTCTTCTACAACAGCTGCCTTAGCGGTGGGCTCGAAATCCAGCTTGATGGTCAGAGAACGCATAACGTTCTCGTCGATCTGGAACAGACGGTCGAGCTCAGCCAGGAAATCACCTGCTGCCTTGAAGGTCACGACTACGTAGTAGCCCTCGGGCATGTCATTGATGGGATATGCCAGGCGGCGCTTGCCCCACTGTGCAACCTCAATGATAGTGCCGTTCTCAGCAATCAAGGAAGTGAACTTGTTCACAGTTGCATTGGTTGCTTCTTCACCGTTGGTTACGTCAACGATGAACAGACTTTCATAAGAATTGAGTACCTTTTCCATGTGTTTTTACCTCCCTATGGACTTTATTACGACCGCGCACCTCTTCGATTTTATTTATGCGCGGTAGAGAGACGAACTGCTTTGCAGTCCGTACCGAGGATATATTATACCACAATGGAAAATGCTTGTCAATCCTTTTTCAAATATTATTTTTTACAAAAAAACACAAAATCATTGCCAAATTGATGGAAAATGTGCTATAATATACAGTAGTAACAATACGAGAGTCACACAGGAGGTGCACATGGCACAGGACGATAAGAAAAAGAATGCGGAGAAAACCGAAAAGCCGGAAAAGGCGCCCGTAAAGCGCAAGAAGAGCAAAAAGAAAAAGAAGAAGGGCATGCCCAAGGCGCTGCGCGTTTGCCTGATTATGCTGGCAGTGCTTGCCGTGCTGTTTGCCGGAACGGTTGCGCTGGCAATGTCGGGCGTGATTCCCGCCAATGACGTAGAGGATTTTTTGGATGACTTTGTCGGCGAGGGTGTGGAGAAAGCACTGGATAAGGTGCTGCCCAACGACCTTGTGGACGAGGTGTTTGTTGATAAATACGGCGATTTTGTCGATTTTGTGGTAGATCTTCTGCCCAAGCCTCAAAGAGTGGCACTGGACGGTGAGATCGTGGTGCATTTCTTTGACGTAGGGCAGGGGGATAGCATGCTGATCATGGCGCCCCAGGGCAACGTGCTGATCGATGCGGGCCCCAATGATTGCGAAAAGGATCTGGAGAGATATCTGGATGACCTTGGCATTACCACGCTGCATTGCGTGATTGCCACGCACCCGCACGAGGACCATATCGGCAGCATGGATATGATCTTTGAGGAATTTGAGGTCAAGAATCTGATCATGCCCAACGCAGAGGTGGATACGGATACCTTTACCGAAACGGGCGACTATACCCGCATGATGGCAGGCGCGGCAGAGCAGGGCACGACGGTCAACTATGCCAAGAGCGGCACCACCTTCAGCTTGGGTGAGCTGCAGTTCATGTTCTTAGCTCCCAATGCCACCGATTATAATGATCTCAACGACTGGAGCCTTGTAACCAAGGTAACCTACGGCTCAACCTCCATGATCATCACGGGAGATGCCGAGAGCATTTCGGAAAAGGAGATCGTCAAGAAATACGGCAGCAGCACGCTGGATTGTGATATTCTCAAGTCGGGTCACCATGGCTCGTCCTCCTCGTCCTGCGATGAATTTCTGGATGCGATCGATGCCGAGATCGTGGTCATTTCCTGCGGAGCGGGCAATAAGTACAACCATCCCAATACCGATACCATGGACAGATACCGTGAGCGAGAGATGGAGATTTACCGCACCGACCTGGAGGGAACCATCGTTTACGTCAGCAACGGCGCTGAGTTTACAAAGCAGCCTTAATCAAAATACCCCGCCAACGTCATGTCGGCGGGGGCTTTGTTCCAAGCAAAAAAGGATATGGAATACTGGTGTACTCCATATCCTTTTTTGGTGGGCTATCAGGGATTCAGAACCCGTATTTGCGCCAATACTCGTCCGACTTGCTTGCTCAACCGGCGCAAATCAGCATAAGCATCGCTTTGCGACGCTTATGCAGGGGCTCTTCATCATATCAGTACAAGCAAAAAAGGACAGGAAGCACGATGTGCCTCCTGTCCTTTTTTGGTGGGCTATCAGGGATTCGAACCCCGGACCAACCGGTTATGAGCCGGTAGCTCTGACCAACTGAGCTAATAGCCCGCATCGAAACGCTTTTATCATTATACTTGCTTTTGGGCGCCTTGTCAAGAGTATTGCCCAAAATATTGTGCACTTGTTTTTGAGCCCCCGCAATTTGTCGTTGCTTTTTTTGTCTCCCTTATTTACTTTTTATAAAAAATATGATATACTATTAAATTGACATACTATGACGTGCGAAAGGAGGAGCAGCATGGATCAGTTCAAATTAGTCAGCCCGTTTTCGCCCATGGGCGACCAGCCGCAGGCAATTGAGCAGCTGGTGCAGGGCTTGGAGCGCGGAGAGAAATATCAGACGCTGCTTGGCGTTACAGGCTCGGGAAAAACCTTTACCATGGCAAATATCATTGAACGGTGCAACCGCCCCGTGCTCATTCTGGAGCCCAATAAAACCTTGGCGGCTCAGGTCTGCTCCGAAATGCGCGAGTTTTTCCCGCACAACGCGGTGGAATTTTTCGTGTCGTACTACGATTATTACCAGCCCGAGGCATATATTCCGGGTAAGGATATGTATATTGAAAAGGACGCACTGGTCAACGATGAGATCGACCGCCTGCGTCACAGTGCCACATCCTCGCTGTTTGAGCGACGTGACGTTATCATCGTGGCGTCGGTTTCCTGCATTTATACGCTGGGTGACCCTGTGGAATATCAGACGCTGCAGATCTCTCTGCGCCCCGGTATGCTGATGGATCGCGATGCGCTCATTCGCCGTCTGGTCGCCATCAGCTATTCGCGCAATGACCTCAACCCCGTGCGTAACAGCTTCCGCGTGCGCGGTGATACTCTGGAGATCATGACCGCAAACGTATCGGATAAGCTTTTGCGCATTGAGTTTTTTGATGATGAGATCGACCGTATCTCGGTCATCAACCCCGTGACGGGCGAGCTTGTGCGCGTGCTTTCCTATGCCGTCATCTTTCCCGCTACGCACTATGCCGTCTCCGATGAAAAACGCGAAGCTGCACTGGAGGAGATCCGCCGTGAGATGGTGGACAGAGCTGCTTGGTTTGAATCCGAGGGCAAGCTGATCGAGGCGCAGCGCATTACCGAGCGCACCAAGTACGATCTGGAAATGCTGCGCGAGGTGGGCTTTTGCTCGGGCGTGGAGAACTACTCTCGCGTGCTTGCGGGCAGAGCACCCGGCTCAACCCCGTATACGCTGCTGGACTATTTTCCGGACGACTTTATCATGTTTATTGACGAGTCGCACGTTGCCGTGCCGCAGGTGCGCGGCATGAGCGGAGGAGACACTGCCAGAAAGAAAAATCTGGTGGATTTCGGCTTCCGTCTGCCCTCTGCATACGACAACAGACCCTTGTATTTCGAGGAATTTGAGGATAAGATCAATCAGGCTGTGTTTGTCAGTGCGACCCCCGGTCCCTTTGAGCGGGAGCATGCCGAAGAGGTGGCTGAGCAGCTGATCCGACCCACTGGCTTGCTTGACCCCGAGGTGGAGGTGCGCCCGATTGAGGGGCAGGTGGACGACCTGCTTGGCGAGATCCGCGACCGCGTGGCAAAGAGCGAGCGCGTGCTGGTCACCACGCTGACCAAGAAAATGGCGGAGGATTTGACCGATTATCTGGAGCAGAACGGTGTGCGCGTGCGCTATATCCACTTCAACGTGGAGACCATGGAGCGCATGGAGATCATCCGAGACTTGCGTATGGGCGTGTTTGACGTGCTGGTGGGCATTAACCTTTTGCGTGAAGGACTTGACTTGCCCGAGGTTTCCTTGGTGGCAATTCTGGATGCGGACAAGGAGGGCTTTTTGCGTGGTGAGACCTCGCTGATTCAGACCATCGGACGCGCAGCGCGAAACGCGCAGGGTAAGGTGATCATGTACGGTGATACGGTGACCGGCTCGATGCAAAGAGCCATTGCAGAGACTGCGCGCCGCCGCCAAAAGCAGGATGCCTTTAATAAAGCCAACGGCATTGTGCCGCGTACCATTGTCAAGGACATCCGCGACGTCATCGATATGGCAAGCCCCGCAGGCGGCAAGCAGGCGGCTAAGACCGAGCAGGCAGCCAAGGGCAAGATGACTGCAAAGCAAAAGGATAAGCTGATCGCAGAGCTGACGACCGAGATGCGTCAGGCGGCTGCCAAACTGGAATTTGAAAAGGCTGCTTATCTGCGCGATCAGATCAAGCGTATTCAGGGAGGAGACAAGGAATGAAAAAGCAACGGATTTCGTTGATCAACGGCAAATATTTATTCTGGACGTTGGTGATCCTGATCGGTGAGCTGGCGCTTTTGTGCGGCGCTTATGCCATCAATTTGCTGGATAATTTCTTTGGCTATATCGTACTGCCGTTCTTCGGCTTTTTCACGGTGTATACCGCGTATGAGGCAGGCGTGCTGGCACTGGAGGCGATCACTGTGACGCGCGAAGGCGTTGTGGTTGCAGGCAAGGATGAACAGGGCACGACCGTGCACTTCGAAAAAAAGGAGCTTGCAAGCATTTACCTTTGTGATGCAAAGGGAAAACGCATTCCGGAGGATCAGAAAAAGTATGAGAAGATCGGGCTTGCCTTTGCACTCAAAAACGGCAAGACCAGGATCAGACAGACCTCGCGTATTACGCAAAAGCAGCTTGACAGGATTCGTCTGACTCTTGAGGTACAAGCATAACGCAACCCTTGGAGGATATGTGATTTGAAGAACAGACTGTTTATGCGCATCACCGATTTTGCGC
Source organism: Oscillospiraceae bacterium (assembly GCA_015065285.1). GTDB lineage: Bacteria > Bacillota > Clostridia > Oscillospirales > CAG-272 > SVQP01. The sequence continues at coordinate 9,635 of SVQP01000037.1, read as the reverse complement.
ACGCGCCCATTGCGCTTGTGCTGGGGCTTTTGGCACAGACCATGATGTGGGGCAGTATAGCAGCGGGCTTTGTGGTAATATTGCTTTCCATGCAGGCGCCTGCCAATCTGTGGTGGCTGCTTGCGTGCGCGGCAGCGTGTGCCGTCGGCTTTTTGCTGTGGAATTATCCCATCAAGCGCCTGCAGCATGCCGAGATCAGCAAATACTACAAGAAGCAGAAGGTTAAGAAAGAAAAATAAAGGATTATGAAGCAACAAAAAATCGTCATTCGCGGTGCGCGCGTCAATAACCTCAAAAATATTGACGTGGAGATTCCGCGCGACCGGCTGGTGATTCTGACAGGGCTTTCGGGCTCGGGCAAATCCTCGCTGGCATTTGATACCGTATATGCAGAAGGGCATCGCCGCTTTGTTGAGTCGCTGTCCTCTTATGCGCGTATGTTTTTAGGGCAGATGGACAAGCCGGACGTGGATACCATCGACGGCTTGAGCCCTGCTATATCGATCGACCAAAAAACTACCTCCAAAAACCCGCGTTCCACCGTGGGCACCGTGACCGAGATTTACGACTATCTGCGTCTGCTTTATGCACGCGTGGGCATTCCGCATTGTCCGGTTTGCGGCAAGGAGATCAGACGGCAGAGCACCGACACCATCATTGATAAGATCTGCGAGCTGCCCGAGGGCGAGCGCTTTTTGGTGCTGGCACCCGTGGTGCGCGCGCAGAAGGGCATGCACGAAAAGGTGCTTGGCGATGCCAAGAAGAGCGGCTATGCGCGTGTGAGAATTGACGGCAGCCTTTACGATCTTGGTGAGGAGATCTCTCTGGATAAGAATAAAAAGCACGATATTGAGGTCGTGGTGGACAGACTTGTGATCAAAGAGGGCGTGCGCTCGCGCCTGGGCGATTCGGTGGAGACCGCGCTCAATCTGGCGGACGGGCATTTGCTGATCGTTACTGTGCCGCGCACAGAGGGCAAGCCGATCGAGCTTGCATTCTCGCAAAGCTATGCCTGCGAGGAGCACGGCGTATCGATCGGTGAGCTGGAGCCACGCATGTTTTCCTTTAACAATCCCGTGGGCGCGTGTGCCGTGTGCGCGGGTCTTGGTGAGATGCAAACCGTATCTGCCGCCAAGGTCATTCCCGATAAGCGTCTTTCGCTGCGTGGCGGTGCCATTGCGGTCAACGGCTTCAAGACGCTGGAAGAGGACAGCTGGAACGGACCGTTGTTCTCCGAGGTGGGCAAGGTAGCGGGCTTTGATTTGGATATGCCCATTCGCGAATACAGCCCTGCGGCACTGGACGCGCTGTTGCACGGAACGGGGGATAAGCCCTACCGCATTACCCGCTATTTTGGCGGTCAGACGCATGAGCAGACCGTGCTGTTCCACGGCATTCTGGAAATGGTGGAGAGCCGCATGAAGAGCGGCGGCATGTTCGGCAAGGAGTACTATACGCAGTTCGTGCAGGAGGCGGATTGCCCGGTTTGTCAGGGCAAGCGCCTTTCTCCCGTGGTGCTGGGCGTCACGGTTGGCGGACTGAATATTCATGATTTTTGCGCTATGTCGGTCGAGCAGGCGTTGGAGTTTGTGGAGAATCTGCAATTTTCGGGCGGAGAAGCGGTGATCTCCAAGGAGATCATCAAGGAGATCCGCGCGCGACTCGGCTTCCTTGTCAGCGTCGGTCTTGGCTATCTGACGCTGGGGCGCAAGGCGGGCACGCTTTCGGGCGGTGAGGCGCAGCGCATCCGTCTGGCAACGCAGATCGGCTCGGCACTGACCGGCGTGCTGTATATTCTGGACGAGCCCAGTATCGGCTTGCACTCGCGTGATAATTCCAAGCTGATCGCCACACTCAAAACGCTGCGCGACCTTGGCAACACGGTCATTGTGGTGGAGCACGATGAGGAGACCATGCAGGAATCCGACTATATCATTGATATCGGACCGGGCGCCGGCGTGCACGGTGGTCAGGTCGTGGCATTCGGCACACCTGACGAGGTTGCAAGGAATGAAAAGTCGCTCACGGGCGGATATTTGTCGGGCAGATTGCAGATTCCCGTGCCTGCCGAGCGCAGACCCGGAAACGGCAAATATCTGAAGGTTTACGGGGCAGAAGAACACAACCTCAAAAAGCTGGACGTGCAGATCCCACTGGGCTGCTTTGTCTGCGTAACCGGTGTTTCGGGCTCGGGTAAATCCTCGCTGGTCAACGGCATCATTCACCCCGTGCTTGCCGACAGACTCAACAATGCCATCACCTATCCCGGTAAGCATGACCGCGTGGAGGGGGATGAGCATCTGGACAAGATCATCTGCATCGACCAAAGCCCAATCGGCAGAACTCCGCGCTCCAATCCGGCAACGTATACAGGACTTTTTGGCGATATCCGCGATCTGTTTGCGCAGACCAAGGATGCCAAGGCAAAGGGATATGGACCTGGCAGATTCTCCTTTAACGTCAAGGGCGGACGCTGCGAGGCGTGCGAGGGCGACGGCGTGCGCTGCATTGAAATGCACTTTTTGCCCGACGTATACGTCACCTGCGACGTTTGTAAGGGCAAGAGATACAACCGCGATACGTTGGACGTCAAATATAAGGGCAAGAGCATTTACGACGTGCTGGATATGACCGTGGAGGAGGGCGTTACCTTCTTTGACGGGCTGCCCAAGATCGTGCGCAAGCTCAAAACCCTGCAGGACGTGGGACTTGGCTATATCAAGATCGGTCAATCGTCCACCACGCTGTCGGGCGGTGAAGCGCAGAGAGTCAAGCTGGCAACCGAGCTTTCCAAGCGAGATACGGGCAAGACCATTTACGTGCTGGACGAGCCCACCACCGGCTTGCACACCGCGGACGTGGCGCAGCTGCTCGGCGTGCTGCAGAGATTAACCGACAACGGCAATACCGTGCTGGTCATCGAGCACAATATGGACGTGATCAAGTGCGCGGACTATATCATCGACTTGGGACCCGAGGGCGGTGACGGCGGCGGCACGCTGGTCGCCAAGGGTTCTCCCGAGCAGATCGCAGCGTGTGAGAAGTCGTATACCGGACAGTATCTGAAAAAGGTTTTGAAGAAATGAATGATGAATAATGAAAAATGAAAAATGAATAATTGCGGTAGAAAGCCCTTGCCTTGGCAAGGGCTTTTTTGTCGCAGAAAATTTGTGAAAAACACGCCTGTGCCTGTTGACACGGATAGAGTATAATGTTATAATAATAAATACTACATTATTATGGGGGCGTGCGGCTATGGCACGTCCGAAAGGACCTGAATATGCACCGTTTGGTTTATCGATATATCTCGGCTTCGCTTGTTTTTTGTCTGATTCTTTCCTTGTGCCTGCTGCTTTGCGGCTGTGCCGAGACCATGACCATTGAAGCAGGGCAGCGCATCACGCCCTATGATCTGACGGGCGACAGCGCCGCCACCTTTGGCGCGGATTTTGACCCCGATTGCATCAATCATGCGGGCACGCACAGCTTTTCTGTCATCAGTCAGGGGAAGACAATCAAGTGCAAGCTGACCGTCAAGGATACGGTCGCTCCCGCCATGCAGCTCAAAAAGATCTACTGGGCAGTTGGCACCTCGATGCCTGATCCCAAGTATTTCGTGCAATCCACCACCGAGGTGGACAGCTATACCGGTCAGTACGTTGGCGACCTGCCCGATTTTACTTCGTATGCCGACTATAACGTCAAGGTGCAGTACACCGATGCCAGTGGCAACAAATCTCCCGTATACGACGCGGTGATTGCCCCTTGTAAGGATACCGAGCCGCCCATCATCGTCGCGCGCAACATTGAGTGCAACGTGGGCGAGGGAATCGTGTGGCGCAATCAGGTGGAGCTTTCGGATAATTGCGCGGGCGAGATTACGCTTTCGGTGGATTCCTCGGGCGTTGACTTTAACCGCGAGGGCTCTTATACCGTGTACTATACCGCAACCGATGCCTCGGGTAACAGCGCAAAGGCACAGGCAACCGTTCTGGTGGTGACCATGAACGTGACCGACGAGATGCTGTATGCCGAGATCGACAAGGTCATCGCGCGCATCATCACGCCCGATATGAATAAGGAGGAGCAGTGCCGCGCCATCTACGATTACGTGCAGGGCAATATTGCCTACGTGAACACCTCTACCAAGGGAGATTGGAAATACGCAGCTTACATGGCGCTGTTCTCCTCGGGCACGGGCGATTGCTACAGCTACTTTGCAGCCTCCAAGGCATTCTTTGAGCGCCTTGGCATTGAAAATCTTGATATTCAGCGCCTGCCCGGATATACCGAGAACACGCATTTCTGGAGCCTTGTCAACGTAGGCTCAAAGGAATCTCCCGTGTGGTATCACTACGACTGCACGCGCCTGACTGATGCTTATGACGTCAGCGGCTGTCTTCTGACCGATGCGCAGGTCAAGGCATACGACGCATGGCGCGCAGGGGATTACTTCCGCATTTACGATACCACCAAGTATCCCGCAACGTCTGCGCGCATCATCACCCCCATTCCCGAGCTTGATCCCTATCTCAAATAATGGAGCTTACTATGCAGACCAACATTCTGGAATATCTGGAGCGCACGGTAGTCCGTGTGCCGGACAAAATTGCGTTTTCGGACGGCAAGGATCATATGACCTTTTCCGATCTGTCTTTGAGCGCACGCAGCATCGGCTCGTATCTGATCGAGCACGGGCACGGACGCGGATGCGTTGCGGTGCTCATGGACAAGCATCCCGTGCAGCTGGCAACGTTTTTCGGCGTGCTGTATGCAGGCGGCTTTTACGTCGCCCCCGATGCGGCAATGCCGCCCAAGAGATTGCAAATGATCATGGATACCGTGCAGCCTCGCATGGTCATCTGTGACAAAAAGAACATGGCGCTGGCATACACGCTGGGGCTGCCCGTAGCGCTTTACGACGACGTTTACCGCTATGTGGTCAACGAGGCGCTGCTTGCATGCGTAAGAGAAGCGCATATTGATACCGATCCTGCCTACGTGGTGTTCACCTCCGGCTCGACCGGTGTGCCCAAGGGTGTGGCTGCTTGCCACCGCTCGGTCATCGATTATACCGAGACGCTTTGTGCTGCCGTGGGCTTTGACGAGCACACCGTGTTCGGCAATCAGACCCCACTGTATTTTGACGCACCGCTCAAGGAGATCATGCCCACCATCAAGTATGGTGCCACGGCATATCTGATCCCCAAGCAGCTGTTTATGTTCCCGGTCAAGCTGTGTGACTACCTCAACGAGCACAAGATCAATACCGTGTGCTGGGTGGTCTCGGCACTGACTATGATCTCTTCGCTTGGCGTGCTGGAAAAGAATCCGCCCAAGTACCTGAAGACCGTTTGCTTTGGCAGTGAGGTGTTTCCGAGAAAGCAATATGACCTTTGGAGAGCGGCTTTGCCGCAGGCACGCTTCTTCAACTTGTACGGCCCTACCGAGGCAACCGGTATGTCCTGCTATTGGGCGGCTGAGCGCGAGCTTGCCGAGGACGAGCCCATCCCGGTGGGCAGACCCTTCCGAAATACGCGTATCATGCTTGTAAACGAGCAGGGAAAGAGAGCCGAGCAGGGCGAGGTTGGTGAGATTTACATCTCGGGCACCTGCGTAACGCTCGGTTATTACAATAACCCCGAAAAGACTGCCGAGGCATTCGTGCAGAATCCCTTGCAATCTGCTTATCCCGAGATCGTGTACCGCACGGGCGACCTTGGCAGATACAACGACTACGGTGAGCTGGTGTTTGTCTCGCGCAAGGATTCCCAGATCAAGCACATGGGGCATCGCATCGAGCTTGGCGAGATTGAGGCTGCTGCGGCTACGCTGGATGGCGTGGGTCGCGTTTGCTGCGTCTATCCCGCAAATCAGAAAAAGATCGTGCTGTACTACGCGGGAGAGATCGAGCCCGCAGCGCTTTCCAAGGAGCTCAGGCTGCTTTTGCCGCGTTACATGCTGCCGGGCGCTGTGCACAAGCTGGATACCATACCGCTGACCGATAACGGTAAGCTCAACCGCCGTCTGCTGTTAGAGATGGCAAGCCAAAACGACAAATAATCAGGAGATATATCATGGAACAACTCATTGAAATCATGCAAAATCTGCACCCCGACGTTGACTTTGAAACCTATGAGGGTCTTGTTGACGACGGCATTCTGGACTCCTTGGATATCGTGACGCTGATCACCGATATCAACGATGCCTTTGACGTATCCATTCCCGCAGAGGAAATTCTGCCCGAGAACTTCAACTCGGCAGCAGCACTCTGGGAGCTGATTGAACGCCTGGATACGGTATAAGCATGAATTTTGCTTCGATAGAGTTTCTTGCCTTTTTGCTGGTTCTGACGGCAGCGTACTATCTTGTGCCCAAGCGGGCGCAGTGGGTGGTGCTGCTGTGCGGCAGCGTGGTGTTCTACGCCTTTGCGGGCGTGGTGAGCTGCGCGTTTTTGCTGGCGGTCATTGTCGTGTCGTACGTTGCATGTACGGTCATCGGCAAGCGGCAGCGTGCGTGCGCCGATTGGCTGAATGCCAACAAGGAGCTGCCCAAGGAGGAGCGAAAGGCATATAAAAACAAGAACAAAAAGGGCAATCTTGTCATTGTTTGCATCGGTGTGGGCGTGCTGGCGCTTGCATTGATCTATGCCAAGTTTGTCTCTTCCTATTTCGGATTCAAGGTAGGCGAGAGCGGCATTTCGTTCGGTGCGTACGCTTTGGAGATCATGGGTATTTCGTATTATACCTTTATCGCCATCGGCTATATGCTGGACGTTTACCGCGAAAAAGCGCCCGTGCAAAGAAATTTTGCCAAGCACGCGCTTTTCGTAGGCTTTTTCCCGCAGCTTGTCATGGGTCCGATCAGCAAATACAGTGACGTAGGCGAGCAGTATTTTGTGCCGCACGCATTCGAGGGAAAAAACCTTTATTGCGGTGCTGTGCGCGTTGCCTGGGGCTTTTTCAAAAAGCTGGTGGTGGCGGACGCGATTGCGCCTGCTGTGGGTGCGATCGTGGCGCAGCAAAAGGGAGGCGTGTTCTTTTTGCTGCTTTGTCTGTTCTATTCGGTCCGCATTTACGGGGATTTCACGGGCGGTATCGACATCGTTCTGGGCGTTGCGGAAATGCTTGGCATCAAGCTGCCCGAAAACTTTAACAGACCCTTCTCGTCCAAATCCACCGCGGAATACTGGCGCCGCTGGCACATGACCATGGGCGCATGGTTCACCAACTACATATTCTATCCGCTCTCTGTGACCAAGGGCATGCAAAAGCTTTCCAAATGGAGCCGCGCACATCTTGGCACGGCAATCGGCAAGCGCTTGCCCGTGTATATTACCACCATTGTCACCTGGCTTGTGACCGGTCTTTGGCACGGTATTGCGTGGAATTTTGTGGTGTGGGCAATGCTCAATTGCCTTGTGCTGCTGGTTTCTCAGGAGCTGGAGCCGCTTTATACCAAATTCCGCACCAGATTTCCGAAGCTGCATGCAAGCATGCCGTATCAGACCTTTATGGCAGTGCGAACCTTCTGCCTGATGGGCTTGATCCGCGTGTTTGACTGTTATATGAACGTACCCTTGACCTTTACCAAGTTTTTCTCTGTATTCACCACGCCCAACTGGGGCGCGCTCTTTAACGGGGAGCTGTTCTCGCTTGGCGTCAGCGCTGTCTCGTTTGCCGTGATCGGGTTGGGTATTCTTATCATGTGGGGCGTCAGCCGGCTTGGCAAGGACAGACCCTTGCGCGAGAAGCTTTGGGAAAAGCCGTGGCTTGGCAATCTTGCCTTGGCGGCGCTGATCTTTGCTATTGTGGTGTTTGGCACGTACGGCCTTGGCTACGATGCGTCCGCCTTTATCTATGGCGGCACGTTCAACTAAGGGGGTGGGGGTATGAAAAAGAGAATTGTATCCGCTATCCTGTGTGCCATGCTGCTGATCGGTGCGCTTGCGCTTGTGCAGGCTGTGCTGATCCCGTCACGCTACGATAATCGTGAGGGGCATTTGCTCTGCGGCTATTATGATACGACCGACGCGCACGACGTCATTTTTGTGGGCGACTGCGAGATCTATGAGGGAATCGTGCCCGCAGTGCTGTACGAGCGCTATGGCATCACCTCTTACGTGCGAGGCTCCTCGCAGCAGACCGTCTGGCAATCCTACTATATCCTTGAGGAAACGCTCAAGCGCGAGCCGGACGTCAAGGTGGTGGTATTCAACGTGCTTGCCGTGAAATACGGCAAAACGCCCCGAGAAGAGATCAGCCGCATGACGCTGGAGGATATGGCATGGTCGGACTCCAAGTGGCATGCGATCCGCGCCTCCATGACCGAGGAGGAATCGCTGCTCTCCTACTTCGCACCGATTCTGCGCTATCACGGTCGCTGGAGTGAGCTGACGCTCAAGGATCTGGCGAACACCTTTGATAAGCACGAGGATATTACCCATCAGGGGTATTTGATGCAGACCGATATTGTGCCGGTCGATCCCGATGACACAAGAGAGCCGGAGGCGCTGATCGATTCCACGCTGCCGCTCGTGAGCATGGAATACTTGAAAAAAATGCAAGCGCTTTGCGAGCAGTACGGAGCTGAGCTTGTGCTGATCAAGGCGCCCACCAATTCGGTCAAGTATTACTGGTACGACGAGTGGGATGCGCAGATCGTGGAATACGCAAAGGCAAACGATCTTACCTATTATAATTTCGTCGGCATGGAAGGGGAGCTGGGGCTGGATTGGTCGCGCGATACCTATGATGCCGGACTGCACCTGAACGTATACGGAGCGGAAAAGCTGACCGTGTATCTGGGCAAGCTTCTGCAGGACGAGCACGGTGTGCAAAGTCGACAGTCCGACGCAGAGCTGGACGCTTTGTGGAAGCAGAGGATTGAACAGTACGAAACAGATAAACAAAAAGGGGAGAATGACTCATGAGAAAACTGAGCTTGATCATGGCAATTGTTTTGTTGCTTGGCATCTGCCTTGTTGCTTGCGATGCGGGCAAGGGCGGAGAATATCTCTTTGCCTATAACGGGCAGTCGATTCATATTGGCGACGACGGCAATACGGTTGCTGCTGCGCTGGGTGCTTACACCGATTATATTGAAGAGGACAGTTGCGGCGGTGAGGGTCCGGACAAGACCTTCGTATATCCCGGCTTCCGTTTCTACACGGTCATGCAGAACGGTGTTGACCGCATTGTCAAGATCGTGCTGACCGACGACAGTGTGGCAACCCCTCAGGGAATTAAAATCGGTGACGCCAAGAGCGCAGTCGTTGCGGCTTACGGAGATTCCTATACCGAAACCGCTGACGGTGGACTGATCTATACCGACGGCAGCACCAAGCTGATGTTCGGCATCCGCGACGGTGTCGTGACTGCAATTCATTATATTGAAGGATAAAAAGAAAAGGCTTGCAGCGCATGGCGTGATACTCTTAACGGAGTATCACGCCAACTCTATTCGCCTGCGGCGAGTGATATTGCTTCGCAGTGTTATTCGGCTTACGCCGAGTGATATTCGCTACGCGAGCTTTTAGGCGAATAGAATATCACTGAAGCCGCAAGGCTTCAATATCACGATTGCGATAGCAATCATATCACTCTTTGCGAGAGCAAAGAATATCACTAAAAGCA
>SVQP01000068.1 GCA_015065285.1 Oscillospiraceae bacterium | reverse complement strand
GACCTAGGGGCCACAGGGCACCTGTTTTGCATTGTCAAGAGAGCCAAGATGGGCATCAAGAATGCACTGTATGGCAGTAACTATTTTGAGGATCTGGGGCTGACTTACCTTGGTCCCGTGGACGGCAACGATATGCTTGCCATTGAAACACTGTTGCGCGAGGCAAAGAAGCTGGACGAGAGCGTGATTATTCACGTCAAGACCAAAAAGGGGCTTGGGTATCAACCTGCAGAGCAATCTCCCACCGCATATCACGGGGTTTCTCCCACGAAAAAAAGCTCCGAAAAGCCTAACTTTTCCAAGATCAGTGGTCAGGTGCTGACCGATCTTGCAAAGGATAACCACCGCATTTGTGCCATCACAGCCGCCATGGGCGACGGCACGGGCTTGGAGACCTTCCACAAGGCATATCCGGAGCGGTATTTTGACGTTGGCATTGCCGAGGAGCATGCCGTAACCTTTGGCGCGGCAATGGCTGCAAACGGCTATATTCCCGTATTTGCCGTTTATTCCACCTTTTTGCAAAGAGCCTATGACCAGATCATTCACGATGCGGCACTGCAGAATCTGCCGCTTGTGATGTGCATTGACCGCGCGGGCATCAGCGCTGCGGACGGCGCTACGCACCACGGCATTTTTGACGTAGCGTTTCTGTCGCATATCCCGGGGGTTAAGATCTATACGCCCGTAAGCGCGGATGGGCTTGCACTGTCAATCAAAACCGCGGTCAAGCAAGACTGTCCGGTAGCCATCCGCTATCCCAATGGCAGAGAGCATGACGACGTGCTGACCAGATTTTATCCGGACGGCGCACCCGAGACCATCGACGTGCGCGCGTGGAATACACAGGGCGCGCAATGTATCATTGTCACACACGGCAAGATCGTGCGCGAGGCGATCAGGGCTGTGGAGATCTTGCAAGAGCAGGGCATTCGCGCAGGAATTTTGCTGTGCGAGTACATCAAGCCCTACGACAAGCTGGCAGATCGCGTTGCCGATTTGATTGGCAACCCCGCAACGCCGATCGTATTCCTGGAGGAAGAGATCCGCGCGGGTGGCTTTGGCATGATGCTGTCCGATGCGATGCGCAGGCAGGGAACGCTTGGTGCACATGCGATCATGGCGATCGACGATCATTTCGTTGTGCAGGCCAAGGACGAATCGGTCTATACCACCGCAGGGCTGGATGCCGGGTGCATTGCTAATACAGTCAAAGAGCTAATCAAATAAGAAAAGGACGCAACCGCGGTTGCGTCCTTTTTTGTTTTTACTTGACGTCGATAATCGACTCGTTCCACATCTCGGGTGCTGCGTAGCCCATGAGGTTGACCATGGTAGCCGCTACGTTGGAAAGACCGAAGGTGCCGTTGTCTGCCTTAACGGTGTAGTGGTTCTTTGCATCGGTGTTATCATAGATGATGCAGGGAACGGGGTTGAGGGTGTGGCTGGTTTTTGCCTTGAAGTTGCCGTTCTTGTCAGCCTTGGGCTGCTTGGTCTTCTTATCCATCTCGTACATCTCGTCCGCGTTGCCGTGGTCAGCGGTGATGAGTGCCACGCCGCCAAGCTCGTCTACAACCTTGAGAATTCTTGCCAGCTGCAGATCCAGTGCCTCCATAGAGCAACGGGTAGCTGCCAGAGAGCCGGTGTGACCTACCATGTCACCGTTGGGGAAGTTGACGCGGTAGTAGGTGTATTTACCTTCGCGCAGAGCCTTGATCAGCTCATCGGTGATCTCAGCGCACTTCATCCAGGGGCGCTGCTCGAAGGGAACTACGTCAGAGGGGATTTCAACATAGGTCTCAAGCTGCTCGGAGAACTTGCCGGACTTGTTGCCGTTCCAGAAATAGGTGACGTGACCGTACTTCTGGGTCTCGGAGATCGCATACTGTGCAACACCGGTGTTCGCAAGATATTCGCCCATGGTGTTGGAAATTTCGGGGGGATTTACCAGATACTTGGAGGGGATGTGAAGGTCACCGTCGTACTCCAGCATGCCTGCGTAAACTACCTTGGGGTAGCGAACGCGGTCAAACTTGTCAAACTGTCCTTCGGGAGTGTCAAAGGTCTTGGAGATCTCAATGGCACGGTCACCGCGGAAATTGTAGAAGATCACGCTGTCGCCATCTTCGATGGTGCCAACGGGCTTGCCATCGGCAGCGATAACGAAGGGATCAATGTCCTGGTCAATCTTGCCGGTTTCTGCGCGCAGCGTGTTGTAAGCTTCAATTGCCGATGCGAACTGTCTGCCATTGCCCAGCACGTGCGTGTGCCAGCCCTTTTCCACCATGCTCCAGTTTGCCTCGTATCTGTCCATGGTCACGGTCATTCTGCCGCCGCCGGATGCGATCTTGGCATCAAAGGTTGCATCGTTAAGCGATGCCAGGAAATCCTCGAAGGGAAGAATATAGTCAGGTGCGCTGGTCTCGCCCACGTCTCTGCCGTCCAGCAGGATGTGTACGCGAACGGTAGCAACACCGTCAGCCTTAGCGTGGGTGATCATCGCCTTGAGGTGGTCAATGTGAGAGTGCACGTTGCCATCCGAGAAAAGACCCATAAAATGGAGAGTCGAATTGTTTGCCTTGACGTTGGCGATCAGCTCCTGCCAGGTAGCGGATGCAAACATCTTGCCGGATTCGATCGAGTTGGTAACCAGCTTTGCACCCTGTGCAAATACCTGTCCTGCACCCAGTGCATTGTGACCAACCTCGGAGTTGCCCATATCGTCGTCAGAGGGAAGACCAACGGCTACACCGTGCGCCTTGAGGCTGACCATGGGGTAGTTTGCCATCAGCGCGTCCAGCGTGGGGGTATACGCGCTTGCAACGGCATTGGAAACGGTATCGGGAGCAAGACCTACGCCATCCATGACAATGGTCAGCACGGGGCCCTGCACACCCTTAAAATCAGAAAGCTTTTGCAGTTTGTTCATAACGTCCTCCGAAATTATTGTAATATATCAATCCCAATTATTATACAATGTTTTTGCGCGAATATCAAGAGAGTGAAGCAAAAAAAACAAAGTTTGTCCAAAATCTGCAAAAAAATCAGCAAGGCACTTGCATTTGTCGTAAATGTGCGGTATAATACTCAAGAATACAAATATAGTAATACCAAAGGAAGTGTTAAAAAATGTCTGAATGTACCCATAATTGTTCCACCTGCTCTGCAAATTGCTCTTCTCGCGATAAGCAGAGCATGTATGAAGCGCCCCATCCCGCATCCTCTGTCAAACACATTATCGGTGTGGTCAGCGGTAAGGGTGGCGTTGGTAAATCGCTTGTAACCTCTATGCTGGCTGTGCTCATGCAGCGTAAGGGTTACCGCGTCGGTATTCTGGATGCAGATATCACCGGTCCCTCCATCCCCAAAGCATTTGGCTTGCATAAGCCCGTCGAAGGCGACGGTGACGGCATGGTTCCTCCCGCAACTACCACGGGAATTGAGATCATGTCTGTCAACCTGATGCTGGATGACGAAACCAGACCCGTTGTCTGGAGAGGTCCCGTCATTGCCGGCACGGTCAAGCAGTTCTGGTCTCAGACCGTCTGGGCTGATCTTGACTATCTGTTTGTAGACTGCCCTCCCGGAACCGGTGACGTTCCGCTGACCGTGTTCCAGTCCATTCCGCTTGACGGTATTATCATTGTTTCCAGCCCTCAGGAGCTGGTTTCCATGATCGTCAAAAAGGCTGCCCACATGGCGGATATGATGGATATTCCCGTGCTTGGTCTTGTTGAGAATATGAGCTATGTGCTCTGTCCCGATTGCGGCAAGAAGATCAACGTATTCGGCGAGAGCCACATCGCAGAGATCGCAGAGCAGTTCGGCTACGATCTGCTGGCGCAGATCCCCATGGATTCCAAGCTTGCAGCACTGGTTGACAAGGGCTGGATCGAAATGATGCAGAACGATTATATGGATGCTGCCTCCGATAAGATTGAGGATAAGCTGAAGTAAGCAAAAAGAAAAGGACTTGACCCTGGTGTGGTCAAGTCCTTTTCGTTAGCCGAACGGGAATCGAACCAAGTTGGTTTTGACGTGCAGATTTTCCCCATCCCTGCATCTTTTCTCTTGGAAATACCGCCTGTATATCCTGCAAGAAAAGCTATTGGGCTGAGAAAAATCTGCT
>SVQP01000036.1 GCA_015065285.1 Oscillospiraceae bacterium | reverse complement strand
TTTTAGGTTGTGATGAAAACTTTAAACGCGCTCAACCTTTATTCTTTACCCAACCATTACACTCGCGTGTGTTTGTTCATTCATTGTCGTTTGACGTAATGCTGTCAAAAAGATTCTTGTAACGGGGACAAGTTCTCTGTTACATCATTCCCTCCCCCGCCGCTTTGGCGGAGGGGCGGACAAGTTGATTCTATTCCCTGCTTATTTGCCCAATCATAACAAATCTATACACACCCAGCCCCGAGGCGAGCATCAACTCGCCCCGGGGCTTTTTTACCTCCCCTTTTGTGTCATCCTGAGCGAGAAAACATCCCTGTGCGGATGTTTTCGAGTCGAACTTTCAAAAACCTGCAATAATTTGCTGGTTTTTGAAAGTCAAAGCGCAAGGATTGCGCTTTGAGGATCCAGAAAGCGGTTTACGACACGCGAAAAAAGCCTCCCTCCGGGAGGGAGGTGGCATTTTGCAAATTGATGGCATAGGGGCGTTTTGGTCTGCAAAATGACGGTAGGAGAATGCGGACAAAAGGGTGTGGTTGAGTACTCGGGGCAATGCGCTCCGCCCTTGTTACTCTCGCAGGCTTCCCCCTGGCGAATATTGTATTTCTAAGGTCGCCTTCCCCCCTCCCGGAGAGGGGCTATTTTGCGCGCCCCACTATGTGTCATCCTGAGCGGAGCGCGGACACCGCGTTGTGGTGTTCGCGCGCAGTCGAACCCGTAGGATGCGCGCCCGATGTGTTCGCGTGGCGGGTCGTCAAGGTGCCGACCCCTACCGGGGTTGTTGCCACAGACAGGATGACACAAAGGGGTGCGCGTCCGAGATGTATGCGAGGCGGCAGCAAGCCACCGCCCTACGGAGGAGAGGGCAGGCAAAATTTTCTCTTCCCTCTTGCAAAGGGAGTCTTTTCGTTGTATAATGGATATATACGACACAAAGGAGGGTGCTATGAAACTGACTTTTCTTGGCACGGGCGCGGCTGACTGGGATATCAACGTCTATGACAGCATGCCCGAATTCCGTCGCTTCTCTTCCGCTTTGGTGGATGATGCGCTGCTGATTGACCCCGGTCCGCACGTATTCCACTTTGCAGACAAAAACGGCACACCCGATCTGCTTTGCGGTGTGCGCGACATTATTGTCACCCACTCGCATGCGGATCATTTCTGCCCCGAGACCGTGGCAAGGCTGTGCGAGGGTCGCGATTGCACCATCTGGTGCTCCCCCGAGTGCATGAAGGTGCTCAATGCCAAGCTTGGCAATGAGGCTGCTTTGGGCATTCGTTTCCGCTCTACCGAGATCGGCAAGACCTACGAGATCGGAGATTACCGCGTAACTCCCTTGCGTTCCAATCACTTTGCCACTCCGGGTGAGATTACGCGTGTTTACCTGATCGAGCGTGAGGGTCGCATACTGTTCTACGGCTGTGACAGCGCATGGCTGCCCACCGAAACGTGGAATTATATGCGAGAGCAGCCGGTCAACGTCATGGTCATGGAGCTGACCTGCGGCGAGCTCGCCACCTATGACTGGCGCATTTTTGAACACAATACCCCCGAGATGCTGCAGATCATGCTGACCATGTTCCGCAAATACAATCTTTTCGCCCCCGACGTCAAATATTACGTATCACATCTGGCGCGCACGCTGCACGGCGATCATGCATCTGTTGTGCGATTACTTGAGCCTATGAAAGTTACCCCCGCATACGACGGCATGCAGATAGAAATTTAATGAATATATAAGGAGAGAGACATGGCAAACAAAATCAGAGTTACGGCATGGAACGAATTCCGTCACGAAAAAAGCAACGAATACGTCAAGTCCATCTACCCCGACGGCATTCACGGTCTGATCAAGCAGTTCCTTGAGACCAACGATGATATTGAGGTTACGCTGGCTGCACTGGACGATCCTGCAAACGGTCTGCCCGATGAGGTGCTGAATAACACCGACGTGCTGATCTGGTGGGGTCACATGGCACATCACGAGGTTCCCGATGATCTGGTAGAGCGCATTCGCCACAGAGTTTACACCAAGGGCATGGGACTGATCGTGCTGCACTCGGGTCACCACTCCAAGGTGTTCCGCGGCGTTGTAGGCACCAACGGCAATCTCTCCTGGGGACGCGACCAAAAGGAAATTGTGTGGAATCTGCTTCCCTCTCACCCCATAGCAGCAGGCATTCCGGATCACTTTACGTTGGATATTGAGGAGCTTTACTGCGAGCCCTTCTACGTACCGCAGCCCGACGCGCTGGTATTCGGTTCCTGGTTTGAGGACGGCTTTATCTTCCGCAGCGGTCTTTGCTATTTGCGCGGTGCGGGCAAGGTGTTCTATTTCCAGCCCGGTCACGAGTCCTGCCCCTCTTACCACAACGAGCATGTGCAGAGAATCATCACCAACGCGGTTCGCTGGGCAAAGCCTGCGGAGTTCGGCTACGAGATCCCCGAGGGCGCTCCTATGATGCAGTATAAACCGATTGACGAATTTGACAAGTAAAAAAAACAGAACCCCTTGCATCTTGCAAGGGGTTCTTACTGTTTCATTCGGTCTTAAATCGCAAACCCACCGTCCACACCGATGCACTGCCCTGTGATAAAGGATGCGGCATCCGAAGAAAGGAACAGCGCAAGAGCCGCCACGTCCTCGGGGGTTCCAAGGCGTCCGGCAGGAGTATCGCCTGCAAGCTCGCGCTTGGTTTGCTCGTCAAAGCAGGCATTCATAGGCGTATCGATTACCCCCGGCTCAATACAGTTGACCGTAATGCCTGAGGGACCCAGCTCCTTGGCAAGCGCCATGGTAAGACCGCGCACACCTGCCTTGGTTGCGCTATACGCCACCTCGCAGGAAGCGCCAATCTTGCCCCACATAGAGCCGATCAGAATGATTCTCCCCTTGTGCGCGCGCAGCATGATGCGGCTGACCTCGCGGCAGAGATAAAAGGAAGAAGAGAGATTGGTTGAAACCAGCGCGTTCCAATCCTCATCGGTGGTCTGATCAAACAGCTTGATACACGCAATGCCTGCGGCATGCACCACCACGTCAATACCGCCAAGGAGATCCTTAGCAGATTCCACGATGAATTTGACGTTTTCGCTGTCTCCAGCATCCAGACAAAGCGCCGTAGCGCCCGTTTCATTCGCCAGTGTACGGGCTGCTTCGAGATTATGATGATAGGTGAAAACAACGTTATCACCGTTTGCGCAAAACGCACGCACAAGTCCTGCGCCAATGCCGCCTGTGCCGCCCGTAATCAATACCTTTTTCATGTTTCTCGTCCTTTTTTGTAACTTGTTTTCATTATTGTAGCATATTTTTGTCGCTTTTGCAACGCATGCGAAAAATATTTTGCTTTTTTTGCCCGCGACTCTTAACAAATGCGCGGGATTATGGTATAATATGGATATTCCAAGCAATAAGGAGGGCAAATCATGCGCAAAGGTCGGGATCTCAAAGCAACCAAAATGGCGTTCATGTATAAGTATCGCACCAAGTCTTTGTATGCCCACGTGCGCCCCGAAATGGAGATTACTCCCGAGGCTGCGCACAAGCTTTTTGCGCGGCTTGCGCGTCGCGGCTTTAGCTTGGTCGTTCCCTCTCTGCCCACCGATTACGTATATACCGAGGATTTTGCCGAGCGCTATGCCCATTGGTTTGCCACGCTCAGTCATGCCGCCATAGAAACCGGCTTGAAGCTTGCGCTGCACCCCCAAAGACCGATTGAACGCGCGCTGTGTGAGCCGGGTGACCGCACGCATATGCTCTCCCGACGCGAATATTACGTTGAACAGCACGAGCACCTTTGCCTCAAGCTTTGCGACAAGCCCACGCTCAGCATCATCGCGCTGGACGAGGAATACACGCGCATTATTGACCTGCGCCCCTACGTACACGACAACGTGCTGGAATATGACGTTCCGGACGGTAACTGGATCATTGAGCAATATATCTGCACAGATACCGAGCAGGATGGAACGCAGCACCCCACGCACAACCGCCTTTCGCGCACTGCCTTCATTTCCTATCTTGACCGATTGTACGTGCTGTGCGGCGGCGTGCAGAATACTGCGATTGGTGCTGTCTACTATCACAATCTTTGCTTTGATTCCCCCAACCGACGCAACTGGACACAGGATTTCAACGAGATCTTCCGGGTGCGCTTTGGGTTTGATCCTTCTCCCTATTATCCCGTGCTGTTCCACAATCTGGGTGGCGGCACCGAGCACATCCGCGCTTTGTTCATGCAATGCCGCGCCGAGCTGCTCCGCTCGGGCATTTCTCGCGCCTTGCGTGATTTTGCCATGGCGCAGCACCTGGAAGCCATTGTCATCCAAGCTGAGCCCAAGGCGCCTGCCTGCTCCTGGATCACGGGTGACGCGCTTGCCAACCAGCAATACTGTGCAGCAGCGCGCATGGACCACGCATACCTGTACGGTCTGAACTCGCTCTCGCTTGCCGCATCCGCTGCGGCTGACAGTGGTCAGCAACGCGTGATCTGCGAGCTATTCGCGCGCCTTTCGGATGCGTATACCGAGCAAATGGCACTCAAAGAGACCATTACCGTGCTCGGAAACGGAGCAAACACGCTGATCATGCACCCCACCGTGATGAAGATGAGCAGACAGTTCACCGAGCCCGTGCACCGCAGTCTTTACCTTTTGACCAAGGGCTTTTCGGTATGCGACATTGCCATGCTCTACCCCATCTACGCGCTGCACACAACGCCTTTGATGTACGAGCAGCCCGCGCTTGATTACGAATATCCCATCACCCCCTTTACCTGTGACTACATGACGCTGGCAAACAGTCTGACGCACTACGCAGGGATCAATCTGACCATGCTGCACCCCGAAACGTTGCAGAAGCACTGCCAGGTGCGCGGAGACCAGCTGTTTTTTGAAAACGTCAAGGGCAACAACGGTTTCCGCATTCTGATCCTGCCCGCGACTGCCATGATCCGCCTTGACAATCTGCGCACCATTGCAGAGTTTTACGATAACGGAGGCATTGTCATTGCAACCGGTACACTGCCCGATATGGCTTTTGAATTCACTCCCGAATTTGAGAAGGATCTGCTTCAGTATTACGGAGCTGAGTACGTTACCGCCTATGACACCGAGGTGCGCGAGCTGGTCAAGCACATCTTTGGTGAGCGTGCTTGTGATAAAACCGTACTGACAAACAGAGGCTTTAACTCGAATGCCAAGGGCGGACGCGCATATCTGCTTTACCCCTCGGCAACCGCTGCAGACGGTACGTTTATGACAGCCAGCGATGAGATCATGCGCTTGCTGTATGAGCTGCGAATTCCCTACGACGTCATCATGCCGGACATGAGACGACTGGAAAACGGCGGTGTGTTCAACCTTCCCCTACCCGAATACCGCCACGTGGATACGCCTGAGGGCGTACACCGCGCAGGCATGATGGGTCATTTACACAAGATCAACGGCACGCAGCACACGCACATGCTTTACAACACCACAGATACGCCTTATGAGAATACGGTCTATTTGCGCGGTGCGCTCAAGCCCTTGCTCTACAATCCGCAAACAGGCAAGGTCAGCCGTGCGCGACGTGTCAAATACGCTGCTTACCGCGGTCAGATCTACACCTATCTGCCCGTGCAGATTCCACCACACTCGGCAATCTTTACCGTTTCTGAGGAGCTGGAGCAAGCACCTACCTTATCCGCTCCGCTGAGCGATTTGTTATAAGAATAAAAGCAGCCCGATGAGGCTGCGTAAATAACGGTAAAATTATCAAAAACCAATACTTTCAAATAGTAATTGCCGTAGGTGCGGGCGATCACTGATCGCCCCTACGGCTGTTTTTGTTTGGGTTTTACGTATGAAAGCCACAGCACAGACACTTGTAGGGGCGATCAGTGATCGCCCGCTCCTGCGGCAACTATTCATAAAAAAGCAATTAAGGACTGCATCAAAACGATACAGTCCTTGTTTTTTGCGAAATTCTCCGCTAATTTGTCAGCCTCATCGGGCTGCTTTTGTTATTTCATCAGATTCTCATAGTATGCAAACGGAACTGCAAGCGTTCCCTTGCCGCAGCCTATGCGAATATCCGGCTTGTTGGTGCCGTGGTAGTCGCTGCCGCCACCGGGGAGCAGTCCGTGCTCTTTTGCAAGATCGTGCGCTTGCGCGGTAGTTTGTGCGTCAAAGGTGGAATAGTCGGTCTCCATACCCACAAGCCCGGCTTTTTTTGCCAAGGGCAAAAAGGTGCGCAGCTGCGCTTCATCCAAGCTCAGAAAAGGATGCGCCAGGATCGGAACAGCACCAAACTCAAGCAGCTTTGGGATGACCTTTAGTGCTGCCGGCTTTTGCGGCTCGTGATAATAGCCGCCCTTTTTGGAAAGCAGCGAGGAAAATGCCTCTTTGATACTCTGCACGTAGCCGCAGCGCATCAGCTCAGCCGCGATCAGTGCACGGTTGACCGTGCCGTCCGGTGTGGCTGCCTTGATCTTTTCATAACAAATCTCATAACCTGCGGCACAAAGGTTTTGGCAAAGCTCTACGTTGCTCTGCTCCTTGCGCACAAGATAATCCGCCACGTATTGCTCTACCGCGTCAAGATGCTCCAACGTTTTGAAAAGCCCCACGATATGCAGCTCGTTACCAAGATAATCCGAGGAGACCTCAATCCCGGGCACGGCAAGAATGCCACTGTCCTTGGCGGCTTGCAAGAAAGGCGCAATGCCGGAGACGGTATTGTGATCGGTCAAGGCAATGGCGCAAAGCCCTGCTTGCTTGGCAAGCAGGATCAGCTCCTCGGGCGTTGAGGTTCCGTCCGAATATATCGAATGTGTATGCAGATCGCAAAGCTTCATATATACTCCTTTAAAAAATCCCTTTGTTGTATTTTATCATACCCCAAAAGCTGAGAACAAGACCCACAAGAATAAAAATAATCATGACGGGGGTGGCAATCAGCGCCAAAGCCTCAGCATCGGTTGCCTCATAAATCATCATCAGCACGGAAAACGTGATGACACCTGTGCCGACAATCACTGTGCCACCACCCACCATTCTTCCAAACGGCAGTTTGTCTTCTTCCTTGACACGGTGACGGTGATAGGAATGCAACGTATTGATATTGCCGGTCATATTAATAATTCCAAGCACCACAATCAAAATGCCTATGAGCAGCACAGGGATTTGCACTATCATAACAGTTCTCCTTTATACGAATGAAAATGAGATACTCTCCACAGTCGCATCAGCAAATCTGCCGTACCATTTCAAAGTCAGGGTGTGCTTGCCGTGCAGCGTGGGAATGCTTGCGGTAAATACTGCGGCATGCTCGCATGCAGGCAGCTTGAAATCTGCCCAATACTTGCCGTCGATATACAGCTCCACGCGGCAATTGGCATCCGCCTGCATGCAGATTGAAAAGGTATTCTCCCCTGCAAATTCCAGATAGCGATAGGTGGCGCTATCCCCGTGGGCAATCTCGCAAAGCGAAAGCGGCTGCTCGGAATCCGGGGCAAGCGCGATGCGCACGTTGCCGCTCAATTCGCAGGCAAGGCTTGCAGGAATACACTCAGTTGCTTTGATTGCCTCTCCGATGCCGGATGAGGTCATACAGACCTCGGGAATCGAGCCATCCTCGTCAAAATAGATGGGCTCGACGCACACGTGGCGCGAAAACTCACCACCGTGCGTGGAACGGTGATAAAAAACGTACCACTGCCCGCCAAAGCACTCCATAGAGCCGTGGTTATTCCACACGGCAGGATCGCAGCCAAAGTTATCAATGATCACACCGCCATACGTAAAGCCGTGCATGGGGTGATCGGACACGGCATAGCCAAGGCAAGAGGGTCTGCCGTCGGGGCGGTCGGGGGCTTTGTGGCGATGCGTATCGGCAAAAAGATAGTAGTATTTGCCGTTTATCTTCTTGAGAGAGCTGCCCTCGTGAAACTCATGCTCTTCCACAGTCAAAGGAGTACAGATGGTATCCTGCTCGATCTCTACCATATTATCCTTGAGCTTTGCGGCATGACACCACGTCAGCTGCCCCCAGTAAAGATAGGCTTGCCCATCGTCATCGATCAGCACTGCGGGGTCAATTCCCTGCACGCCCATGATCTGTCCGACGTCGGAAAAAGGTCCCGTGGGAGACTGCGACTTGGCAACACCGCAGCGACCGTCCGGCACGCAGTAATACAGGTAATACCAACCGTCACGGTAGGCGCAATCAGGTGCATACAGCACACCGCAATCCTTTGCCCAGGTGGAATCCTCAATGGAAAATACCACACCGTGATCGGTCCAGTGGATCAGATCATCCGAGGAATACACGTGATGCACGGGGCTGCAAAAGCTTCTCTGTCCTTGAAGATCAAACGAGCCGTACAGATAGATGCGCCCGTCGCCCCAGGCGTGCGCCTCCACGTCGGGTACGAAAATATGCTCGGGCAGGATGGGATTATGTGCATAGCTCATTGTGCGCTCTCCTTAAGTTTTTTCTTATCTTGCTTGCGGAAATAGCCATATACAAAGATAGCAACCATCGGGAACAGTGAGCCGAGCAAAATACCAAGGCGCATGCCAAGCTGCTCGGGTGCAAGCCCCAGCGAATCCGCAAAGGAGCTGATGGAAGGGGTGAGAATAGCAAAGTCGGTAATCATGCCGACAAGCTGCGGTCCAACAGACGCGCCCATATCACCGCCCGCTGCCATAAGTGCAAAGATCAGCACTCCGCCCGCGGGATAACGGTCGGAGGCAACCAGCAGGCTGCCCGGCCACATCATGGACACGCAAAAGCCGGTGAAGGCACAGCCCAAAAGCCCAACAATGGCAAAGGGAGAGAGCGCTGCGATCAGATAGCATGCCGTTGCGCCGATAGCGCCCCAGAGAATGGCGCGCGAGGGATACTTGCCAATCTTGGAAAACAAGCTTCTGCCAAATCCGAGCGCAAAGGCAAAGAGAGCCACGCCAAGCAGATCGCCCAGCACCTTGGGCAACCCGAGCGCCTGCTCCAGATAGCCCGATGCCCACTGCGCCATGGTACACTCGGCAGCACCGCCCAGAAAAATTGCAAGAATGCAAAGCCAGACGCCCTTGTCCTTTAAGAAATTGATCGCGCCCGAGGTTTTTTCGGGGGTCTGCATCTGCGGAATGGGGGCACGGGCAAACAGAATGGTTGCCGTGATGGGAACCAGCGTCATCAAAGCCACCAGCCACTGCCAATACTTATGATCCACCAGCAGCAAAAATACCGTGGCAACCACTACCATGCCAACCACGCCCCAAGCATACACAGAGTGCAGCTTGCTCATCTCATGGTCGGGGTTCTCTGCAGGGATAGCCGCGATGACCGGGCTGATCAGCACCTCACAAAGTCCGCTTGCTGCGCAAGAGACCACCGTGCCAAGCACCAAACCCAGATACACGGCATTCGGGAACAGCACGGGGGCAAGAGCTGTCAGCAAAAGACCCGCAATGGCAATGATGGGGGTCAGGCGCACGGTGAGCGGAATGTTGAATTTATGAGAAAAAAACGAAAAGATCAGATCCACGGTCAGCTGGGTGCAGAAGTTGATCAGCACCAGCGTGCCAAGCAGCGAATACGAGATGTCATACAGCTCGTGAAAGGTCAAAAACAAAAGCGGTGACAAATTGCCGATCACGCTCATGGTGACGTTAACACTGTAGCATGCCGCAACCGTGCGGCGGTAGGATTTTTGCATGGTAGAGTCATCCTTTCGGGGATATGCGATCAAAAAAATTATAGCATAAATACCGCCCTTAGTCAATGGAAATGCGACAAAAAAGGCTGCCTTTGGCAGCCTTTTGCTTTTCTGTTATTTTTCAAGCGCGTCAAACACGCGGTTCCACACCGCCTCGTCCTGCGCGGTCATGCGGTGCCAGTCGTAGCACGCCACGAAAGCAGCCTTTTGGGCAGGCGTTTGCAGCTGCTTCTTTTTTCTTCTCTTTTGCAGCTCGGCAAAAAAGGCGTCCTTATACTGCACGGCATCTGCTGTGTAGTTGGGGTTGTGCCCCTTTCCCTGCACCAGCCAAAGCTCGATATTTTCCTTATCCGCCAGTCCCTTTGCAAGCTCATCAAAGTGCGGCGTCTTTTTGCAAAGCTGATCGTTATCCGAATAGATGAGCAGTGCCTTGACTTGACTGTTCTTGAGCGTTTGGACTGCGTTGTAATCCACAAAATCGGGGTTGTGCTCGCGCTCCAGCTCCATGACCGGCTTGCGGCAGCCCTTGAGCAGACCACCGAAATACGACTCGATCAGCAGCTCGACCGAAACAAAGCCCGAGAACACCACGATATGCGAAATATCGGGATGCAGCGCTGAGATATTGAGCGTGGAAAAGCCGCCCCAGCTGTGACCCACGACCGAGATGTCATAGCCCTCAAAGCGACCGTCCTGCTTGACGGCTGTGATGCAATCGTTCAGATCGCGCAGCGACTGCGCCATGCCGTTTGTGCCCTCGCCACCCGATTGCATGCAGCCGGTATGGTCGTATGCCAGCACCAGATAGCCGTGGCGGCACAGCATTTCGATCTCCTTGGTATAGGCGGTGTGCCCTGCGCCCATGCCGTGGTCAAACACGACCAATCGGTTCGGGATGGGTCTTGCATAGCTGTACAGATAGCCACGCAGACTGTGCCCTGCGGATGCTCTGAAATTGAAGGGCTTGGCATCCAGTCCCGGGAAATCCGCAGCAGTGAAATAGAACACGTCACCGGGGTGGTCGCAGCGACCGTACGCGGTCTTTTTATATTGCTCTAAAACCATTTTTTTGAACATGGCAATACTCCTTTTTCGTTTCTGCTTTCATTATACACTACTCAGCGCGTGCTGTCAATCCATTTTATAGTCGGGATATAGCTGTGCCTGCCCGTCATAGCGCCAGCCTATGCACCTGCCCTGCAGGGTAAACACAAGCTCGGTTTTCTCGGGCGCGATCAGCAAGGCTTGCTCCATGGACGGCATACCGTCAAAGCCAAACGGCAGTCCTCTTTGCAAAAGCGCGAATTTGAGCAAAAGATCGATCTCATGTCTCCACGCAAAGCTTGCGGGCTTGCTGATCAGACGGTCGGACGGCTGATAATACGTTTGGCAAAGCTCGGCAAAATCATCGGGGCTATTGCCAAGCGGCATGTAGGAAGGACCGTATTCGGTGCCTTTGATAATGGGGCGCATGCCGAATTTTTCATACATGCGCGCCGCCTTTGGTGCAGACGTGCAAAACAGTCCGATGGGCTGATCGGGACGCGCTTGCAGATCGGCATACCACAGCTCCAAAAGGTGCGTGCCTATTCCCTGCCCACGGTACTCCTCCAGGGTCAGAAAGTTGCCGAAATTGCCCACGGCATCCGCATGCCTGCCCCAGCCGTTCCAAAGGCGACTGACGCAATCGTCGCCGTCCAGCGCGACGAAATAGATGTCGGTGCACTCGCTCGCAAGCGCACCCGAGGCACGCAGGCGCATTGCATCGGCATAGGATTTGCCGGGTGACTCACATGCAAGCATGCGCAAAAGTGCCTGCCCTGCGTCACTCTCTCCCTTGTCGGGCTCAAATATCTCATACAGATAAGGCATGGCAAGCCCTCCTTTTTCGCTGCTTGATTTGCTTGTATTATAGCCGAAGAGAGTCGAACTCACACGGTTTTGAGCGGCAAATATCTGCACCTGCTGCAGATAAAATGCTCGCAATATCTTATATTGCTTCGCATTTTTTCTTTGCATCTGCGAAATATTTGCTCGCGCAAAACTGCGCTGCACCCTCCGGCGCTGAATTTTTTGATGGGTTTTGTCAAAGCGAGTCGAAGCAAGATACACATCTTGCGAGGCGAGATTTGGCATAAGACGCGAAAAATTCTCGCCGCAGGGCGCAGCCACACGAAAGCCGGGTCAAATAGGTTTTGACACGCAGATTTTTCCAATCCCTGCATCTCATCCTTTGGGCATATTTCCTATATGCCCTGCAGGAAGACCTTTGGGGATTGAAAAAATCTGCTGCGTCAAAACTGCTCGCACCTTATGGTGAAGGCATTTTTGATGGATTGCGTGAAAGCGAACCAAAGTAAGATAATCATCTTACGAGGTGAGCTTTTGCGCAAGACGCACAAATGCATCACCGTAAGGCTATTCGACTCGGCTTCCATGTGGCTGAAAGTTCGGCTCTCTTCGGCTATTGCAAAATTCCTGCTGTATGTCAAGAAAAATTCCCGCGACAGGGCTGTCCTGTCGCGGTAAATCTTATTCTGCCTTTTCGATGGTAACACCGTCACCGTTTTCAATCACAATATCGGCATCCGCAAGGCTTGCAGGTACGACGATGGTGGAGGGCTTGAGCGTATACAGTGCCAAAAGCATCTGCTCGGTCTGCTCGGGCGTCAGCTGCTCAGCGCAAGCGCTCAAAACCACTGCGTTGCAATCCTCGACGGAAGCAATGCTTTGCCCTGCCAGATACCGCTCATACAGGCTGCTGAGGCGATCGTACTCACTTTCACTGACGCTGTCGGTCAGCACGTACATAACTTGCGCTTCTCCGAGCGGATAACGCTCCAGCCTATCCTCAGAGGATGTCGGCTTGACGGGCATATAATGCGAAAGGAGCTTGTTCATATCAAAGTTTGGCATTCCGTTTGCCTTCATGGCATCCCTGATCTCATTGTAACGCTGCTCGGTCATCACAAGCGGCATATTCTCGGGAAAGCTTATCGCGCAAAGCGACAGCTTGACGGCAGTTACCGTATCTCCTGCGGGAGAGGCTTCGGGGATCTCTACGCGCACACCGCTCGATCTGACCACCACGCCGCTGACCGTGCAGGTGCCGTCACCGTTGGATTGATACATGACGTAATAATCCGCTATGGCAAAGGGATCTGCCGCGATGGGCGTAGTATCCGCCTCGGTGGTTTCTTGCGTGGAATTCTCCCCGGGGCTGATTGCATCGCATGCACCAAGCATCAATACAAGCGCTAAGATACACAGTAAAATAGTGAATTTTTTCATATTAACCTCCATGCTGCCAATAGTAGCTTAAAAATTTCTGAAGTTTTGTCTTGAAGCCCGACTCATGGGCTACGGAGTGTGAATCTCTATGATCGCGGGATCTGTGTGATCATAGATCTGATTGCGAAAGGATTCAAAATCCTTGATGCCGAAAAACGTGTGATGATACGGGGCGACGAATTGATCCTTGTAAAAATCGCTGTAATCGCGCAAAAATTCCACCTGGGCAGAGCCGGAGAAGGTCACGCGACCTGTACCAAACAGCTTTTCCAGCGCGTTTTGCTTGAGCTTGACGGATTCGATCGAGCGAACGGTCAGCTCCGCGCGGATGCGCTTTCTGTTTTTGCTGCCAAAGGTCATGCGCGCGGAATGACTATAGCAATATCGGAGCGTTCCTTCCCACAGCTCAAAGCTGCGCGGATAATACAAGAACAGCAAAGCAACGTTCCATCCTCCCAAAAACACACCGACAAATATCAGGGAGAAATAGTCACCGGTATATATGGCTGCCCACACAAACAGGCAAAAGAAGATCACCGATGCGATCAGCCTGACCCACACACCTTTGTTGAAAACGTTCCAGATCGGATTTAACGCCACCTGCATCACAGTACCTCTGCAAGCGCGGCAAGGTCTTCGCGCGTTGTTCCCCAGCTTGTGGCAAGGCGGATGACGGTGTGATGCTCGTCGGGCCTTTCCCACTCCGAGAAGCGCACGTGCTGTGCAAGTGCTGCACATTTTTCATTATCTAAGATAAAGAACTGCTGGTTGGTGGGAGACTCCAGATAGGTCTTGTACCCCTTCTTAGCGCAGATCTTTCTGAGCTGCTCTGCCATCTCTATGGCATTCTGCCCCAGCCTCCAATACAGCGCATCGGTAAACAGCGCGTCAAACTGCGCACCAATCAATCTGCCCTTGGCAAGAAGTGCACCGTTTTGCTTGATAAAGGTGAAGAAATGCGCAGGGGTATTTTCGTGCGTGAATACCACAGCCTCACCGCAAAGCGCACCAACCTTGGTGCCGCCTATGTAAAACACGTCGCAAAGGTCACAAAGATCTCCCAAGCTCACGTCAGTCTGCTTGCTTGCAAGCGCGTAGCCAAGGCGCGCACCGTCCACAAACAAGGGGATCTTGTAGGCGCGGCAGACACGGGAAAGCTCGGTCAGCTCTGCCTTGGTATACAGCGTGCCGTACTCGGTGGGGTGCGAGATATAGAGCATGCCGGGAAAAACCATATGCGTATAGCTTGCATCGTTGTAAAACGCCTTGATCAGCGCTTCCACCTCGTCTGCATGAACCTTTCCGTCATGCCCCGGCACACACAACACCTTATGCCCCGATGCCTCGATCGCGCCTGCCTCATGAGCCGCTACGTGCCCCGTGGTGGCAGCAATCACACCCTGCACCGGATGCAGCATGGCATCAATGACAATACGATTGGTCTGCGTACCGCCTGCCAGAAAATGCACGTCAAGCCCTTCTCTGCCGCAAGCGGCTTTGATCTTCTGCTTGGCAGATGCGGTATACTCGTCCTCACCGTAGCCCGGCTGCGGCTGCATATTGGTCTCGATCAGGCGCTGCAGCACAAGCGGATGCGCACCGATATTATAATCACATTCAAAGGATAACATGGTCTCTTTCCTTTCAAAATATTGCAAAATCAGGGTAGCTTGACACAGTCAAGCACTGCCAGATAATAGGTAGCTCCGTCAATTTCTATACTTGCTACGTAAAGCGCATGCTCTGGGATCTCCTCGTAGGATCTGTAAAACGCAGAGGTAATCTCATAATCCTCAAGACCGCATATATGGCGGATGGGAGACAGCCTATAATTGGGGTTTTGCAGATCGCTTACCCGAACGGAATACTTAAGTTGATACACAATCTGCTTATGATTCGTGATGTATTCGCTGCCCACCACAACGCTTTCGTCTATCACGCAGACAAACATAGAATCCGCAACCTCATCGTTTGCGTCAATATTGAAACAATCCAGCTGCTGCACGCTGATATAATCCTGCTCCAGAAGCTTTTTCAAATTGCTCTCAGTGCGCATATCCATCAGCTTGGGGATCAGCATGACGCTGCACAACACGATGATGATCATCACAATGGTGTAGCTTCCAAGAATGCAGCTTTGCACCATGGTGTATTCCCTGCCCGCTCTTGGCACAAAGCCCTCATCGGGCAGCACCTCGGGCATGGAATCGGTATAGCGCTCTCCCTGCTCCATGGCTTGCATCTCTTGCTTTGCCAGTCGCACAAAGGAATATTCGTCCGCAGCCCCGGTTGCCTTGGCATATTGTTGCCGTGCCGCCTCGGTATCACCAAACACGTACTGCAGCACGCGCGCACGGTAAAAGTCATTGTAATAGGTATCGATGGGATATTTCGTGTTGCCAAGCCGGTCTATGATCATACGGCAGCGCACGGCATCTCTTTGCGCATAAGCGCGGTAGCGTTCAAAAATCGGGCGGGACTTTTGCAACAGGGCTGCATTGCGTTCATCTTTGCTTATGCGATCAAACGCATCGCATACCAGAAGCAGCTTTTGGTCGTCGCCCAGTTCAAAATAGCAATAAGCCAACACGTTGAGCCACACATAACGTCTTTTTCTGCTCCACTTTTTCTGCTTCAGGCATGCCGTGGCAACATTAATGGCGTATTGATATTCCCCCGCGCTGCACTCTCCGATCAAATATTGCGAAAAGCGGTGATTCGAGCCCGTGGTACGCGTGACGGCACGATAAAGCTTAAGATCCCCGTTGGCATAAAGATCCATCATCAAAAAGCCCTCCAAAAGCTTGGGCAGGAGCATGCATATCATGCCAATACAGAGAATGAGATAAGCAAAGAGGCGCTCGAGAAATACAAAAGACACCGTAATACACAATACGACCGTAATGCAACCGATCAGCGGTGGCAGCACGTTAAAAAACACAGCATAAAGTCGCGCAATCGTTTTGATTTTCCGATCTGATCTTTCAGTTGTTTTCATGTCATTCTCCTATCAGGTTTGAATTCATTATATCATATCCTTGATTCGATTGCAACAAGGATTTATACCCCTTACCTATATAGTCGCATTTTTTCGAAGAAAAGTTCGCCTTTTTCTGAACTTTTTTGCATAAAATTTTGATACATTTGTAAATCCTGCTCATATCCATCCAAATTTTCATAAATTGTACAGAAAGTTTTACATTTGTTCACATTTGAACCTTATAATAACTAAGGTTATTTTAGTTATGACATCATTCTCCGTTTTATAAGGGAGTAGTCGGCACGAGAGTGTGATGAAATCAACAGCAAGGAGCAATCCTGGTTTCATCTTAAATGACGAGACTTATCTGTCTTTTTAGCAGATAGGTCTCTTTTTTTCGGGCAAAATAATAAAATATATCATATAACGAAATTAATGGAGGAATTGCAATGAAGTTTTATTGCACAGACAAAGAGGCAGTGCTTGACGAGCTTGGCGCTAAGGTCGAGGGCTTGAGCTCCGAAGAGGCGCAAAAGCGCCTGGAGCAAAACGGCAAGAACAAGCTGGCTGCCGCTAAGGGCAAATCCATCATCCGCAGATTCTTGGAGCAGCTTGCTGACCCCATGATCATCATTCTGCTGGTTGCAGCATTGATCAGTGGCTTGCTCGCATTCGGAACCGATATGGGTTGGTTCTCTGCTGCTGAGAATCAGGAGCAGGTTGAATCCGAGGTAACCGAGGGTGAGGTCGCCGAGGAAGAAGAGGGCGAGGGCTATGCCGACGTGATTATCATTCTCGCGGTCGTCATTATCAATGCCGTTCTTGGCGTATACCAGGAAAGCAAGGCAGAAAAGGCAATTGAGGCGCTGCAGGAAATGTCCGCCGCTACCTCCAAGGTGCTGCGCGACGGCAAGGTGCAGATCATTCACAGCGAGGATCTGGTTGTAGGCGATATCATTCTGCTTGAGGCAGGCGACGCTGTTCCCGCAGACGCAAGAATTCTGGAAAACGCTTCTCTGAAGGTGGAAGAGGCTGCTCTGACCGGTGAGAGCGTTCCCGTTACCAAGTTTATTGACACCATTTACCTCAAGGAAGGCGAAAAGGACGTACCCCTGGGCGACCGCAAGAACATGCTCTACATGGGCTCGACGGTTGTTTACGGTCGTGGCACAGCCGTTGTCACCGCTACCGGTATGGACACCGAGATGGGTAAGATCGCAGGAGCGCTGACCGATGCGCAGGAGGGTCAGACCCCTCTGCAGATCAAGCTGGCGCAGCTTTCCAAGATCCTGACCTGGCTGGTGCTTGGCATCTGCGTGGTCGTATTTGCCGTTCAGGTCATCCGCGAGGGCAACTTCGACTTTGCAAAGACCCTGCTTCCCTCCTTTATGATCGCAGTTTCCTTGGCAGTTGCAGCAATTCCCGAAGGTCTTGCAGCAGTTGTGACCGTTGTGCTTTCTATCGGTGTGACCAACATGTCCAAGCGTAATGCCATCATCCGCCGCCTGACCGCTGTTGAGACGCTGGGCTGCGCACAGATCATTTGCTCGGATAAGACGGGTACGCTGACCCAGAACAAAATGACCGTTGTGGACCACTTTGGCGAGAACGAGCAGTATATTGCCAAGGCAATGGCACTGTGCTGCGATGCTGAGCTGGATACCGACGGCGGTGTGACCGGTGAACCCACCGAGGCTGCGCTGGTTGTTTGGGCTGACAAGCTGGGCATGAAGAAATATGACCTCAAGGCTGCTGCTCCCCGTTGCGGAGAGGCTCCCTTTGATTCGGGCAGAAAGATGATGTCCACCGTGCACACCACCGAACAAGGCTGCGTGCAGTACACCAAGGGCGCGCCCGACGTTGTCATTGGCAAGTGCACACATTACCTGGAGAACGGTGTTGCCGTTCCCATGACCGAGGAATACAAAAACGCAATTCTGAATGCCAACAAGACCATGGCTGACAAGGCACTGCGTGTGCTGGCTTGCTCCCAGCGCATCTGGAGTGAGCAGCCTGCAAGCTTTGAAGCAGAGGAGCTTGAAACCGAGCTTTGCTTCGTAGGTCTTTGCGGTATGATCGACCCCGTTCGCCCCGAGGTTAAGGACGCAATCGTCCAATGCCGCGGCGCGGGCATTCGTCCCATTATGATCACAGGTGACCACGTGGACACCGCAGTGGCAATTGCCAAGGAGCTTGGCATTATCACCGAGGACACCTACGCAATCACCGGTGCACAGCTCAACGATATGGATGACGAGGAATTTGCATCCAAGTTCAAAAACATCAGCGTTTACGCGCGTGTTCAGCCCGA
Source organism: Oscillospiraceae bacterium (assembly GCA_015065285.1). Lineage (GTDB taxonomy): Bacteria > Bacillota > Clostridia > Oscillospirales > CAG-272 > SVQP01. The sequence continues at coordinate 6,235 of SVQP01000036.1, read as the reverse complement.
GCACAAGACCAGAATCGTGAACGCTTGGAGAGGCGCAGGCTACGTGACCGCTATGACCGGTGACGGTGTAAACGATGCTCCCTCCATCAAATCCGCAGACATTGGCGTTGGTATGGGCATTACCGGTACCGACGTAACCAAGAACGTAGCAGACATGGTGCTGACCGACGACAACTTTGCCACCATCGTAGGCGCTGTTGAGGAAGGTCGCCGTATTTACGACAACATCCGTAAGGCAATCCAGTTCCTGCTTGGCTCCAACATGAGTGAGGTTATTTCGATCTTCACCGCAACCCTGATGGGCTTTACCATTCTCAAGCCCGTTCACCTGCTCTGGATCAACCTGGTAACCGACTGCTTCCCTGCTCTGGCACTTGGTATGGAAAAGGCAGAGCCCGACATCATGAACCGTAAGCCCAGAGATGCAAAGGCAGGCATTTTCGCAGGCGGCATGGGCGTGGATATTCTGTATCAGGGTATTATGGTATCCGCTCTGACGCTGATCTCCTACTTCATCGGTCACTGGCTTGGCGCAGGTGCGACCAACGGCGACCACGGCATGACCATGGCGTTTTTGACCATGTCCATGGCTGAGATCTTCCACAGCTTTAACATGCGCTCTCAGCGCGGCAGCATTTTCAGACTCCGCTCCCAGAACTGGGTGCTCTGGATCGCAGGCGCAGGCTCGCTGCTGGCAACCACGCTGGTTTGCGAGGTTCCCTTCCTGGCAGAAGCCTTTGGCTTTGCACAGGTTGGCATTGTGGAATATGCCATTGCAATCGGACTTGGCTTGACCGTGATCCCCATTGTCGAGATCATCAAGCTGATTCAAAGAATGATCGCAAAGAGAAAAGACAAGTAAAAATCAAGAGACCGTCCGCACGGACGGTCTCTTTTTCATTTTGATCAGGAATCAAGAATATCTTGGCAGTTGATCACCTTTTCGGCAAGCATGCCTTTGTTGTAGTAATAATGATTGGCTGCCTCGTAGCCGATACGGGGATTTTTTTGCATCAAGGCATAGAGTTGCAACGCATAGCTCTGCTCTTGCTTTGCGATCTCTTTGGCGCGTGCGTCATTCCCCTCTTCTCTTGCAAGGATAAAGCACACCTGGGCATAGCAGGAACCAAAGATGGCATCGGCTGCCTGTGCCATTTGCTTATATTCACAGTCGGGCATATCGGCAAGCAAGGCAACGCCTGCATGCCAGCCCTCGGACAACACTCTCCATTGCTCGGCATACGTCTCGGTCGGGTATATTGCGCGCCACGTCTCCAGATCATCATAAGCATAGCAGGTCATGGTAGCGGCAAAGCCGCTCTTTTTTACATAGAGCAGATTGGAGGGTCCTGCGTTCTGCGGTCCGAAATACAGACTGCGCAGATCAAACGGAAAGGCACGGAACGCATCCGAGAACACCTTGGCAGAAGCGTATACGGCATCCGCCTGTGCACCAAACTCCTGCGCAAGCAGCACCCGATAGGCGGCATCCGACGGGTCGCGCAGGCATTCCGAGGCAATTTTCAGGCTGATTGAGGGATAACCGCCAAGCGTCCATGACAGCATCAGATGCTCCACACCTGCATCCCGAAGCTTCATCATATGCTCGCGGATCAGATCAAACACGGGCAAATACGGCAGGGTGCTGCACTCCCAGCTGGCATTGACCTGCACCTTGGCACAAACCTCGTGCCCCTTGGCTTTTGCATATTCCCACACGCGCGTAGCAAGCGGCGCAGGTCCCGGGATCGAAATGCTGTAGTCACGCACGTTGCCGCTCACACCGCCAACCGTAAAAGGCATGCATGCTTCGCTGTTGCTCTGGATGATGATCTCGGGCGGTAAAAGATCAATGCAATTCTTGATCTGCTGCTCGCTCATAAAATCATCCCACGCCCAGGTCCACGCGATGGTGCGCATGGTGGGATCCACCGCGCTTGATTCCTCAGAAATGGCGCAAAGCACCTCGGCAATCAATCTCTCGATGGGAACGTCGCGGCATACGGGGCATTCCTGACCCGTCATTTTGGATTTGCAATGCGTCAGATTTTCCGAGCAGGTGATGGCGAAAAATCCGCCAAGTCCGGGTGCGCTTTGGCACAGCGTGCGCACCGACGAACGCAGATAGTTTATGACCATGGGATGCTGCGTACAAAGCGCGCTGTAATCCGCATCGCGCCTGCCAAGCAGCTCGGGGTGCGCTTCAAAAAACGCATTGGGCATGCATCTTGGCTCGTTGAGATACAAGTATACCTTGATATCATAGGCGGCTGCGCGGGCAATCAGCTCGCGCAAGCGCTCCTGCCTTTGCTGCCAGCCCTTTGAATACGACTCGTCAAACTCAAACGGCACCAGTTGATACAGCAGCGCAGGCAGCCAGACGGCATTGATGCCAAGCTCACGGTACATAGCAAGCATATCCTCGGGATAGGAAAGCGAAATGTCACGGTCAAGGGCGGTGGCGTACAATCCGCAATAGGAATAGATCATGCGCAGCCCATCGGCATTGCTGCTTGCAGCGCTCCCCTTTTTTGCCGCATCAAAAAACGCAAAAGGCGGCTCGCCCTCAAACAGATCCGCAAAATGTGCTTGGGTCAGCTCACGAATGCGCGAGAGCTGTGCTTTCTTTGCCCGATCAAGCTCCACGACCTCAATTGGCTCGCAATAGGGCTTGAAATCGCCCAGCTTGATGCCGAAAAAATCATCCTCCTTGAGCACGTTTGCCAGCTGCTCCTCGCTAAAATCAAGCAATCTGAGCAGATTTTCATAAGGCAGGACGTGCCATGCGTTGCGGATGGTGGTGATATAGCCGCGCGTTTGCCAATCGGAATTGTTCTTTTGCTGTGGCAGACCCATATCATATGCTGCCCGCTCTACCTCACACAGCGGCAGATCCAATGCATATGCAATGCGCTCTGCAGGCACGGTTTCCCACAAGCGGAACACTGCTGCATGCAAGCGGCTTGGAAAATGCGCAAGCTCTGCATGCATATCATGCCGCATGGGCGGCAGCTTCGAATACGTCATTCTGACCTCCGATTCGTCGTATTTGAGTCAATTATATCATAGTAGCACGGCTTTTGCAATAGGGCTTTGCTTTATCTTACTAAAATCTCTTGCAAAAAAGAGCGGGGTGTGATACAATGAAAACATCACATATATGGAGGTTTCGTATGGATTTCAGCGCAAATCATCCAATACTGTTTGCGATCGTTGCAGGCATCATCGCACTGGTATTGGCACAATCCGTATTTTTCTTAGTGCGCGCCGTCAAGCGCGCAAAGCAGCTTGGTATTGCCAAGAGTACCGTTTCCAAAACCATTACCTCGGCTGCCATTTTCACCATTGCGCCGGCTATTGCAGTGCTGGTTGGCGTCGTGGCACTTTCCAAAAGCCTTGGTGTCGCCCTTCCCTGGCTGCGCCTTTCGGTGATTGGCTCGATCACGTATGAGACCGTGGCTGCAGGCAACGTCATTGAGGCGGCAGGCAAGGAGATGAGCGAGCTTGTTTCGGATCCTTCCATCTTTGTCAGCATTGCCTGGGTGATGACCATTGGCATTGGTGCAGGTCTTGTATTTGTACCCTTTGTGACCAAAAAGCTACAGAGCGGCATGTCCAAGATCGGCATGAAGGACAAAAAGTGGGGTGAGATTTTCAACAACGCCATGTTCCTTGGTATGATCTCGGCATTCCTTGGCTTTGTATTCTGTGACGTGGGGCTGATCATTAAGGGAGATTTCTCCGGCTTGATTCCCGTGTGCGTCATGGGCGCCTCGGCTGTGGTGATGGCAGTGCTTGGCTTGATCGCCACCAAAACCAAGATTCGTTGGCTGACAGATTATGCTCTGCCGGTCAGCCTGATTGCGGGTATGGCATCCGCCATTCCCTTTACCGCTTTACTCGGAGGAGGTGCATGACGATGAAAAAGAATATGTCTTATATGGACAGCGTTCACCATTACGGACGCATCTGGGGTATCATTGTCGGTGTTGTGCTGCTTTTGTTCCCGCTCTCGCTTTCTCTGATTTTCGGTGCCGCGCCCGACTGGAAGGTATTGGTCAGCGGCTTGATTGCCACTGCTCCCATGTATTGGGCGGTTGGTATCGTTGAAATCTTCACCTACGTGCCCATGCTGGGTGCAGGCGGCACCTACCTTTCGTTTATCACGGGTAACATCTCCAACCTCAAGCTTCCCTGCGCGATTGACGCCATGGAACGCGCAGGCGTCAAAGCCAGCGATGAAGAGGGCGAGGTTATCTCTACCATTGCCATTGCAGTTTCCAGCATAGTCACCACCCTGATCATCATTGTGGGTGTGATTTGTATCATTCCGCTCACTCCGGTGCTGGAATCCCCCATTCTCAAGCCTGCCTTTGATCAGATCCTGCCCGCGCTGTTCGGCGGTCTGGCAGTCGTGTTCATTTCCAAGAATCTCAAGCTCTCGATCGCTCCCGTGATTCTGATGCTGGCGCTGTTTATTTTTGTGCCCGCGCTCAATGCAGGCACGGTGGGCATTATGGTGCCCGTGGGCGTAATTGTGACTGTGATCTATGCAAGAATTCTTTACAAGAAGGGAGTGCTTTGATCTATGCCCCTGATTGCAATGACTCCGCTGCCCCCTATCTTAATCGCACTGATTGCCGTGGCTGCAGCCCTGGTTCTGTTTGCCATTGTGGCAATTGCCATGATTCTGATTCGCGCGCTGACCTTCAAGCCGGGCGCACAGCCTGTTGTGGACGCAACACCTATGGATTTTGACAAGGATCGCGCAACCGAGACGCTTCGCACTCTGGTGCGCTGCAAAACGGTTTCCTATCGCGACCCCTCGCTTGAGGACAACGCGGAATTTGAAAAGTTGATTGATTCCCTGCCCACGCTTTACCCGAACGTATTTTCCGCCTGCTCCATGCAGCGCCTGCCCGATCGCGGTCTGCTGTTTCACTGGAAAGGCAAAACCGATGGCAACCCTGCTGTGCTCATGGCACATTACGACGTAGTCCCCGTCAACGAGGACGCGTGGGACGTGCCCGCATTTGAGGCACTGATCAAGGACGGTTGCATGTGGGGCAGAGGCACGCTGGATACCAAGGTGACCTTTAACGGCATTCTGTTCGCGGCAGATACGCTGATCTCCCAAGGCTTTGTGCCCGAATGCGACGTATACTTTGCGTTCTCGGGCGGTGAGGAGGTCAACGGCAAGGGTGCTGTGCACATCGTGGACTATTTTGAGCAGCACAAGATCCAGCCCGCGCTGGTGCTTGATGAGGGCGGTGCCGTGGTGGAAAACGTGTTCCCCGGTGTCAAGGTGCCCTGCGCTATGATCGGCATTGCCGAGAAAGGTATGATGGACGTGGGGTACACGGTCAAATCGGGTGGCGGTCACGCATCCGCGCCCAAGCCCGGTGCACCGGTTGACCGCCTGAGTGCGGCTTGCGTGCGTATGGTCCAAAATCCCTTCAAGGCAAAGCTGACCCCGCCCGCTGCCAAGATGTTTGATACGCTCGGTCGCTATTCCTCCTTTGTTTACAAGGTGATTTTTTCCAATATCAAGCTGTTTTTGCCCGTGCTTGACCTGATCTGCAAAAAGAGCGGCGGTGAGCTCAATGCGCTCATGCGCACCACGGTTGCCTTTACACAGATGCAGGGCTCGTCGGCATCCAACGTCATCCCTCCCGAGGCATCTCTGGTTTCCAATATCCGCCTCAATCCCGCGGATGACATGGACAGCGCTCTTGCTTATATCAAGAAAACCGTGGATGATGAAAACGTGGAGGTCACCTGCCTTCACGGCATGAACCCCAGTCGCATCTCGCGCACCGATTGCGCAGGCTGGGATAAGGTAGCAAGTGCAGTGGCATCCACCTGGAAGGGCTGCATCGTTTCGCCTTATCTGATGGTGCAATGCTCGGACAGCCGCCATTGGGGGCGCATTTCGGATCGCGTTTACCGCTTCTCTGCCATGGATCTGACAAGTGCTGAGCGCGCCACCATTCACGGCAACAATGAAAAGATCAGACTGGAAACGCTGTACCGCTCGGTCGAGTTTTTCATGAGATTGATCAAGGATTGTTAATCAAAAAAGGGTGAGCCCGATGGGGCTGACAAATAAGCGGAGAATTTCGCAAAAATCAAGGACTGTATCGTTTTGATGCAGTCCTTAATTGCTTTTTTATGAATAGTTGCCGCAGGAGCGGGCGATCACTGATCGCCCCTACAAGTGTCTGTGCTGTGGCTT
>SVQP01000035.1 GCA_015065285.1 Oscillospiraceae bacterium | reverse complement strand
TTGATCTTTGCCTTGATCGCCTTGACACGCTCGGCCTTTTTCATGGTGTCGGGGAAAAGAGGAATGATATGCTTTTGAATATACTTCTCGGAATTCCCGCCTTCCAGATATTCGGGTATGACGTCCAGCGCAAAGTCGAAGGCTTCACTGTATTTATAGAAGAACGGAACAGACTGATCGATCTGGTAATATATCTCGTACACTTCACTGTAAAACTCGGATGCGCCCGACGCGGTCTCCACGTCGTGCGTATGCATACGAAATTCATACGTCAGCATCTGACGGACCGACTCATATTGAGGAGGACAATATTGCAAGCCCGGATCGGTTTCGGGGGCAAGCAGATACGGAATAACCGCGCAAGAATGATATTCCTTTCCGTTGATCACAATGGTATGCGGAATAGGCTTTCTGCCGGCATCCTTTTTCATTTCATCGATGATATTTTGCAAAAAGGCGTCTATTTCGGGCTTTTCGTCATAAAGACGGCGAAATTCCACGATATCCAACTTACCGCTCAAAAAATCCACGACCGTTTGCTGTGCATATTCCATACGCGTACCTCCTCTTGATCTGCCTGTGCGCTTATTCCCGATATTGCATCGGATTCCGTATTCATTTTACCATGCTTTTGCAAAATTGTAAAGAGGATTTGCTCGATCGGACAAAAAACCCGCCGAAGCGGTTTTTTGTAAAATCAAGCTTGTACGGCGGCCTCTTGCTCGGCAGCCGCAGCTGCCAACTCTTCCCTTTTGAGCTCGCGCACGCGCGAAATCCAAGTGACAATGCAGCAGATCAGGTGCACACCCGCAGTCAGGATCCAGGAGATCGGGTACGAGATGTACAGCATCTGAATCGGATCAGGATATCCCGGGCAGAACAAAAGAATCCATACGATGCGGAAGACACAAGAACCGATGAGTGAGACCATCATTGGCAAGAAGGATTTGCCCATGCCGCGCATGATGCCGCTGAATACGTCCATAATGCCGCAAAGGAAATACGTCACGCAAATGATGGAAAGTCGCGCCATACCGTGCTCCACAACCTCGGGCTGGTTTGGACGGTAGATCGAGATCAGTCCCTCACCGTTGAAGTAGATCAGCATGGACATGCCAAGTCCGACCACAATCACGATTGCCAGACACATCAAGGACGCGCGCAGTACGCGGTCGTACTTCTTGGCACCCGTATTCTGCCCGACAAAGGTGAGCGCTGCATGGTAGCAGGAGTTCATGGAAATATACACAAAGCCCTCGATGTTGCCGGCGGTGGTGTTACCCGTCTGCACCACGGTAGGATAGGTGTTGACCGTGCTCTGAATCAGCGTATTGGACAACGAGAAGAACGTGCCCTGCAGTCCTGCGGGGATGCCAATGCGCAGCATCTTGAAAAGTGAATCCTTATCGATCGCCAACGCTTTGAAATCCAGATGGCAGTCATCCTCCAGCTTTACCATGTGATAAAGCACCATGATCATGGCAATATACTGCGATACGGCAGTTGCAATACCAACGCCGATGGCTCCCATATGGAACACACATACGAAAATCAGATTGAGAAACACGTTAGCAAGACCCGAAAGCGTCAAAAAGATCAAAGGATTCTTAGAGTCGCCCTTGGAGCGCAGAATGCTTGCGGCATGGTTGTAGACCATGGACGCGGGAATACCCACAAAATACGCGCTCATATAGGGAGCAGCCTCGGCAAGCACGTCATCGTTTGTGCCCATGAGCACAAGCAAGGGCCTTGCCATAAAGAAGCCGAAAATGCCCACGGCAATACCGGTAAAGACAGAGGTCAGAATGGCTGTGTGCACCACCTTGCGCACACCGTCGTGATCGTTTGCACCGATCCTTTGCGCTACTACCACGCCCGCACCGACCGAAAGTCCCATGAAAAGGTTGACGATCAGATTGATCAGCGCACCGCACGCGCCGACCGCTGCCACGGCAGCATCCGCATTGTCTGCCCAGTTGCCCACAACCACCATATCCGCTGCGTTATAAAGCAGCTGAATGATGCCCGTAAACATAACAGGCAGCATAAACAGGATGATCTTGCCAAGCATTGGCCCCTCTGTATAATCCTTTTTCTTTTCATGACCGTAAACACGGAAATTTCGCATTCTTCCGCCTGATTTCAGCATGTTTCTCACTCCTTTGACTGTCCGAACCAAAATCACATACAAAGGATATTATATTACATTCAGGAGAAAGAGTCAAGAGCTTGCGGAAATTTCGGATGCGGTTGCGTTTTTGCCGCGTTCCCGTTGACATAAGGAGAGATTTTTGATATAATAATTATGTATGTAATTTTGATTATCGGAGGACGAAATGGCACATTCCGACGAGATTTTCCAGAAAATATCCCAGCTGCGCCGCGAGGTGGCTCACCATGCAAAGCTGTATTACGTGGATGATGCGCCCGTGATCTCGGACTATGATTACGACCGCATGTTTTACGAGCTTTTGGCACTGGAAGAGGCACACCCCGAATATTTTGATCCCGCCTCCCCCACGCAGCGCGTGGGCGGCAAGCCGCTGGACAAATTCAATAAGGTCACGCATCGCGTGCGCATGGATTCGCTCTCGGACGTGTTCTCCTATGAGGAGCTGACCGATTTTGTGACACGCGTGCACGCAGAGCTGCCCGATGCACAGTTTTCGGTAGAGCCCAAGATTGACGGCTTGTCCTGCTCGCTGATCTATGAAAACGGCGTGCTGGTAACGGGTGCGACGCGCGGTGACGGTGTGACGGGTGAGGATATTACCCAGAACGTACGCACCATTTTCTCGATCCCTCTGACGCTGCCCGAGCCCCTTTGGCTGACTGTGCGCGGCGAGGTATATATGCCCCGTGCCGTATTTGAGAGACTCAACGCAAAGCGTGAGATGAACGGTGAAGCCCTGATGGCAAATCCGAGAAATGCTGCAGCAGGCTCCTTGCGCCAGCTGGATCCGCAGATCACGGCATCCCGTGCCTTGGATATTTTTATTTTCAACTACCAGGAAGGCGCGCTTTGGGCAGACGGTCACGCACCCTTGACACACAAACAAACGCTGGATCGCCTTGATGAGCTCGGCTTCCCTGCAATCAAGCTGCGCACCGTGGTCAGCACGGCAGACCAAATTGTTGCCCATATTGAAAAGATCGGTAGCATGCGCGACGATCTTCCCTACGATATTGACGGTGTGGTGGTCAAGGTCAACAGCCTTACGCAAAGAGCCGCCCTTGGCGAGGGCGTGAGCACGCCGCGCTGGGCTGTGGCTTACAAGTTCCCGCCCGAGCGCAAGCAGACCAAGCTCAATGAAATCACCATTCAGGTGGGCAGAACCGGTGTGCTGACCCCCACCGCAGAGCTTTCCCCCGTGCGACTGGCAGGCACAACCGTCTCTCGCGCAACACTGCACAATATTGATTTTATCCGCGAGCGCGGCATTATGCTTGGCGACGTGGTTTCTGTACAAAAAAGCGGTGATATTATCCCCGAGGTAGTTTGCGCGCATCCCGAAAAGCGCGACGGCACGCAGATCCCCTTCCATATGCCCACACATTGCCCCTCCTGTGGGCACGAGGTGGTGCAGGCAGAGGGCGAGGTGGCAGTGCGCTGCATCAATCCCGCCTGCCCCGCACAGCTCAGCCGCGGCATTGAGCACTTCGCCTCCAAGGACGCCATGGACATTGACGGGCTTGGACCGCAGATCGTGGACGCGCTGATTGACGCAGACCTGATCCACGATGCAGCCGACCTTTACGCGCTGCGCGCAGAGCAAATTGCTTCTCTTGAGCGCATGGGTGAAAAATCCGCTGCAAACCTGATAGCCGCTATCGAAAAATCCAAGCAGGCAGGACTTGAGCGGTTGATCTTTGCGCTGGGCATTCGCAATATCGGGCAGGTAGCCGCTACCGCGCTTGCACGCAGATACGGCACGCTGCAGGCTTGCATGAATGCCACTGCCGAGCAGCTTTGCGCACTGGACGATTTTGGGCAGATCACTGCCGATTGCGTGATCGAATATTTCAGCCGCCCCGAAAGCCGCGAGCTTTGTCAAAGATTGAGCGCGGCAGGCGTGCTGACCGAATCCACTGCCGCTCCCGTGGGCGACAAGCTTGTGGGCAAGACGTTTGTGCTGACCGGCACGCTGCCTACCATGAGTCGCAGCGAGGCTGAGGCGCTGATCGTGGCAGCAGGCGGCAAAACCTCCTCCTCGGTCTCCAAAAAGACATCTTACGTCGTAGCCGGCGAGGCTGCGGGCAGCAAGCTGATCAAGGCACAAGCCCTTGGCGTGACGGTCATTGACGAGGCAGAGCTTTTGCGCATGTTATCTTAAAGCCCCGTGTAATTCTTGATCCCCCGGTAGATCCCTTGTGCGAACAACCCCGGATTTTCATTCATCAGTGCGGCATCACCCGGATTGGTGATAAATCCCAGCTCCAAAAGCACCGCAGGCATTGCCGTTCTGCGCAGCACGTAAAGCCCCGAGCGCACAAACGTGCCGCGGTTGGGCAGCCCCGTGACGGCACTGACACCCTCGACCAGATCCTCGGCAAGCGCAAACGCCGCACTGCCCCGTGCATAGGCAAACGCCTCGGTTCCCGTAGCCGAGGAGATTTCGGAGGCATTGGTATGCAGGCTGATAAAATAATCCGCGCCCCACGCGTTGGCATCCTGCACGCGTGCTTGCAGACTGGTGCTCAGAGAATTGCCAAGCTGCGTTTGCGCGGTGGGTCGCGACAGACGCACCTCAAACTCGGGATCGGCTTCCAGAAGAGAGGCAAGCTCCCGCCCGATTCGATAAGTAATATTCTGCTCGCGCAGTCCGTTCCCTTCCGCCCCCGCGTTGGGATTGACCGGATTGTGCCCTTGATCTATGTAAATTTTGATTGCCATAAATAGCCCCTTTCCCAAAGTTTTATTTTCATTTTATGACACGTGAAAGGAATTTGTGATGAGTTCCATCAAATCTAACGAATACCGCGAAGAAAAGAACGCCATCGTGGGTGGCATGCTGTATCTGGTTGCCACACCCATCGGCAACCTTTCCGATCTTTCCGAGCGCGCGATCAAGGTGCTCTCCGAGGTGGATTTTATTGCTGCCGAGGATACCCGAAACACGCAAAAGCTGCTCTCGATCCTGGGCATTTCCAAGCCCATGGTCTCTTATTTTGAACATAACAAGCGCGAGCGCGGCGAGCAGATCATTGCCCGCCTGCAGGCAGGACAGTCCTGCGCTCTGGTGACCGATGCGGGCACGCCCGCCATCTCCGATCCCGGAGCGGATCTGGTGGTGCTGTGTGCCGAGCAGGGTGTGAGTGTGACAAGCATTCCGGGCTGCTGCGCTGCCATTACGGCACTGACACTTTCTGCCCTGCCCACAGGTCGCTTTACCTTTGAGGGTTTTCTTTCCACCAACAAATCCGAGCGCCGCGCACATATTTCCGAGCTTGCGCACGAAAAGCGCACCATGATTTTGCACGAGGCTCCCCACAAGCTGCGCACCACGCTTGCCGATCTGGCGCAAGCCTTTGGCGGCAGCCGCCGCATCTCGCTTTGCCGTGAGCTGACCAAGCTCAACGAGGAGGTGCTGCGCACCACACTTGACGGTGCGATCGCGCATTATGAGCAAAAAGAGCCCCGTGGCGAATACGTGCTTGTGATTGAAGGCGCAGGCGAGCACTCCTCATCAAAGACCGCTTTTTGGCAGAATATGAGCATTCCCGAGCACGTGCAATATCACGTGGATGCAGGTATGAGCCAAAAGGATGCCATCAAAGCAGCCGCCCGTGAGCGCGGTGTGCACAAAAACGAGGTCTACTCGCAGATGGTTGAGCAAAAAAAGAGCGAAAACTGAAATATTTTATTGCATTATTGCACAATCACCCCGATTATCACCGTTAATAACCGCACTTATTGCACAATTTTGCATGATCTTGATTTTTTCTTGCAAATTGATGTTGCACTTTGGTCGCTTGTGTGATATGATATTAATATGATTTTATTATTCCCTTTGACAAAGGAGATCGTACTATGGAAAAATGTAAAGTCGGCGTCATTGGCGCAACGGGCATGGTTGGTCAGCGTTTTCTGACCCTGCTTGAAAATCACCCTTATTTTGAAGTCACCGCGCTGGTAGCCTCTCCCCGCAACGCGGGCAAGACCTATGAGGAAGCGCTTGGCGGCAGATGGAAGATGACTACCCCTCTGCCCGAAAAATATAAGAATATGACCATCATCAGCTCCGAGGATATTGAAACTGTCAAGAGCCTTGTCTCCTTTGTATTCTGCGCTGTCAACATGAAAAAGGACGAGGTCAAGGCACTGGAGGAGGCATATGCCAAGGCGGAGATCCCCGTGGTTTCCAACAACAGCGCACACCGCTGGACCCCCGACGTGCCCATGGTCATTCCGGAGGTCAATGCAGATCACTATGCAGTGATTGAAGCACAGAAAAAGAGACTGGGCACCAAGCGCGGATTTATCGCGGTCAAGCCCAACTGCTCGATTCAAGGCTACGTGCCTGCGCTGACCGCGCTCAAGGATTTCGGCATCAAGGAAATGGTGGTTACCACCTATCAGGCAATCTCGGGTGCGGGCAAGACCTTCAATGAATGGCCCGAAATGATTGACAATATCATCCCCTTCATCGGTGGCGAGGAAGAAAAATCCGAGCAGGAGCCGCTTCGCATCTGGGGCAAGGTGGAGAACGGTGAGATCGTCAAGGCAGAAGGTCCCGTGATCACCTCACAGTGCATTCGCGTACCCGTGACCGACGGTCACATGGCGGCTGTGTTTGTCAAGTTTGAAAACAAGCCCGAAAAAGAGGTCATTCTGGAGCGCTGGAAGAACTTCTCCGGCAAGCCCCAGGAGCTTGGACTGCCCAGTGCGCCTGCGCAGTTCATTACCTATATGGAAGAGGAAAACCGTCCGCAGACCAAGCTGGACCGTGATATTTACGGTGGCATGGGCGTTACGGTTGGCAGATTGCGCGAGGATACGATTTACGACTACAAGTTCGTCGCGCTTGCACACAACACGCTGCGCGGTGCAGCAGGCGGTGCGCTGCTTTGCGCAGAGCTGCTTTACAAGCTGGGATATTTTGATTGATCATAAAAGGACAGAGGATTCTTCCTCTGTCCTTTTTCTTTACAAATATTCTTCAATTAAGTGCGCCACGCTCTCGGTCCTGCGGCTGACCTGCTCCAGCACCGCGGGCATGGAGTTTTGCATTGCGTATCCGCAAAAATCGGGAGAGAGCAGCATGGAAAGGTCGTTGTCCCCGTCTCCCACGGTCAGAATGATTTCAGGATCAATGCCGCGGCTTTGGACCAGCTTGCGAATACCGCTTGCCTTATCCGTGCCTGCGCACACAAAATCAATGCTTTGCACGGTGGGCATTAAGCCGTTGATCTGCCCTGCGAACATTGTCTCGCACGCATTCCGGACTGTCAAAGCATGTTCGGGACAGGTAAACCAGCCCGACACCTCCAGCACGCGATCCAGTCGCACCTCATCAATCGTCAAATACGTATCATCCGCACGCAGGTCGGTACTCGCCTCAACGTGAACGCTGCCCCAATCGTATGATGCTGACACGTATTGCGCTTCATAACGAAAAATTTCAGCAAACAACGCCTTTGCCACGCGCGCGGGAATGCAGTTATGCTCCGTGGCATTTCCCTGCGCATCGGCAATGACCGAGCCGTTGCAGCCTACCATAAAATCATAGGGCACGTTGTCCTTATCCAAAAACCTTTTGATCGATCCTAAGTTTCTGCCGCTGACAAGTCCGAACAGATTGCCCGCAGCACGCCATTTTTGGATCGCCTCAATATTTTCCTTACTGACCGTACCGCCTACGTTGAGCGTACCGTCGTAATCGCTTGCCAGAATCTTCATTGCGCAATTACCAGCTCTCCAAAGTACTCAGGGCGGTGGAAATCGGGGGTTTTGGTGCCCACGCGGCTCCAAGAGCCATAGTGCACGATGGGCGTCTCGTCTCCGCACTTATAAAAGTTGCCGCGGAAGGTATAGCCGGGCGCAAAGCTCTCGCGACGGATGCCGTACACCGCATCCAGAATCTCAAACGGAATTTCCGCAACAATGCCCCACTCCTCATCGGTTGCAAAGGGCTTGATTGTGGGCAGCCTGCCACCACTGAGATTGATCAAGGGCGTGCGGTTATCGCGTCCCACTCCGCAGCAGGAAAGCAGCGTACCCTTAGCGTTCATTTCCATGTTGATATATCTGGTCGATTCATTATCCCAGGTTGCAAAGAATTCCAGGCAGGAATCGGTATACACGGGCTGATTGTACTCCTCATAGATCGCGCGCGGATGCTTTTCCTTGCACGTCATGCGCAGCGCAAAGCCATAGCCCTTGATCATGATCAGCTGCCCGTAAGCAATGGGCATATATTCCTGCCCCCATGCATACTGATCGATCAGCGCGCGCGGCACGTCCGACCAATCCTCGGGCATTTTTGCATAAGTATAAACCTTGTACTGTTGCATGATTCCCTCCAAAAAAGCACTTATTCTGCTCCCATTATAGCAGAATAAGTGCTTCTTGTCAATCAGATTGTGTAGTTACCTTGCACATCCAGTCGAATCTCGGTTTCAAAGAATGCGCGAGAGGCATTGATCACGTGCTCGGTATCCGCACACGCAGCCGTTTCATAAGACGAGTGCATAGCCAGCTGCGCCATGCCGATATCTACCGTGTTAATGGGCAGCAGCGTATCCGCAATACTGCCGAGAGTAGAGCCGCCGGGACTATCCGAGCGGTTGGCAAAGTTCTGTGTAGGCACACCCTCTCTCTTGCACATTTCGGAGAACAGTGCGCAGGAAATGCCATCGGTTGCGTAGCTCTGCGAAGCATTTGCCTTGATCACCACGCCACCGCCCATACGCGGCGCGTTCTGTGCATCCGAAAGCTCGGGATGGTTGGGGTGCTTGGCATGTGCGTTGTCGGCAGACAGCATCATGGACGTGGGCAGAATGCGGCGCAAATCTACACCGCTCGCCTCGCAAACGCGCTCCAGCACGTCGCGCATCCAAAGTGCGCCCGCTCCCTGCTTGGTGCGACTGCCGGTCTCCTCATTATCAAAGCAAGCCCAGATTTGCAGTGCGTTCTCTGCCTGCTTTGCCCCAAGCAATCCCATCAGCGTACCGTATGCGCACATCAGATTATCTATACGGGGAGCCGAGAAAAACGCGTTTTCCGCGCCCCAGATGCTGCCGGGCGTGCGGTTATACAGATACAGATCCGAGCCGATGACGCTCTCGGCATCCACACCCGCTGCCTCTGCCACGGTAGCCATCAGGCTGCCCTTGGCGCTTGCCATGCCGTAAAGCGGCATCATGTCGGTCTGCGCATTGAACGCAAATCCGTCATTGTGCTTTCTGTTCTGGTGAATGGCAACGTTGGGGATCAGCACAAGGTCGCGATCCACCTTGACGTTGACCGTTTTGATCGCGCCATCCTGCTTGACTACCAGTCTGCCTGCTACGGACAAGGGCTTATCCAGCCAGGTGGACATGATCATGCCACCATAGCGCTCGGTATTGAGCTTCACGTAATCACCGCACGCATCCGCCTCGCAGATTGCCTTGAGCTTGAAGGTGGGAGAATCACTGTGGCTGGCTGCCAGCATCAGGGATGCTACCTTGCCTGCGGGCATGCGAAAGGCAATGATCGAGGTGCCGTTTTGCACCGTGTAATAGCCCTGATTCGGCACAAGCTCCCATGCTTGCTGCGCACCAAGGCGAATAAAGCCCTGCTCTTCCAGAATCTTAGCGGCAGAATCTACCGTCTGATAGGCTGTCGGGCTGTTTTCTATAAAGGATAAAAGCTGTTTTGTATACATTTCTGCTCCTTTCAGGACACCTTGTCCGCTCCCACAGACGCCGTAAACAGTGCGCGGAAGCTTGCATCATCGCAGCTGTTGCCCAGTGCCCACATGGTCTTTGCAAAGGCTGCCTCGGTGGTCATATCATATGCTTCCAGCAAATTGAATCTTTGCTTGATGGTAAAGCCCACGCGGTAGATCTCCATATCACTGCCCTCGTGCGCCACCTGTGTTTTGATGATCACCTTCACGCCCTTTTCGGTCAGCATGGCGATCTTATCCGCAAATGCCTCACTATCGTAAACCGGAATGCCGCCCACGCCAAAGCTTTCGATGATCACAGCGCGATAGTTCTCCGCCAGATAATCAAAAATGCCGGGCTGAATGCCGGGAGTCAGCTTGAGCACGAATACACGCGCGTCCAGCGTATGGTAAAAGACCGGAGCAGCGGGCTTTTGCGCTTTGATATAGTGCAGCACTCTGCCGCCGCGTATCACTGCAACCTCGGGATAATCCATGCTGGAAAATGCCGCATAGCTCTTGGTTCGGGTCTTGGTTGCGCGCGTGCCCTCGATCACCTTACCGTCAAACACAATGTGCACGCCCTGCGCACCGTCATCCGACGCGTAAATTGCCGCATTGAGCAAATTCTCACGCGCGTCGGTATCGCGCTGTGAGATCGAGCGCTGTGCACCGGTCAGCACCACGGGCTTGGGGCTTTGCTGGATCAGATAGGAAAGCACTGCCGCACCGTATGCCATGGTATCAGTGCCGTGCGTGATCAGAAAGCCGTCGTAACGCGCATACTGCTCACGAATGGTGCGCGCGATCTCCAGCCACTGCACGTGGCACATATTGGTGCTGTCCAGATTGAACAGCTGCAGTGTCTCTATTTCGCACACGCCCGAAAGCTCGGGCACGGTTTCCAAAAGCTCCCGGGACGTCAGCCCGGGAGCAAGCCCCTGTTCGGTTGGAGTGGAGGCAATGGTGCCTCCGGTTGCGATCAGTAAAATTCTTTTCATAACTTCACTTTTCCCTTTTTGGCACCCGCTACCGGCTCACAGGTCACGTTAATGCCAAGTCGTTTATAAATACGCTCGTCCACGGGAGAGAGGATGACCGAGAAATGCGCATCACATCCGCGAAGCTGATCCAGCTGCGCCAGAGCAAGCGCTGCATTTTCGTGTGTGCCCGAGCTGATGGAGAGTGCAATGAGTACCTCATCCGAGTGCAACCTGGGATTGTTCTGCCCCAGATACTGAATTTTCAGCTTGCAAATCGGCTCAAGTGCATCAGCACTGATGATTTCTTCCTCCTTGGGGATCCCCGCAAGACGCTTGAGCGCATTGAGCAGCAGTGCTGCGGAGGGACCGAGCAGCGAGGAGGTTTTACCCGTGACAACAGAGCCATCCGGCAGCATCATTGCGCCTGCGGGATTTCCCGTTTGGGCAGCACGAGACAGCGCTGCTGCAATGGCAGGATTGCAATCGGCGCTCACACCCGCCTCCTGAAGCAGGATCTTCATTTTGGCGGTCAGCGTGCCATCGCTTCCCTTTTGCTTTTCGGATACGGCGGTTTGATAATATCTGCGCAAAATTTCCTTGCGTGCAGCATCACAAACAACCTGCTCATCCTCAATACAAAAGCCGACCATATTGACGCCCATATCGGTGGGCGACTGATAAGGAGAGGTGCCCTGAATACCGGTCAGCATAGCGCGCAGCACCGGGAAGATCTCCACGTCACGGTTATAGTTTACAGTGGTCTGACCGTACGCCTCCAGGTGGAAGGGGTCGATCATATTCACGTCATCCAGATCCACGGTTGCCGCTTCATAAGCAAGGTTGACCGGATGGCGCAGGGGTAAATTCCAGATGGGGAAGGTTTCAAACTTGGCATATCCTGCACGCACACCGTTCAGGTGCTCGTGATACAGCTGAGACAGGCAGGTTGCCATCTTTCCGCTGCCCGGACCGGGCGCGGTGACCATAACCAGCGGCTTTGTGGTTTTGACAAATTCATTTTTACCAAAGCCTGCAGGGCTGACGATTCGCTCAACGTCCGAGGGATAGCCGTCGATGCGATAGTGCAGATAGCTGTTGACCCCGCGATCGGCAAGCTTGCGGCGAAAATCATCCGCTGCCTGCTGACCTGCATAGCAGGTAATCACCACGCTATCCACCGTAAAGGAGAGGTCGCGGAAAATATCAATCAGGCGCAAAGCATCCTGATCGTAGGTAATGCCAAGATCGGCACGCATTTTGTTCTTTGCAATATCCTCTGCGTTGACTACCAGAATGATCTCCGCATCCTGGCGCAGGTTCATCAGCATACGCAGCTTACTGTCGGGCGCAAAGCCGGGCAGCACGCGCGATGCGTGATAGTCGTCAAACAGCTTACCGCCAAATTCCAGATACAGCTTACCGCCAAATTGGGCGATGCGCCGGCGAATCTGCTCGGATTGCAGTTGCAGATATTTGTCATTGTCAAAACCGATCTTCATGGTCCCCATCCCTCTTTTCTATCAAAAGAATACTCTTTATTGTATCACAAATCACACGAATTGTAAATAGAGTGCAATCAAATTCCGAAATTTTAGTCGATCAGAATGCTTGCCGCGCGGCAAAGGCTTTGATATGCCTGCTCAAACTCCGCATAGCTGCGCAGCTTTTCGCGGTTCCACGTATTCTCGGAAAGCGCAGCCATGCGCTCAGCCACCAATCTGCGCTCCTCGGCAATGCCCTCTGCTACGCTTGGGAAGTTGGTGGGAATGGTATCACCCCATGCCAGCAGCTGACCGCCCAGCACGCGCTCGTCGGGATCAATTTCCACAGTGACGCCAAGGTAAGGAGAATCGGGATGTACGGGACGCCAGCGATAAACGCTCCAGTCAAACACCTCTTTTTGAGACCAGTATGCCGCAGGAGTTACCACGTACATGGGTCTCCAGGAGCTGTTGATGATCTTGAAACCGCCCGCCAGCAGCTGCGGTGTAGTCTGATAATAGTTTTCCCAGCTGTGCAGCACGATATCCTTGGAGACAAATTCGTTAACACAGGGTGCAAAGCCCTCCCATGCCATGACCTTTTTGCCCTTTGCCATGACGGCATCCGCCATTTTCTGCACGAAATTGGCAAGCATGCGCTCGGCAAGGTAACGCTTGTCCGCGCAGTCAAAATCAATTCCACAGGACTCGGCATACGAGCGGCAGGCTTGATTGGTGGTCCATTTTTCAATCGCTGCCTCGTCACCGCCTACGTGTACGTATTCGGAGTTGGGGAACATATCGCAAAGCTCGGAAAACAACGCCTGCATGGCATCCATTGCCTCCCCTGTTTGCGGAATGATATGATCCGTACCGAAAATCTCGGGGTATGCCAAGCAGAACTGCGTGCAATGCCCGGGCACGTCGATCTCGGGAATCAGAGA
Source organism: Oscillospiraceae bacterium (assembly GCA_015065285.1). Lineage (GTDB taxonomy): Bacteria > Bacillota > Clostridia > Oscillospirales > CAG-272 > SVQP01. Next base: position 12,222 of record SVQP01000035.1, on the reverse strand, counting down.
AATGCCGCGCTCTTCGGCATACTTATTCAGATACGCAATATCCTCGGGGCTATAGGAGCGATTTTCGGTTGCAAGCTTGGGGTAGATCGCGCTCTGCAGCGTATAGCTCTGGTCATCGGTAAAGTGCAAATGCAGGCGGCTGATCTTGTAAAACCAGCAAAGATCCACGTAGGAGAGCAAATAATCAAAGGGGTGCCAGTTGCGCGCCAAGTCGATCATGACGCAGCGATGCTGTGAATCGGGCAGATCGCGGATCTCGCATACGGGCAGGGTGACGCGACCATCCTGCACAGAGATCAGCTGACCCAGCGTTGCCAGTGCATACTGCATGCCCTGCTCATCCGCAGCGCAAAGCACCACGCGGGCAACCTGCACGCGCAGCGAATATTCACCGCTCTGCATATCGGGATCTGCGCGCAGCACCACCGATGCACCGCGTCCTTCGGTAAAGCGCACACCCACCAAGCGCTGAGCATAGCCTGCAAACGCCTTAGCGGGGCGGACAAACGCAGGATCACAAATCTCCATAATCGGCATAATCGCAAGAGTTTCCTCTCTGTAAACGGCATATTTGGGGCAAGGGATCAGCCCGGGTCTGTTGTTTTCCATAATTCGTCCTTTCCACCCATCGGTGATTTTCAATATACAATCATTGTAACACATCCGCACTCATTTTGCAACAAATCACGCAAAATTCCGACAAAAAAAATCCCTGCGCAAAGCGCAGGGATAAGTTTTCGTTACAGATTCTTGACGATCTCGGCAGCCTTGTCGGCAAGCACTTCCAGCGAGCCATCCTTGAAGGGAGATGCCAGCCCTGCATCCTCGATCAGTGCTTCAAACGCCTTGGTGCCACCGCACTTGACAAATTCAAGATAGCGGGAAAGCGCACCGTCGTAGTCCTCCACAGAAGCCACCAAAAAGCCGATGGCAACCGTTTGCGCAAGGCAATAATCGATATAGTAGAAGGGGCTTTCATAGATATGCATCTGATACTGCCATCTGGTTCCCTCTTCCAGATAAGGAATGCCCTCAAGACCCAGATAAGGACGGTACTTTTTCTCAAGCTCCAGATAAACCTGCTTGCGCTGTGCGGGCGTCAGCTCGGGCTGCTCGTACATCACGTGCTGGAATTCATCCACGATCACACCGTAAGGAATAAAGCTCAGAGCCTCCAGCAAATGGCGCTTTTTGTAAAGCGGTGCATTCTCGCCAAAGAACTTGTCCATATACTTCCAGCAAAGGAATTCCATGCTCATGGAGTGGCACTCGGCAGTTTCCATGCCTCCCACGTCCAGCTCGAAATTATCCTGCTCGCAGGCAAAGTGCGCTGCCAGCGCGTGACCGAACTCATGCGTCATAACGTCCACGTCTCCGCAGGAGCCATTGAAGTTTGCCAGAATAAAGGGCTGCTTATACTTGGGGAAGCAGGTGCAATAGCCACCGCCCCACTTGCCGTCGCGCGCGTCCACGTCAAACGCCTCAGCCTGTTGCATATTTCTCATAAACGCACCGATAACGGGGTTCATATCGTCGTACATTTCCTGCGCTGCCGCAAAAATGCCCGCCTTATCCAGCATGGGCTTGGGCTGCTCGCCTGCACAGAAGATCTCGTTATCATAGAACATGATCTGATCAATGCCCAGCTCCTGCGCGATCTGCTGCTTGATAGCACCCACGCGCGGTACCAAGGATTCCTTGACGTTCTCGCGGAACTTGCGGATCATCTTTGCATCGTAGTCCATGCGGTTCATTCTCCAATAGCCAAGCTCCACGTAGTTCTTGTATCCCAGCTTGGTTGCCATGGTATGGCGCACCTTGACCAGCTTGTCGTAAATCTCGTCCAGCTGCTCGGCATTTGCCTGCAAGCCGCGTCCGATCGCTTCTGCGCACTCGCGGCGCACCTCGCGGTCACCATCCTCCAAGTGTCCGCGCAAGGAGGAGAGCGGCATGGTCTTACCGCGAAATTCAAACTGCATTTCGGACATGAACTTGGAATACTCGGTGACAATACTGTTTTCCAACTGCATATCCTCCACAATGCAGGGATCAAAGCACTTGAGTCCGATCTCCATCTGCTTGAAGATACGGGGGTTGAGCAGCTTTTCCAGCTCTGCACGGTAAGGAGAGGTCAGCAAAAGCTTGCTGTACTCGGTGGTCAGTCCCGAGACAACGGGACCGATCTCGTCGTAATACGAGACCTCTGCTCCGTAAAACTCGTCTCTGGTATCCAGTGTGAAGCGGCAATTCGCTAAGGAGGAGGCGGTATAGTACTCAATCATGCTATCCATGAGTGCCTGCTTTGCCACCAGCACGTCCTGCGCGCTCTTTGCCTGCTCGTTTGCCTTGACAAACGCATCAAACGCAGCCTGCGCCTCTTGTATGGTATATCTTTTATATGGAATTTGTGAAACCTTCATTGATAATCTCCCGTTCGTTGAAATATATAGTCATTATACCATACGCTTTTTGATTTGTCTATCAAAATTGCATTTTTTCTGCCAAATTCATGCAAAAAAAGATGCTGCAAGCATCCGTGGATGCTTGCAGCATAAATTTTTCAGGAATTAGTCCTTCTTCTTGAGCACGATTGCAGTGCCGATGACAGCAACAACTGCCAGCACGCCTGCGCCAACTACGCCCTTGCAGCCGCCTGCCTGCTCAGCACCCTCGGTGGTGCCTTCAGAGCCTGCGGGAGCCTCGGTAGTAGCGCCGCTCTCAGAGCCTACGGGAGCCTCGGTGGTCTCCTCAGAGGGAGCCTCGGTCTCAGCCTCGGTGGGCAGATACTGCTCGTACAGATCGTAAGGATCCAGGTTGTAGCACTTGATCCAAGCAACGTCCATGGTCACACCTGCTACCTCGGTTGTATCATAGCAAGGAACAAGACCCAGAGTCTGGATGTAGTCCATCCATTTTGCATCACCGTTCATGTCGATGAGCAGGTAGTTCCACTGACTGCTGGTCTCCAGGAAGTCATAATAGCACTCGTCCAGGTGGAAATCAAGATCCTGTCTGGTCTGCCAGATCACACCGCACTCCTCGTTCTTCTCGGAGGTGTTGCGATACTTGATGACCAGGTATCTTGCATCGGACAGCAGGTTTCTGGGATATGCGGTGCTGTATACGTAGCCGCCATCCTCTTCCATGGTGATGCGCAGGAAGGTTTCCTCACCCTCGGTGATCTGCTCAACGCTTGCGCCGTTACCAACCATGGTGTTGAATACGTTAGCATCAGCAAAGTTGATCATTTCGCGAAGCTCATATTCCAGGTCTTCCTCGGAAATGCCGGAGGAGGGATCCTTGGGGTCAAATACAACGTCATCGGGCTTGCCGGTAAAGGTGATTGCAGCAAAGTACTCATTCACCTTCATGGAATACTGACCGCCAATACCCTGGCAGAACATAACCTGTGCGTTGGTGTTTGCATCGTTTTCGCCTGCAACCTCAAGTACAAATGCGAAATTAACCTGTTGACCGTTTTCGGGATATGCCTCCCAACCCAGAGCGGGCTGCAGGTCGATTCTCAGCTCATAAATCAGACGCTGAGAGGTTTCGTCATAAGCGCCCTTGAAATCTTCCTCATCAGACTGGTAACGAGCGGGAGCGGGAGCCCATGCGAAGGTGATATCTTTGTCATTTACGTTGTCATAGCCAAATCCGAGCTCAACGTAGGAAGGATCCTTGCCTACTGCGTCAACGTCTGCCATACCGATCTGCAGGCAGTTGTGCGCAAACAGCATCATATCCTGACCGGGCTGGCAGGAATAGCCATCGGGGCACTGGATATCGAATGCCATGTACAGATACTGACCGTCCCAGCACCAGTAAGCATCAAAGAAACCGTCCTTGATCTTCTCATACAGTGCGTCAGCCTTTTCCACACCATAGTTGGTGGTGGTTGCCAGGGTGATGTAATCCTCAAAGTTTTCGAAACGAGCATACTCGTTCTGGTTGATTACGCCATCGATAACGGGCGCAATTGCCTGATAAGGCACGTTCCATTTCATGGAAGCCTCGCCTGCTTCACCACTCAGAATTTCTTCATTCTTGGTAGCAGAGTACTCATAGTAGCCGGCAACCTCAGTGCGGTCTGCAGCAGCTGCGGGAATTGCGCAGATTGCAGCAAGCATGAGAAGCGCTACGATCAGAGCCAATGTTCTTTTCATGTTACACCTCTTATAAAAGTATTAACAAGTGACGACACACTCGCCATCTTATTAACCATATTATACCGATTTTCTTCGCCGATGTCAAGAGCATTTGGGATTTTTCACACAACAATCAAAAATTCGATTGCAAATTTTGCAGGCATGTGCTATAATGAGGTGAATCTATGGAAAGGATCTACCGATATGAAGCATTTTACACTCACTCCCTTCCCCCAGTATCCCGAATGCACCCTGACCGCATATCTGCATGATCAGAGCCCCGAGCTCAATATCACCGCGCGCCGTACGGTCATTGTTTGCCCGGGTGGCGGCTACGCCTTCCTTTCTGCGCGCGAGGCTGAGCCGATTGCGCTGCAATTTCTTGCCGCAGGCTTTAACGTCTTTATCCTGCGCTACTCGATCTGCGAAAACGCATGCGGCAACCGCCCCTTGATCGAAGCTTGCCTGACGGTAAAATTTCTGCGTGAGCATGCAGAGGAATACGACGTAGATCCCCGTTACGTGTTTATCAACGGCTACAGTGCAGGCGGTCACCTTTCTGCCTCCTGCGGCACCATGTACGAGCTTCCCGAGGTGCGCGAGGCTGTTGGCTGCATGGATAACGATCTGCACAAGCCCACCGGCACTGTGCTTGGCTACCCCGTACTGATCAGCGAAAAATACGGACACGCCGGCTCCTTCAACCTGCTTTGCGGCTCGGAAAACGCAACGGATGAGCAGCGCGCTTATTACTCCATGGAAAGATACGTCACCCCCAACACAGCACCCGCATTTATCTGGCACACGGCTGAGGACGGTGCGGTACCCGTGCAGAACTCCCTGATCTATGCCAAGGCTCTTGCCGACAACGGCGTTTCGTTTGAGCTGCACGTTTATCCCTACGGACCTCACGGTCTTGCGCTTTGTAATAAGGAGACCTCGTACGGTCAGCCCATTCTGGAGCACCCCGAATGCGAGGGCTGGATCGACGATGCTTGCCGCTGGATGAACAATCTCTGATTTCAATCAAAAACCCTGCGCATATGCGTGTTCGCATATGCGCAGGGTTTTTTTATGTTTCACTCGGTACGTCAACCGCCACGCATGCCGCGATGATAACGGCAGGCTTGTAGGGTCTGAGCTTTGCAGCGCATGCAGAGAGCGTTGCTCCCGTGGTGACCACGTCATCCACCAGGATCACGCACTTGCCCTTCAATGCTGCGCAGTGCTCCGGCACTGCTTCAAAGGCAGAAAACGCGTTTTTTCTTCTTTGCGCTTGTCCAAGCATTTTTTGCACGCGTCCGCCCGCGCGGCGAATCAGGCGCACAGGCTTTTGCACACCAAGCTCGCGCGCCAGGGCATTGCACAATCCGCGGGATTGGTCAAAGCCTCGCTCTCGCTCGGCTCTTTTGGAGCGCGGTGCCCACACAAGCACGGTATTCTCGGGTGTTTGCCCCAGTATGAGCAGTTGCTTTTTGATCATGGGCGCAAGCTCGGATGCCAAGAATGCCTGCAGCTCAGCGCTTTCCTTATCCTTGAGCTTGAAAATCATGCGGTTTCCCACGCAGCTTCTTTGCGGCTGATATTCCGCCAATCGAACCAGCTTTTCAATTCCATGCCTTGGCATCATGGGCACCGGCTTTGTACAATCCGATGCAGGATAGCCGCAGCAGTGGCAAAGCTCGTTTTTCTGCGCATCCCACTTGACAAGGCACTCCCCGCACAACGCACGGGGTGCCGGGTTGTGCGCGTCATCCAGCAGCACGCCGCACGAAGCGCAGCGCGGTGGGAACAAAAGTCGACGCAATGCTTTGATCATCATACCTATACCTCTGTGCGCAAACGCTGCGCAAGCCCCGTATAGCGCATAGACTGGCGGTTATTGGCGATCATTTGCGCCACAACCTCTTCCCTGCCCACAAAAATCACCATGTTCTGCGCACGCGTAACCGCTGTGTACAGCAAATTTCGCGTCAGCAGCATGGGGGGAGCTGCGTACATGGGCACGATCACAATAGGATACTCGCTGCCCTGACTTTTATGCACCGTAATGGCATAAGCATGCTCCAGATCCTCCAGCGAAGCAAAATCATACTCCACCATGCGGTCGTCAAATTCAATTTCCATGATGCGGTCTGCCGGGTGAATGCGACGAATGACGCCCATATCTCCGTTAAAAATGCCGCTTCCCTGCGTGCCGTCGGTCTTTTCCCACACCACGTCGTAGTTATTCTTGATCTGCATGACGCGGTCTCCCTCACGGAACACGCTGTCACGGAAGGGATGCTCGCGTTTGCCTGCAGCCGGCGGATTCATACGGGATTGCAGCAAAAGATTCAGATGATCGGTGCCGCCCTCACCGCGTCGCGAGGGCGTGATGATCTGCGTACCGGTGCGCGCCATTTCCCCGTAGGTACGAGGCAGACGGTTCTGATACAGATCCGCAACCGTGGCGGCAATCTGCGCGTCGGTCTGACGCGGCAGGAAGAAAAAGTCGTTATCCTTGACCGAAAGATCGGGCATTTGCCCTTTATTGATGGCATGCGCGTTGGTCACGATCAGCGATTTTTGCGCCTGACGGAAGATTTCATTGAGGCAAACGGTGGAAAAACGACCGCTCTCGATCAGATCGTGCAGCACGTAACCGGCGCCCACACTGGGCAGCTGATCTGCGTCACCGATCAGAATAAATCTTGCTCCCGGCTTGATCGCCTTGAGTAAGTGGCACATCAGCGCATTGTCCACCATGGAAGCCTCGTCCACAATGATGACGTTCTCATCCAGCAGGTCCTGCTGATTTTTGCGGAATCGGCTACCCTCCTCGTCGCCCGAAAACTCCATCTCCAGCAAGCGGTGAATGGTTTTGGCTTCGGTCTGGGTAGACTCCGAAAGGCGCTTGGCAGCTCTGCCGGTGGGCGCCGCGAGTGCGACCTTGTGCCCCATGGCAGAGAAAATATCGATCAGCGCGCGCACGACCGTGGTTTTACCCGTACCCGGTCCACCGGTCAGGATCATCACGCCGCTCTCAAGCGCCGAATAAATGGCTTTTTTCTGCATCGCAGCATATTGCATGCCGCTTTTTCTTTCTTCATTGCGGATAAATGCGTGTACGTCACCCGCATTCATGGCGGGGCAAAGCTTATCCAAGAGCACCAGCTTCTCGGCAATATACACCTCTTGGGCGTATACGCGGCTGTCGTACAGGTACTGCGTACCGTCAAACATGGAATAACACACACGGTTATCACTAAGCAGGCGGCTGACAGCGGCATCGGTTTTTTGCTCATCCGTACTAAGCAGCTTGGCAGCACCTGCAACCAGCTTATCGCGCGGCAGACAAACGTGCCCGTTTTGCGCACTGTTGGAGCGCAGCATGTACAAAATACCGCTCTTGATTCGCTCCTCGTGATCGCCCGCCATACCAAGGCTCTGCGCCATAGCATCTGCGCGCTCAAAGCCAATGCCCTCCACCTCATTGCAAAGGCGGTAGGGATTGGCGCGCGCAATATCCACGGCAGCACTTCCCCATTGCTTATAAATGCGCACGGTCAGTGCCGCACCGAAATAATCTCTGAAAAACATCATAGCAGAGCGAATGCCTGCTTTTTCATTGAAATCCTTGCCGATTTCCTTCGCCTTTTTGAGCGTGATTCCCTGAATCTCAGCCAACCACTCGGGATGGTTTTCCATGATCTCCAGCGTTTCCTCCCCAAATCGGGCAACGATTTTTTGCGCGGTCTTGGGTCCTACGCCCTTGATGGCACCGGACGCCAGATAGCGCAGAATGGCAGATGCATCCGCAGGCATTTCTCGCTCATAGGATTCCACGCGGAATTGCGTACCGTATTTGGGATTGTGCACCCATTTTCCGTATGCGTTGATGCGATCCCCTTCGGCAATGTACGGCATGGTGCCAACAATGGTAATTAACTCGTCATCATCCGTGCCGAAATCGCAAATGGCATAGCCGTTATCCTCGTTTGCATAGATCACGTGCTCGATACTGCCGCAAAGCTTGATCAGTCCGCGCTCGTCCTGCATCTCGTCCGGCAGCTGCTCTTGATATTCCTGCATATTGCATCTCCTTTCTTTGATTTTTATGACATGATTCTGTAATCTGCTCCGTAACGCGCAAGCAGCTCCAGCGTTTTCTCATCGGGTATTCCCTCTGTACCAAGGCAACCGTGCACCAGTGAGACGTCTATGAGCACAATGATGCGCCGCATGCCCTTACGAAAAAATGCGGAATGTGCCTCATGCAACAGCACGTCAAGCATTTCCGCATCTTTTTCATTGGTAAGCTCGATGGCAGCTACCACCTTTCCCGACGAGAAAAATGCCTCGATGGGAAACTTGACGGCACACCACAGCCCGAACACCGACAGCAGCGACACAGTCACCGCCAGAACGGTATACAAAATATCCATTTGATCACCCCCGCACAGTATATGCACAAGGGTAAATTTGGGTTAGCCCAGCAGCTCAGCAGCCAGCACGGGAGCAAGATCTCTTGCTTCCCAAGGTGCATCCACGTCTTCTCTGCCCATGTGACCGTATGCAGCCAGATTGCTGTAGATGGGTCTGCGCAGATCAAAGCGCTTGATGATAGCAGCAGGACGCAGATCTACGTGGCGCAGTACTGCTTCGGAGATCTTTGCCTCGTCCACCTTGGCAGTGCCAAAGGTATCGATCATCACAGACACGGGCTTTGCAACACCGATTGCATAAGCAACCTGCACCTCGCACTGATCAGCCAGACCTGCGGCAACCACGTTCTTTGCAATGTATCTTGCAGCGTAAGAAGCGGAGCGGTCAACCTTTGTGGGGTCCTTGCCCGAGAATGCACCGCCGCCATGGCGCGCATATCCGCCGTATGTATCAACGATGATCTTTCTGCCGGTCAAGCCGGTATCACCTGCAGGGCCGCCGATGACGAATCTGCCGGTGGGGTTGACGTAGATCTTGGTCTGCTCGTCGATCAGGTGTGCGGGCACGATGGGCTCGATGACGTGCTTGATCATATCTGCACGGATCTGCTCAACCTCAACCTCGGGGCTGTGCTGGGTAGAAATCACCAGCGCATCCACACGAACAGGCTTGCCGTCGTGATATTCCACGGTCACCTGAGTCTTACCGTCGGGACGCAGATAGGTCAGTGTGCCGTTCTTGCGCACCTCAGTCAGGCGCATTGCCATCTTGTGTGCCAGCGAGATAGGCAGAGGCATCAGCTCTGCGGTCTCGTTGCAGGCATATCCGAACATCAGACCCTGGTCACCTGCACCGGTGTCCAGACCGTCAGTCTCCTCGCCCGCCTTTGCCTCCAGCGACTTATCAACGCCCATAGCAATGTCGGGGCTCTGCTCGTGGATCGAGTTGATCACGGCACAGCTGTCGCAGTCAAAGCCGTACTTTGCGCGGTCATAGCCGATCTCGCGTACGGTTTCTCTGACAATGCTCTGAATATCAACGTATGCAGAGGTGGTGATCTCACCCATGACGCAAACAAGACCGGTGGTTACAAAGGTCTCGCAAGCAACGCGTGCCATGGGGTCTGCTGCCAGCATGTTATCCAGCACGGCATCAGAGATCTTGTCACAAATTTTATCGGGATGTCCCTCGGTTACGGATTCACTTGTAAACAGTACTTTTTTCATGTCAAATTCCTCTTTTATATATCATTTCATTGTTTTCAGATCAAAAATTTCAGCCACTCAATGCCCTGTGAAGCACCAAAGCAGATCAAAGACACAATCACGCCGGCGATCATAACGCCAAGCAGTGCTGACAGCATGGCTTTCCAAAAGTTCATGCGAATGGTGGCAGCGACCAGCGAGCCTGTCCACGCACCTGTCATAGGTAGTGGGATGGCGACAAACAGACAAACGCCCCAAAAACCGTAGCGTTGGATCTTTTCCGTGTTCTTTTCTGCCTTGCGGCGCACCCAAGCGGCAACCGCCTGCACAAATTTGATGGGCACCTTCTCCATCAGATCAAGTACCTGACGAATCAGAAGCAGGATAAACGGCACGGGGATCATATTTCCCACAACAGCCAAAATATAGGTCAGCCACCACGGCGTTTGCGGCTCGGTAAGCCATCCGATCGGGATGGCACCGCGCAATTCGATCACCGGCACCATAGAGCACAGCACAATGCCCAGCTCCTTACCGCCGCTCATCAAAAAGTCGACAATGGCTTGCTTGATTTCTTCCATATATCTCTCCGATAGTTTTCCGAGTTATTTCGCCCACAGATTGACAAACCACTCGGCTTCTCCGCCCAGAATGACAAAGAACAAGATCAGCGAAGCTGCCACAAGGGCAAGTCCTGCCAGCGTGACAAGCAGGTTGGTTTTGGCATCTGCAGCCGTTTTTGTTTCCATTTGTGCACCTGCCAGCTTAACTCTTGCGTAGCGCAGCGCAATGGAAACGGGTTTATAAAGGATCAGCACCAATGCGGCATTGAGCACCGCTTTGGTCAGATTAAAAGGCAATAATAAGGTGGGGAGCATTGCCATCACTGCCTCGCGCGTATATACCTCGGGCGCAAACAGTGGCGCAACAATCAGATTCATGCCAAGCATGAAGGCAGTCATAGCCAACACGGCAGCCAAAAGCCCGATCACAGCCCCCAAAAGATCACGGCGGAAACGGTAAACCAGCGCAGCAACCACGGCAAAGGACGCTGAGGACACAAAATCCATCAAAAGTCCGTACACACCGGTATCCCCGATCGTAACAAACTCTAAGAGTGCAGTTACAGCAGAGATGACCAGCGCTGCGACGGGTCCGAACAACAGTCCGCCTATCGTAATAATGGCATCTTTGATATCAAACGTCAAAAACATGACGTTAATGCGGAACAGCGGCATAACCGCAAACGCAAGGGCGCAAAACAGCGCGATCATAACCATGCGCAAAATTCTATCCTTTGCGCTCAGCTTTACGTTCTCTTTCATAAAAAATCCCCCTTTGTTTCATGGGGGAAAGGACAATTCGTCCGCAAGCGGACTTTCTTATTCTTTCCCATCCGGACTATCTCGCATACACGAACACCGTCGGTCAAGGAATCTCACCTTGTCGGCTCTTGACACACAAGAGTTTGCAGACTCTCCCCTTCCCGGGGTCTTACTGCCGGTATGGAATTTCACCAATTCTCAAAAATAATCAAAATAAAATATGGGGGATGGGATGAAACTCATCCCATCCCCCGAAAATTTTACGTCAAATTATGAGCGTAAATTAGTCGATGATAGCGGAAACGACGCCGGAACCAACGGTTCTGCCACCCTCACGGATAGCGAAACGCAGACCCTCTTCGCAAGCGATGGGGGTGATCAGCTCAACGGTCATGTCAACGTTGTCACCGGGGCGGCACATCTCAACGCCTGCAGGCAGGGAGATAACGCCGGTAACGTCGGTGGTTCTGAAGTAGAACTGAGGTCTGTAACCAGCCAGGAAGGGCTTCTTACGGCCGCCTTCCTTCTCAGTCAGAACGTATACGTGGCCAACGAACTTGGTGTGGGGGTTAACGGAACCGGGCTTAGCCAGAACCTGACCTCTTTCGATGCCGTCCTTAGCAATGCCACGGAGCAGAGCACCAATGTTGTCACCAGCCTCTGCCTGGGGCAGCAGCTTGTGGAACATCTCAACACCGGTAACGGTGGTGGAAGTTCTCTCGTCGGACAGACCAACGATCTCAACAACGTCACCAACCTTGATGGTACCTCTCTCAACTCTACCGGTAGCAACAGTACCACGGCCGGAGATGGAGAATACGTCCTCAACGGGCATCAGGAAGGGCTTGTCGGACTGACGCTCGGGAGTGGGGATATACTCGTCAACCTGCTCCATCAGCTCGAGAATGCAAGCATACTCGGGAGCGGAGAGGTCGGTGTTGGAAGACTCAAGAGCCTCACGAGCGGAACCGCGAACGATCGGAATGTCGTCGCCGGGGAACTCGTACTGAGACAGCAGATCACGGATCTCCATCTCTACCAGGTCGAGCAGCTCATCGTCGTCAACCAGGTCGGTCTTGTTCATGAATACTACGATTGCGGGAACGCCTACCTGAC
>SVQP01000034.1 GCA_015065285.1 Oscillospiraceae bacterium | reverse complement strand
CGTGGTCATGGAGGTATCCTCGCAGGCGCTCAAGCTGCACCGCGTACACGGCATCCGCTTTGACACCTGCATCTTTACCAATCTCTATCCCGATCACATCGGCGGCGTGGAGCACGCCGACATGGAGGAATACAAGGCATGCAAAAAAATGCTCTTTTCCTTCCCCGGCATTAAGCATATTCTGTGCAACGCGGACGACCCCGAGGCGGCATATATGCTAAAGGACGCAAGTGCGCCCGTGACCACCTTTGGCAAGGGAAGATCGTGCGCTTGGCGCGGCTCTGAGATCAAAGCCGAGATCTGCCATCGCGTACCCGGCACGGCGTTTACGTGCCATACCCCCCAAGGCCTTACCCTGCCCGTACAGATCCCCTTTCCGGGAGATTACAGCGTTTATAACGCATTGTGCGCACTGGCGGTTTGCGACAAGCTGGGAATTTCGCTTGAAGACAGCGTCGCCGCGCTTGGCCACGTGCGCGTCAAGGGTCGCTTTGAGCCTGTATTTCTGCCCGGCCGCCCCGATTCTACCTTTATCATCGACTACGCGCACAACGGAGCTTCCCTGCGTGCCGTATTGACTTCCCTGCGCGCTTACAAGCCCTCGCGTCTGATCTGTTTGTTCGGCTCTGTGGGCGACCGCACGCAGATGCGTCGCGGTGAGCTTGGTGCGGTGGCAAGCGAGCTTTGCGACCTCTCGATCCTGACCTCGGACAACCCCGGCAACGAATCCCCCGATCAGATCATCGCGGACATTGCCGCTGCCTTTACGCACGACCGCTACGTCTCTATCCCCGACCGCGCCGAGGCGATCGCTTACGTGGTCAGACAAGCCCAAAAGGGCGACGTGATCGTGCTGGCGGGCAAGGGCCACGAAGCCTACCAGTACGTGCGCGGCAAATACCTGCCCTTCTCGGAGAGAGAGATTTTGATCGAAGCGGATAAGATGCTGTAAACGCACAGGGACTGCGAAAAAGCAGTCCCTGTTTTATTCTCTCATATGAAAGGCACTTCGCCCTGCGGATACGTTATCCGTCCATCTGTAGGGTGCGACGTCCTCGACGCACCGCCCTGCAACAACATTTTGTAGGGACCGACCTCCCGGGCGGTCCGATCCAATATTATCCCGCACATCATGGACCGTCGAGGACGCCGGTCCCTACAATGCGAAAAAACGGTGCGTCGAGGACGTCGCACCCTACAGAGGACGGATCTCGCATCCCGGATGTTCGCTGCTTACAATTTTCGTATGCTTATACGCGATTTTCGGACCAATACCGCGCGTTCATTTTTTCAAGCTGTCGCTTGATCCTTGAAAATTGCCACCTTTCCACAAATGAAATTCTGAAAAACCGATGCTCAAAATGCTCGGTGCGGTCATATGTATACCGAATTACAAAGGTCATGCCGAGATGTCCGTTCAGTACCACGTCAACGGACTCAAGGCTGTCAAGGGAGATCTCCTTTCTTTCGTGGTACAGAATGCCCATCACAATTCTGAGCTTTTTGTGCTTACGATCCAAAAATATTCCCATGGAGTACATCCAGATCATGACACAGACAGCCGCGACGGCACCCAGGATCAGCAGCGCAAGATTGGCGAGGCTGTAACCGCTTTGTATATACATATCCGTAAATGCCCAAAGCAAAAATCCGAACGAAAGCAGCATGATGATACGTACGCTTCTTCCGTACAGGTATATTCGTTTCATGTCAAAGCCCCCTACTCTTTTTCAGACAGCACCCGCAGTGCATCCGAAAGTGCAAGATAGACCTGTTCCCTGCTTTGCAAAGGATACAGCACGTCCTCATCCGCCTCGTCCAAGTCAAAAGCCAGTCCGAATTCATCCGGATAGATCTGCACGTCTGTAAAATAAGCACCGTACCTGCCCTGTATGCCAATGCATTTGAGGTGCTTGTGAAAGTCCACAAAGATCTCAGGCCTTGCAATACCCAGCGATTTCAGCTTTTGTTGCATGCTGCCGTCCAGATAATCTGCAAGGAGAAGGTCAAATGCGCCCATGTCCTGCGCTCTTTGCTCCAGATATTTCCGAATTCGGGTTTTCTTATTCAAGCACATACACACACTCCTGTTTGAATCTTTTGCAAGCTATTATATCACACTGTCCAAAGACTTGTCAAGAAAAAGGCCTCCTGCCATGGGGCTGATGAATTAGCGGAGAAAAGAGAGAGTCATGCGAAAAGATATTTCGCAAAGCTCTCTCTTTTTGCTATATGAGTGATATTCCGACTGCGTCGGAGTGATATTATCGCTGCTGCGATAGTGATATTGAAGCCTTGCGGCTTCAGTGGTATTCTATTCGCCCTGAAACTCGCGAAGCGAATACCACTCGGCGCGAGCCGAATATCACTGCGTAGCAATATCACTCGCCACAGGCGAATAGAACTGGCGTGATACTCCGATAAGAGTATCACGCCAATGGCAGGAGGCCTTTGATTTTTCTTGAATTACTTTCTGGTGCCCTGCTTGAACATGGACAGCATATCGTCCAGATCGTCGTCAGCGGAGCTTGCCTTAGCATCTTCCTTTACGGGAATTGCCTTTGCGGGCTCGCTCTTGGGCTGCAGTGCAACCTTACCGGGATTCTGGTTATCGTCCTTCTTGTCAAAGCCGGTTGCGATGATGGTGATTCTCATCTCGTCCTCCAGCTCAGGGTCAAAGCCTACGCCCCAAATCACGCTTGCATCGGGATGAGCCTCGTTTGCGATCATGGTGGAAGCCAGATCCACGTCCTCCAGACCTACGTCGGGAGATACCATGATGCTGATCAGAACGCCGCGAGCGCCCTTGATGGAGGACTCGAGCAGCGGGCTGGAGATAGCAGCGCGAGCTGCCTGCTCTGCCTTATCCTTACCGGTTGCAGAGCCAATACCCATGTGAGCATAGCCTGCACCCTTCATAACCGAGGTTACGTCAGCAAAGTCAAGGTTGATGAACAGGGATTCGTTAACCAGGTCGGAAACGCTCTTAACACCGCGGTGCAGCACGTTGTCTGCAATCTCGAATGCGTTAGCCAGCGTGATTCTGGTATCGGTTACCTGCTTGAGCTTTTCGTTGGGGATGACGATCAGAGAGTCAACGTACTGGCTCAGCTCAGCAATGCCTGCCTCAGCCTGTGCTGCTCTGCGAGCGCCCTCAAATGCGAAGGGCTTGGTTACGATACCGATGGTCAGAATATCCATCTCGTGCGCAACGCGTGCCACAACGGGAGCCGCACCGGTACCGGTACCGCCGCCCATACCTGCGGTTACGAATACCATGTCGGTACCCTGCAGGAATTTCTTAATATCATCCAGAGATTCCTCTGCTGCACGCTCACCAATCGAAGGATTGGAGCCTGCGCCGAAGCCCTTGGTCAGCTTTTCACCGATCACCAGCTGAGTAGCTGCTTCGGATCTGCGAAGTGCCTGTCTGTCAGTGTTAATGGACACGAATTCTACACCGCGGATGTGGCTGCTGATCATTCTGTTAACAGCGTTGTTTCCGCCGCCGCCAACACCGATTACCTTAATGTTCACACCACAATCATAGGTATCATCATGTTCAAAAGTCATTTGTTTGCCCTCCCGAATCTTTTATATCAGAATTTTTATTTTCAGTCGCCAAAGCACAACACCTTGTGTCTTTCGGGCAAAATCAGCCCAAAATATGCTTTATATATATAATATAACAAACTTTAAAATAATTCAAGAGGTTTCGCAAAAATAATTTGAAAAATTTATGAAAAATTCACAATTTGCCGCGACATTTCACCGCGACAATGTCATACGACACACTCAATCCACCAGATCAAGGTCACGGTCGTTTGCAGGGATGAGAGAATAGTCCTCCGACCACAGCAAAACGATGTACTTTCCCTCGGGATCAAGATTGCCTTGCGCCAGAATCTGCTCAAAGGTTTCAAGCTTTTGCGCAAAGTCCTGCTTGTCCCTTACACGTCCGAAGTCAATGCGATAGCGGCTATCCAGTGTGATGTGAACGTCTTGCTTTTCACGCAGGTCCACACACGTCACAGCGTCCGCATAGGCAGAGTCCTCCAGATATCCGAGAAATTCGGACACATAGGAAAAATCCTGCTCTTGCTTTGCGTTTTCCGCAGTGTCGTCATCGCGTGTAAAGCGCAGCGTGCCGTTTCTGCCCGGCATGGCGTTATCCAGCACGGGAGACGGAATAGCAAGGCGAACAAGCCCGCGCTGTGCATACTCCTGCTCCTCTCTTCCGGCATCCACAATGCGCAAATTGGCGGCAATCGCCATCCATCCGCTGTGGTCACTGCCATCCAGCTGTGTTTTATAATAGAAATAATACAGTGGCTTTTGCTCCTTGACGCTGATGCGCAGCCCGTTGGGAAATGCATATTTCACCTCAGCGCTCTCAAGGTATAACAGATTATCCAGCAGCCTCTTCTCAGCTTGTCCCGGCAGAATGGACAAAAACGGCGTCCAACCACCCGCATCCAGCGCGTCCAACACCTGCTCATTTGTATAGTTGGAATCGTTTGTTTCGATTTCCACCTTGCCAAGCGGGAACAGCACCACAACCATCAGCAAGAGAATCGCAGCGCAAATCACGCAGCCGACAACCGAAGCCTGCTTGATCAATCTCGCCTTTTGCTCGGGCGTGTAGTTTTTGTGCGGGATCTTTTCAAGAAGAATATCCCACAGAGCCTTTAGCTTTTCCTTCATGCCCGTCTCCCCTTTTTCACAAGCAGCTGCTCCACCTCGCGCAGAATCTTCTCGTTGGCATCGGGAGATGAGAATTTGGCAATATTGGTGCGCATGAACATGCGCTTTTCGCTATCGTCCAACAGCTGTTGCACACGTGCCTGCAAGCCGCCGTTGGCAAAATCGCTCTCTCGTCCGTACATGGCAGCACCCGCATCGCCAAGTGCCTTGGCGTTTTTATACTGGTGGTCGTTTGCCACGTTGGGCGAAGGAATCAGAATGGCAGCCTTGTGCATCAGGGCAAGCTCAGAGAGCGTCATAGCGCCTGCACGCGAGATCACAATATCCGCAGCAGCCATTTGCACGGGCATATCGTATATGTATTCGGATACGCGCACGTTGGGCAGCTTGTCAAGCCCTGTTTCGCTGTATTTTTCCTTGTATTCCTGATAATAGTTCTTGCCGGTTGCAGTGACGAACAGTACGTCGGGATGGTCCTTTGCCATAGCAGAGATCATGTCAAACACATAGCGGTTGACCATCATCGCACCACGGCTGCCGCCAACAGCGAGCACCATGCAGCGGTACTTCCCTTCAATACCAAGCGTCTCTCTTGCCTCTCTGCCGTCACAGGTATGGAAGCCTGTCAGCATAGGGTTGCCTACCACTGCCGTTTTTTCGGGGCAGCCAAACAGCTCCGCTGCCTCGGGGAAATTGACCAGAATGCGGTCCACCTTGCCCCTGACCTGCATCAAAGCCTTACCGGGCAGCGCATTGGATTCATGCACCAGCGTCGCAATTCCCATGCGAGAGCCTGCTGCCAGCAGAGGCCAGCTTGCATATCCGCCCGTGCCGATGATCAGATCGGGCTGATACTTGCGGATCAGCTTTTTCGCCTGCACCTGAGAGACCGCCATCAAGGCAGCGGTGCGGATATTTCCGGGGTGGAAAATGGGCGAGCGCAAGCCGCAGATATCAATGGTGTAAAGCTCTCTGTACTGCGTGCGCGCCAAAAGCTCCCTTGCCTTATCCGAGGGCTCGGTGGATGCAGCAAAGGCGATATGGATCTGGGGATATTTGCTTTTAATCGTATCAGCTATGGCGATGGCAGGGTTCACATGCCCTGCCGTACCGCCACCGGTAATCAAAATCTTCATATAAATCTCCGTGCCGCAGCAGCGGCTCAAATTGTTTTGATACTATGTCATGGAGCCGTGCTCCGATTATTTTTTCTGATAGGAATACCGTGAGATCGACAGAATAATGCCCATCTCAAAAATCTGCAGTGCAAGTGCCGTACCGCCCGATGAGAAGAACGGCAGCGAAATACCCGTGTTGGGCATGGAGTTGGTCACCACCGCAATATTCAAAAGCGTTTGCAGTGCGACCTTGGTGGTAAGTCCGTATACGGTCAGCGAACAGAACATGTCGGGGGCGTTGGCTGCGATCTTGTAGCCGCGCCACACCAGCAGCACAACCAGCGTCATCAGGATCAGCACGCCAAGCATGCCAAGCTCCTCACACAGAATGGTGAAGATAAAGTCGTTCTGTGGCTGCGATACGTAGCCGTATTTTTGTTGGCTCATGCCAAGTCCGCGACCGAAAAATCCGCCCGAACCAATGGCGTAAAGCCCCTGCAGCGTCTGCCATGCCTCGCCAAGCGGGTCAACCTTATCAATGTTGATCCAGGTGTCGATTCTCTGTCTTGCATAATCTGAGAACAAAAGCACGCCGCTGACAACCGCTGTGCCCGCAACGCCAAGCGCTGCAAACCACTTGAGCTTTGTGCCGCCAAGATACATGATGACAATGCCAAGCACGCCGAGAATAATCAGACCCGACAAGTGCTTTTCCAGCATGACAAGTCCGCAGATGATGCCGATGATCACCACGGGACCGATCACACCGTAGGTGAAGTGTCCACCGAATTTTTGCACTGTATTGATCTGCTTTTGATATTTTGACATAAACAGCGCCAAGAACATAATCAGCGCCATTTTGGCAATTTCCGAGGGCTGAATGGTAATGCTGCCAATTGCGATCCAGCGGTTTGCACCGCCAAATACGGTACCGCTGATCAGCACCGCGATCAGAAGCAGCACAGAGCCACCGTACGCACAGATGGCAAAGAATTTCCAGAACCAGGGGCGAGCCATAAGCACAAACGGAATGGTCATTGCAAGCGCAAGTCCCAGATACATCAGATGTCGCTTGATAAAATAGGTGGAGTCATCGTGGTACTGCGCTGCGTAGATCGAGCTTGCGCTGTATGCCATGATCACACCGTACAGAATCAGCCCAAGCACGATCAGCATAAACCAGACGTCAATGCCACCGCGCGTCAGCACCCCGGGCTCGGGCAGAGGTTCACCGTGAATCTTTTTTTGATATATGGGGTCCTCGGGCTCCAGAATTGCATCCTGCTTTTCGTTAAAGCGATCTGCCGCTTCCCCGCCCTTCAGGCGCAAAGCACGCTTGAATCTTTCCCAGTACACCTGATGCTTTTTCACGGTCTCACCTCCTTATGATACAGAATTTTTGATCAGAAAATGATAGTCAATGCCGCAAGTGCGCACAAAAGCGCTGTGACAATCGAAAAGATGATAACGATTTTTTTCTCGCTCCAGCCGCACTTTTCAAAGTGATGGTGCAAGGGCGCCATTTTGAAAAGTCTTTTGCCGTGCGTCAGCTTGAAATACAGAATCTGGAACAGACTGGAGAGCATTTCGGCTACGTAGACAAAGCCTGCGAGAATGACCGCGATCTCCATATGCGCCATGAACGCGCAGCCCATCAGCACACCGCCGATAAACAGCGAGCCCGTATCCCCCATAAATACACGTGCGGGATAATGGTTATAAAGAAGGAACGCGCAAACAGCGCCAAGCAGCGCCGCGCTGACTACACCCATAGTCTCCTGCATAGCATATACAGCCATCACACTCAAAAACAGTGCAACAACTGCCGTAATGCTGCCTGCAAGTCCATCGATGCCGTCGGTCAGGTTGGTAGCGTTGACAAAGCCTGCAATCACCACCACGTAGATGGGATATGCCAGCCATCCGAGTTGGATGGTAATTTGCGTAAACGGAATAGTCAGATCGGTGTGCAGATTGCCCGTAATCGCCATCATGGCAATATAAGCAGCTGCAAATACAAGCTGCAAAAGCAGCTTTTGCCATGCGGTCAAGCCCTGATTCTGCTTTTTGAGCAGCTTGCAATAGTCATCCACAAAGCCAATGGCTGCATTTGCAACGCCCAAAAGCAAGGTCAATGCCAAGGGGATGAGCGAGGATGCCTCGGATGCGCCGACGCAGATCAGATACGCAACGGCAAATACTGCCAGCACCAGCAAAAAGGGAGGAATAAATCCAATGCCGCCCATGGTGGGCACGCCCTGCTTACCCATGTGCCAAACGGGACCCAGTTCATAAATGGTTTGCCCGATCTTTTTGGCACGCAGCACGGGAATCAGAAAATACAGCACCAGCGCACTGATAAGAAACACGGCAAACGCCACGATCAGCGCCTGGGTTGCAATCGCTTCCTGTTGATTGATTTGTAGTCCTAACTTTTGCAGCAGCATTTTTCTCTCCCTATTTCGTCAAATGATCTTTTACTCTTTCATAAACTTGCTCAAGCCTTACGCCTCGGCTTGCCTTGAGCAACAGCGCGTCCCCCTTGCAAAGCATTGCGCAAAGCTGCGCTGCAGCCTGCTCTTTTGCTTGCTCGCCGGTGTACGCATAAATCTCGCAGCCCGTATTCCGGGCGCCCTTGGCAATGTGCGCGCCAAGCTCTCCTGTCGTGATCAGCACGTCCAGCTTCTCTGCCGCCTCTGCGCCAACCTGCGCGTGCAGCTGCTCGGTGGTCTCTCCAAGCTCCAGCATATCGCCAAGCACCGCGATGCGTCGACCCTTTATCTGCAGCTCTCCAAACGTTTGCAAAGCAGCCCTCATGGATTCGGGACTTGCATTATAGCAATCACACATCAGCACCACGTCACCCACAGTTTCAATTTGCTGGCGCATGGGCATGCCGGTATAATCCAGAATACCTGCACGGATCTGACTGTCGGTCAGATGGAAAATTTTGCCCGTCACGGCTGCAAACATGGCTGCCATGACCATGTGACGCCCCGGTGCCGGCACCTTAATATCAGTTCGCACGTCGTGCTTGGTATGCAGATCAAATAAGGTGCAGCCGTCCGCAGTCGTGCGGATGTTTTCGGCACGCACGTCCGCATTCGGGTTCTCAATTCCGATATAGATCGTGCGTCTGCCCTCTGCATATTGGTCTGCCAGCAGCGGCTCATCCGCGTTAAGCAGCAGGTATCCACCGTGGCGCAATCCGTCCGCTACCTCCAGCTTTGCCTTGGCAATGTTCTCGCGCGTGCCAAGATATTCGAGATGCGAGGAGCCCACGTTGGTAATCATGGCAACGCTGGGCTGCGCGGTGCGGCTCATTCGGGAAATCTCACCAAGTGCGCTCATACCCATTTCAAGCACGGCAGCGCGATGGTGCGCGCCTGCCTGCATCAGCGACATGGGCATGCCGATCTCACTGTTGAAATTCCCTTGGGCAGCATACAGATTCAGCTCACGACGCAGCACTGCCGCCACCATTTCCTTGGTGGTAGTCTTACCTACGCTGCCCGTAATGGCAACTGTTTTCATGGGGTCGTTTTCCCCGAATTTTTCAATTCTGTAATTTTTGGCAAGCTGACAAAAGGCTGCAACGCTATCCTCCACGACAGCCGCGCCTACCGTTTGTGCACAGATATCGTGCGGCACGTATTCGCACAGAATACATCTGCATCCTGCTGCAATGACCTGCCCTATATAGTCGTGTCCGTCCACGCGCTCACCGCGAATGGCTACGAACATGGTATCCTTATCCGCTTCTCTGGAGTCGGTGCAAATATATGAAAATTCCACGCCTGCGCTGCCCGTAAAATCATACAGCTCACCGCCGCAATATGCAGCTGCCTGCGCAAGATTCATAGGCTGCATGCCAAGCTTGATTTTCATAATGCTCACTCTCCTTGCTCTGTATCCGTATCAGCGCTTTTCCAATATTCTGCCATTGCCTCCCGGACAATCGCGCGCTCGTCAAACGCCAGTCTTGTATTTTGATGAATCTCATAAGTCTCATGCCCCTTACCCGCAAGCAGGATCAGATCTCCCTGCCTTGCATGGGCTATGACGTGCCGAATGGCACTGCGTCTGTCCTGTATGACGCGATAATGGGCGCGTCTGTCCACACCCTTTAAAATATCTGCGATAATGTCCGCAGGTGGCTCCGTGCGGCAATTATCCGAGGTGATCACGCAATAATCCGCCATGCGGGATGCGATCTGCCCCATCAAAGCGCGTTTGCCCTTATCGCGGTCTCCGCCGCAGCCAAACACCAGCACGATCCGCTGGGAGCGCAGCTTGAGTCTATGCATCGCACGCAACAAATTCTCCAGCGCATCGGGGGTGTGCGCATAATCGATCCAGACCGAAAAGCCGGGATCGGTGCACAGCCGCAGCCGCTCCATTCTGCCGGGAACGGGCGGCATGAGCTGCATGCCATCCTTGATTTTCTGTGCTTTGACACCAAGCAACAGCGCAGCAGATGCACATTGCAACGAATTGACTGCGGCAAATTGCCCCGTCATGCTGCACTCAGCACGCAGGCAAGCGTTTGCCGACACCAGCTTATAAGAAATACCCGAAAAACTCATGCGGATCTGCTCGGCAAAGAAATCTGCCGCAGGCGTGCGGGTCGAGCAGGTATACAGCCTGCAGGGACTATTGGTGCGAAGAGATGCCAGCATGGCATCATCAGCATTGATCAGTGCGCGCTCGCACTGCAAAAGTAACGATTTTTTGGCGGCAAAGTAATTTTCCATGCTGCCATGAAAATCCAGATGATCGCGCGTGACGTTGGTAAAGATCCCAAGGTCAAAGCGAATGGGAGCGCACCGCTCCATGGCAAGTGCGTGTGAGGTGACCTCCATGACCACGGTCTGCGTGCCCATCTCTGCAAGCCTTGCAAGCATCGGGTACAGCACCTCGGGATCGGGTGTGGTCATATTGGCAGTGCCCTGCTCTTTGCATGTGATCTCGCCCTTGGGTCCCTCGCACTTGACCGTTCCGATCAATGCACACGGGATCTGCGCTTCGCGCAGCAGCTCATAAAGCATCCAGGAAACCGAGGTTTTGCCATTGGTGCCGGTCACACCGACAAATTTCATTTTTTGACTTGGATTGCCACAAAACGCATCCATCAGATGCGCAATGGCTGCGCGCGTGCTTGCCGCGCGTACAACGGGCAGCCCATCGGGAATCTCTCCCGAAAAATCCTGCGCTACCACCGCCGCGCATGCGCCGCGTACGCATGCTTGATCCAAAAACGCGTGTCCGTCTGCGCGTGTGCCGCGCAGACATACGAACAAATCTCCTTTTTCAAGTTTTGCAGTGTCACTGCATACGCTGCGCACTGTGATTTGTTCAGCCCCTCGGGGATACGCCAGCCCCGCGGCTTTACATAAAGCAGAAAGAATCATGAAAGCCTCCGAATCGGTAATAGTGCTTTGGCTTTCCGTTCTTTTGATAATCCTTGGTTTTAGTTATTAACGCCCGGCAGATTTTCGTTCTCGGCATCATCACTGACGCTCTCATCGCGGAAATATACCGTGATGGTGGTTCCGATTTCAACCTCGGTACCCGGCTCGATCGACTGCGCATATGCAGTCATGGTCGTGCCACTCATATAATTATACGTTCCGGAAATCTTGATATTCAGATTGCCGTTAGCAAGCAGCTGGCTTGCTGCAACCGCGGTCTTGCCGCTCAGATCCGGCACCTTGACCGTTTTCTTTTCCATGTTGCGCTCGGTATAAACGATCAGCGTTGCACCGTCGCGTTCCACACGTGTGCCTGCCGCAGGAGACTGTGCATAAATCAGATCTCCGTTGCCAACCACCTTAAGCTCAAAGCCGGAGCTTGCGGCATACTCGCGTGCAGCCTCTACCGACCACCACTCCACACCGGGAGCCTTGACAGCCATTTTTTCAAGCTCTGCATCGGTATATACTGCTTCAACGCCAAGATACGGCAGAATGGTCTCCAGCACGTTTGCCACGTAAGGCGCTGCCACAACAGAGCCGTACAGCGTACCCTGTGTGGGCTGGTCAACCATAATCATGGTGATATATTGGGGATCATCCGCAGGTGCGTATGCAACCGTGGAGCAGATATACTTGCCGTCGATCAGCTCACCGTTCTCATCACGCAGGTCCTTTTTCTCGGAGGTACCCGTCTTGGCAGCTACACGGTAGCCTGCCACGTAAGCATTTTTGGCACCGCCGTTGCCCGACACGCCCTCTTCCAGAATGGCGGAAATGGTCTTACACGTCTGCTTGCTGACGACCTGACGGCGAATCTGCGGTTGGAAGCTCTCTATGACGTTGCCGTCTGTATCCGTGATGCTTGTGACCAATCTGGGTGTGACCAGATTGCCGCCGTTTGCAACAGCTGCAATGGCAGTCACGTGACCCAGCACCGAGATCTTGAAGTTCTGACCGAAGGATGCGGTAGCAAGATAGATGTCCGCACGCTCAAACGTGCTCTTATCCCAGAAGGTGACTCCCTCAACCGTGCTTCCCTCGCCCGGCAGACCGATGCCGGTCTTTTCAAAATAGCCGAATGCTTTGAAATAGTTATAGAATCTGGTAGTGCCAACCTCTGCGCCGATACGCATCAGCCAAGGGTTGCAGGATTGCTGAATGCCTTGCGCAAAGGTCAGAGAGCCGTGACCCTCCACCTTGTGGCACTTGATCTTTCTGCCGTTGACTATGTGATAGCCCGGGCAGAAATGCGTTTGATTGATAATATCCAGATTTTCCTCGCATGCCATGGCAGCGGTGATAATCTTGAAGGTGGAGCCGGGCATATATACCTCGGTGACCGCCTTGTTATTCCACGTGGTCAGCAAAAGCTCCTGCTTCAGCTTGCCGTATTCCTCGCTCTCCTTGTCAAGCCCGCTCTCTTCCAGTACCTTCAGGCTATCCTCGTTGAGCGTCCAGGGTTCATTGAGATTAAAGTTGGGATACACCGAGATTGCCAGCACGTTGCCCGTGTTGACGTCCATGACGATGCCGCAAGCGCGGTTTTCGCCACCCGATTCAATATATGCCGCCTTGACCTGCTCATCCAGTGCAGCCTGTACGAACACGTCGATGGTGGTATTGACGTTATATCCCGGCACTGCGGGAATCATGCTCTCGTAATCATAGGGCATTTCGTTGCCGTCCGCGTCGCGTGCGGTCACGTATTTGCCGTCCGTACCCTCCAGGTACTTTTCATAGGCATATTCCAAGCCGTAAATGCCTGCGCCCTCGCTGTTGGTAAAGCCAAGCGTATGCGCGGCAAGAGATTCATAGGGGTAATATCTGGTTGCGGTAGCCTCCAGATAGATCATATCCTCCAGACCGTTCTCGGCGATAACCTCGCGGATCTGCTTTGCAACGTCCGAGTGGACCTTGCGCGCAATGGTTCTGTCCAGATACTGGGTCTTTTCGGTCTGATAATGCACCTCATCGTAGGTCACGTTCTCAAGCAGCTCGGAAAGCTCGCGAGAGACCATATCCGCATAATCCACGCCGCTCTCGGTGCTTGCCTGTTTGATGGTACGGGGGGAAATGAACACACGGTAGGTGGTAACGTTGCCCGCCAGCAGGACACCGTTGGCATCGTAAATGGCGCCGCGATCCGCTTCAATGGTGGTCTCGGTCGTGATTTGGCTGATGACCTTTGCCTGGTATTTTTCGTATTCCACCGTTTGCAAAATCAGAATACGCAGCAACAAAAACGCAAAAACCAGCGATATCCCGAAACCGAGTACCGCTGCTCTTTTTACTGTTTTCGTATTGTTCGTCTGAAGGCTCAACTCTATATCCTCCCCGTCAATTTCAGCTGCCCTATTCTTGGAAAAACGGCGGCAGACGCCCATGCTACGGCTCTTGCACAGGCAAGAGCCAAGCACTCCTCTCTGGCAATGCCAAAGGGCTGCGCCCGCCGCCTTTTTGATCCGATATCATAAGCATTATATCGGATTTACCTTGTCCTGTCAATGTCAATTTATGAAAAGCGTTCGGCTTTTATGCACTTAATCCATGATAATTCCGATCGCACTGAGCAGATTCGACAGCCCTTGCGCGAATTCGCCCTTTGTTTCATAAACCTCCACTGTATTTTCACTCTCGGTGGTAAGCACTTGTGTGGAAACAAAGTCGGAACGCACCATGCCGTATTCCTGCACGGCGATCCGCTCGATCTCCAACATATCATTTTTGAGCGATAGCTCGGTATTCAGCGTGGTATACTGCTTGTTCAAGGCATCCAGCTCGCTTTGCAGAATGCTTGCTTCTCTGACTGACAGGCTTACCATAACCGAGCTGCCTACGATCATGAATGCGCAAAGCGTTACCGTCAGCATGGCGCCAAGCACGCCTGCGGGCATCTTCTTTGCATCGCTCTTCTCGTATCTTTCTTCCTTTTCAATCGGAAACCAATCACGGGAAATCTCAGCCAACCTTGCGGTCGCGGGGCTTTCCAGATACTTGCGCACCGACTGCGGCATTTGCTCTGTTACCGTAAGCCACAGGGCTTTTTTTGGCGATTGCCCTCCTGTTGCTTCCTTTTTTTCATCCGCCGGCGTCGGCTCTGCGGTTCTGACGTTATAATTGGGCATCTTATAGCTGCGCTGATCGTGATAGTAGCGCACGAAATCGTCTGCCGTCATGTATCTCGTTCCCTTATAAAGACCCGTGCGGTACTTGTCCGCTTTGCCGTCCGAAACCTTTTCCGCCATGATATATGCACCGGGTGCCATGGCATGGGAAAGTGCTTCATCCCGCTCCTGTCGCTTTGCGTCCAGTCGCACGTGCGCGGCAATGCCGCGATCCTTGTATCTCTTGCACAAGGCATCCACGTACTCGGCGCAAGCAGTATATTGGGGCTTTTTTGCTTGCATGATGTGCTCCATCGGGTCCTCCTATAATTTTTCGGCTACACGCAGCTTGGCGCTACGCGACCTGGGATTGATCGAAAGCTCTTGCGCAGACGGCAAGATCGGTTTTCTGCTGACTATATCAACAATCGGCTTTTTGCCGCACACGCACACGGGAAAATCGCGCGGGCAGGTGCAGCCGGACGCCAAGGACGCAAAAGTCTGCTTGACAATGCGGTCCTCCAACGAATGGAAGGTGATAATGGCGAGTCTGCCGCCCGGCTTGAGCAGCGAGACTGCATCGCGAATGGTGGGCTCGATCACCGAAAGCTCACCGTTGACCTCAATGCGGATTGCCTGGAAGGTGCGCTTGGCAGGATGGTGCCCACCCTCCTTAGCTGCGGCAGGCATTGCCGCCTTGATGATATTGACAAGCTCACCCGTGGTGCGGATGGGAGCCTTTTCCCTTTCCTGCACGATGCGGGCGGCAATACGGGGAGCAAATCTTTCCTCACCGTAATCATAAATGATCTTCTTGAGCTGTTGCTCGGTATAGGTGTTGACCACCGTATAAGCATCCAGCTTATCCTCGCGGTTCATGCGCATATCCAGCGGAGCATCCGCCATATACGAGAATCCGCGATCCGCCGTATCCAATTGATAGGAAGATACGCCAAGATCGAGCAGCATACCGTCAATTGTGTCAATGCCAAGCTGACGGCAAACGGCTGCCACGTCCGAAAAGTTGCTGTGCACCACCTGCGCGTGCTCTCCAAAGCATGCAAGGCGCTCACCTGCAACGCCAACGGCAGTCAGATCACGGTCCAGCGCAATCAGCTTACCCTCGCCAAGACGCGAAGCGATCTGATACGAGTGCCCCGCACCGCCTGCAGTTCCATCAATATATATACCGTCTTGCTTGATGCACAGTGCGTCAATGCACTCCTGGAGCAGCACGGAAACGTGAGAAAATACCTGTCCTTCCATCATCACAACCCGTAAAGCTCCAGCTTTGCGCGCAGATCCTCTGCGCTCTCGGCTGCAATCTCTGCTTCATACAATGCCTCGGACCATATCTCTGCGCAATCGCAATTGCCCACCACGACCGCATTCTTATCCACCTGCGCATAATCCAGAAGCGACTGCGGCAGCAGAATACGACCCTGAGAATCGGGCGAGACCTTAACAGCGTTACGGTGCAGATAACGCAACGCAGGCTCGGCAATTTTTCTTTCCTGTTGCTTGATGGGGGCAATATAGTCCTCCCAGCCCTGCACGGAAAAGACCTTAAGGCGCGGACCGCGGATATCACGGGCTACGATCAGCTCTTCACCCAGCTCCTCACGGTGCTTTGCAGGGATAAAAAGTCTGTTTTTTGCATCCACACTGTGTCTGTATTCACCTGTCAGCACGTCATCGGTCCTCCTTTCCATGAACTTGGGGCGACAAACGGGGGCGCTTTCAACACTTCGCCCCACATTTCCCCACATCGGGTATATTTATTATAAACTTATTACCGCAAAAACGCAATAGGGGTATGCATATTTTTTTGAAAAATCGTTCGGTTTTTTTGTATCTTTTGCAAAAAATAACGGGTGCAATCCTAAAGTTGCACCCGTGTTTTTACTAATTCCAGTTATTACTTACATTTATTCCCATTTATTTATTTTTGCGATATTTCCCGCAAAAAGAAATGGCGGAAAATTGTGCGCCGTGGGTTAGTACGACGTCGAAATCAGGGCTTTCCCTGCCCACTTCCGGCGTGAATGTCGCTCTGCTTTTTGCGACGCACAAGCAAGGTCAAAAGCGCCCGACCGTCAAAGGGCAGCAAGGGATAGAGATAATGGTGCTTGCCGTTGAGCGTTTTGTTGGTGGCAAGCAGCAGCACGATCAGCGCGCTGCCGATGGCATAGCCCCACACGTTTCCGATGGCTGTCATGATCAAAAGTCCGATGCGCAAAAACTTAAAGGCATATCCAAGCTCATAGGATCTTTGCGTGAACGTGGCAATGGCAACAAATGCCATATACAAAATGACCTCGGGAATCAGCCACCCGATCCCCACCGCGAAATCACCTAAGATCAAGCCGCCCACCACGGAAAGCGAGTTGGACAGCATGCTGGGCGTATTGAGCGACGCCATGCGCAAGCCGTCAATGATGAATTCAGTCAACAAAAGCTGTGCGATCAGTGGGATCCGCCCCTGCTCCCGCGGAATCACAAAAGCAAGCCAATCGGGCACAATTGACGCATTGCTGACCAAAAGATACCAAGTCGGCACCAAAAACAGCGCCAGCACGAACACGATATAGCGCACTACGCGGATATACGTGCCTGTCAGAGGGGTAAAATAATAGTCGTTGGTCTCTTGCATGAAATCGAAAATGCTGACCGGCAGGATCATGACCTGCGGTGAATTATCACAAAAGATCAGCACGCTGCCCTCCAGCACCTGCGCAGCGGCAGTATCGGGGCGCTCGGTATAGCGGATCTTGGGAAAGGGATTATACCAGCGCGTTTTGATCAGGCATTCCGCCAGCGACTGGTGCCCCAGTGTCAGTGCATCGGTATCAATGGCGGCAAGTCTTTTTTGCATCATCTTGACGTATTCGGGATTTGCCTTGCCCGCAAGATAACACAGCACCACGTCGGTCTTGGAACGCCTGCCGATCGAAAAATACTGCATGGTCAGCTGCGGATCTCGCACGCGGCGGCGCAAAAGCGCTGTGTTGAAGATCAGGGTTTCAACAAACCCGTCGCGCGAACCAACCATGACGCGATCGCCCTCAGGCTCCTCGGTCGAGCGCGCGGGATAGGTCCGCGCATCCACAATGATGGCTTGCGGACCAAAGGTGGAGCCGAGAATGAGCGAGGCGCCTGACAGCACCATTTGCACCATCAGCTCCACGTCACCCGTGGTTTCTGCCTCCACGTGCGGTACGTTGTACTCCACAAACCGCTCTGCCGAGGACTTTTTTCCGTCGGGCGGCGTTTGCATGGAGTCCAGCGAGAGAAAGTGCATCATCAGCTTTTGCATGGGAGTTGCGTTGACAAAGCCGTCGATATAATAAAGCGTCATTTCATCCGTGCCGATACGCAACACCTTGCGAATGACGTCAAAGTTTTCATCGGGGTGCAGCAGGCTATCCATTGTAGCCACGTTGACCCGATAGTTTTCACCCAATTTGCCCATAATCATGTTTCCTTTTTTGTATTCAAGGGTTAGTTTGGGGCAAATCAGAGCGAATATGTCAAACAATTTTTGGGCAAAAAAAGACAGAGCTCACGCTCTGCCTTAAAATTTTAAATTCGGATCCATGCATCGGTATCTCATTTGAGAATTATCCCTGCAGCTTTTGCTGGTTGCACCAGATCTTCATGACCATCTTGGTAGGCAAGAGCCATGCCAAGAATCTTGCCCTGCGGATCGAATGACCGCAGACCGAGACGTCGCGTCCGCGCTTCATATCCTTGATAGCTCTGGTAACCACCTGCTCGGAGGTATAGTATCTTGCATAATACTTGACGGTATTGTCCGTGACCGCATGGTCAAAGAACTCTGTTTTGACCCAGCCCGGGCAGATCGCCATGACGCGGATCCCCCTTTGCTTGAGCTCGACGTTCAAGGATCTGGAAAAGCTGAGTACAAACGCTTTGGTAGCACCGTACACACCGATATACGGAACGGGCTGGAATGCCGACTGGCTATCGATCTGATAGATCTGACCACCCTTTTTCATATAAGGCAGCGTCAGATAGGTCATGCTCATCAGTGCGCTTGCATTGAGCGTGATCATGCGCTCCTGCGCCTCCAGATCAATATCGGTAAACGCACCGAATCTGCCAAATCCACTGCCGTTGACCAGCACTGCCACCTCGGGCTTATGCTCTGCGAGCAGATCGCGATAGGTATCCAGTGCTTGCTTCTGGCAAAGGTCCAGCGCGATGGGTCTGACCTTGGCGCGTGTTTGCGTGCCAAGCTCGATCAGTCTGTCCTCGCGGCGCGCGATCAGCCACAGCTCGTCATATTCTTCAAGGCGATCCAGCTGCAACACAAATTCCTTGCCCATGCCGGAGGACGCGCCCGTAATCACTGCTATTTTCATCGTATACCTCACAGAATGATCTGCTCGGGCAGACCGTTTACGTACTTGGGATATCTCTCACCCTCAATCAAGGGACGCAGATATGCAAGGCATGCATCGGTAATGCCGTTATGCTCGGCATTGATATATTCATCCGGCACGCGCTTGATCTTATTGGCGATCTCGTGCACGTCGGCGCAGTCGATCTCATATACGTAAGGGGTTGTGGAAATTCTGCGATACAGCATCATCTTACCGCTCTCGCCCTGCTCTGCTGCCAATGCAGCCGCGCGACCGATTGCCACAGAATCCGCAATATCCGCCGCGGAAACCAGATGCCCCGCGCATCTCTGGCTGACGTTGAGCTCAACCGAGCGCACCTTGCAGCCAATACGGTCACGCACCGCATACTCCAGTGCCTTGCCCGTGCCTGCCAGATACTGGTGACCGAACACGTCTTTGACACCGCTCTGCGCACCGGCGCCCACGTACGTGCCATCAGAGAAGCGAATACCCTCCGAAACCGCTACTACCACGTTGGGATGGCGCTCCAGCGCCGCCTTGACGCTGTCAATAAACGCATCCATGCAGAAGGGCTTTTCGGGCAGGTAGACAAGATCGGGCTCCTGACCGTTTGCCAGTCTGCCAAGCGCTGCCGAGGTGGTCAGCCAGCCTGCATCTCTGCCCATGATCTCCACAATGGTGACAGCCTTGGTGGTATACACCGCTGCATCGCGAATGATCTCGGATACGGTAGTTGCCACGTACTTGGCAGCCGAGCCGAATCCGGGCGTGTGATCGGTGCCCTCCAGGTCGTTGTCAATGGTCTTGGGTACGCCCATGACGCGCATTTCATAGCCTAAGCGCGCGGTAGCGGCAGACAGCTTGGATACGGTGTCCATGGAGTCGTTGCCACCTATATAAAAGAAATAACGGATATCGTATTTTTTGAAAACACTCAGCAGCTGGTCGTAAAAGGCGGGATCGTCTTCATATTTGGGCAGTTTTTTGCGGCAGGAGCCCAGCGCCGCTGCAGGGGTCAACTCCAGAGCGGACAGCTTTTGCTCGTCCGCAGCAAAAATATCAAGGTCTGTAAGGCGTTCCTGCAAAAGGCCCTCGATACCGTTTCGCATGCCGTACAGCTTGCCGATTGCGCCGCCGTTCTGTCTTTGCTCAATCACACCGCGCACCACGCCCGCAAGCGTTGCGTTGATTGCCGCAGTCGGTCCGCCCGACTGTCCCACAACTGCATTTCCGTATAATTTGCTCATGATAAATTCCTCTGCTTTCATACAAGGATTGTTACCTTTAGTATACCATATCCCCTCGCGATTGTCAACGCGCAAGGAATAAGAATCTTATGCTTACATTTGTCCAATTTTGCGGTTGACAAACGCTGCTTGGCGGGTGTATAATGAGAATGGTATAAAAGGGCTTTCTTTGCCTGATACTAATACACACGAAAGCGGGGTGACTCTCTTGCAGGACAAGGACAAGAAGCTCGAAGAGCTTGAAGAGAACGAAACACAAAACGCATACCAACAACAACCACCCGCCCCCCGACAGTGTGACGATGAGGATGAGCAAGAGAGAGCCGAGCGCGCCCTGGACGAGCAGTTTGAGCGCGAAGAGCAGGAACAGGAACGCGAGGTCGAGCAGGACGAGCAGGCACTTGCCGAGGACGAAATGCCCGATTCCTACGAAGAGATCATTGAGGACACCTTCGAGAGTCTGGAGGACTTGCTTGACAACAAAAAATATGCCGATTTCGTGCGCGAGCTGGAAAAGCTCAACCCGATCGACGCGGCGGATTTCTTTGAAAATCTGCCTCCCAAGCGAATTCCCGCAGTGTTCCGCCTGCTCAAAAAGGACAGCGCTGCCGAGGTTTTTGCCGAGCTGGACACCCCCACTCAGGAGCGTATCATCACCGCAATGACCGACCGTGAAATCTCGGTCATCGTGGAAGATTTGTTCCTTGACGACGCGGTTGACATGCTTTCCGAAATGCCTGCCAACATTGTGCGCCGCATCAAGAAAAACACCACGCCCGAAACACGCGCGCAGATCAACCGTCTGCTCGCCTACCCGGAGGACAGTGCGGGTAGCGTCATGACCTCCGAGTTTGTGGATTTGCGCAAATCCATGACCGTATCCGAAGCTATCAAGCACATCAGACAGACCGGTATTGACAAGGAAACCGTATACACCGCTTACGTGGTGGACGACCGCCGCATTTTGGAGGGCATCGTCTCCTTCAAGGATCTGCTGTTCTCTCCCCGCGAGGCGCTGATCGGTGATATCATGGAGCCCAATATCATTTACGCAAACACCCTGGACGACCAGGAAACGGTTGCTGACATTATTGCAAAATATAACCTGCTCTCGCTTCCCATCGTGGACCGTGAGTTGCGCCTTGTAGGTATCGTAACCGTCGACGACGCTTTGGACGTCATCGAAGAAGAGACCACCGAGGACATTGAAAAAATGGCAGCAATTTTGCCGACCGACAAGCCCTACATGCGCACAAGCGTTTGGGAAAACTTTACCAAGCGTATCCCCTGGCTGCTCTTGCTGATGCTGACCGCCACCTTTACGGGCACCATCATCACTATGCTGGAGGGCAAGATCGACAATTATCCCCTTGTGCTCTCCCTTTCCGCATTTATTCCCATGCTGATGAGTACGGGCGGTAATGCGGGCGGACAATCCTCGGTCACGGTCATTCGTGCGCTCTCGCTGGGCGAGATTGAAGCCAAGGACATTCTGCGTGTGGTCTGGAAGGAGCTGCGCATTGCTATGCTGTGCGGTCTGACCGTATTCGTGGCATGCTTTGTCAAAACGTGGATCATTGACTGCAAGTTCCACACCGAGCCGCAGTACCTGATGATCGCGGCAGCGGTCAGCGCAACCGTATTCGTTGCCATTGTGCTGGCAAAGCTGATTGGCGCTATGCTGCCGATTGGAGCAAAGGTGATCAGACTGGACCCCTCGGTCATGGCGTCGCCCTTCATCACCACGATTGTGGACACGCTGACGCTTCTGGTTTATTTCTTGATCGTAGTCTACCTGCTGGTTCCCAATCTGCCGGCAGTGATGTAAGCAATAAAAAACGTGCAGTAGTTTTTGCACTCACATCTCTCACCCGATTGTTGCAGAATGTATCTGTCGGGTGAGAACTTATTTGGGAGGAATGACTTTTATGTTTTTTAATGAAATTATTCACGGCACGCAGTATTACCGCTCCCCCACTCCTCTGCCCGAGGAATGGGAAGGAGACATTGCCACGATTGGTGACTATCATCTGGACACCTTTCAGATACGTATAAACTGGCGATGGAACGAGCGGCAGGAGGGCGTTTACGATTTTTCCGACGTAGATCGGTTGATGGATCTCGCACAACAGTATAACCGCCGGGTAATCATCAAGTTTTTACTTGAATGTGCACCCCAATACGTTTTTGATAAAT
This sequence comes from Oscillospiraceae bacterium, assembly GCA_015065285.1. Taxonomy (GTDB): domain Bacteria; phylum Bacillota; class Clostridia; order Oscillospirales; family CAG-272; genus SVQP01. The sequence goes on along the minus strand of SVQP01000034.1, from coordinate 3,458 downwards.
ATGAGGGAGCGAGGATCGGTCCGCGCGGAGAGCAGCTTCGCGGTGGCTCTCACGGTGCATTTTACGGCGGTTGGCGTCCCTGCTTTACCAATCCCCACGTGCAGGCAGCTGCCAAGAGATTTGTGGAAAAGGTTGCAGAACGCTATGCGGGGCGCAACAACCTCATCCTTTGGAATGCGTGGAACGAGATCCGCAATCGCCCAATAGAGGATTGCTTCTGCAAGCATTGCAGAGCGGGCTTTGGCAAATACCTCCAAAAGAAATTCGGAACGGTGGAAAAGCTGAACGCGTTTTACGGGACAGCGGAGGACAGCTTCGAGACCATTGCCCTGCCCGCAACGCCTCACGGTTACTGGGACACCTTTGAATTCAAAAAATACAAGGGCTCGGCAGAGCTGCACGATTGGCTTGGCTTCGTGTACGACGGCATACGCAAATATGATAAGGAACGCCCCATCATGGCACACGTCGGGTACACAAGCGCATTTCAACATTCTATCAGTGATGTTTGCGACGATTACGAGGTCAGCAAGGCAGTAGACTTCTGGGGTACCAGCGTGCCTTGCGATACCGAGATGCGTACCCACGAGCAGCGGCTTGATTTTATGATGCTACACGATTTTCTCCGCTCGGTAGACAAGAATTATTTTATACATGAGATTTATCCCGGACTTGGCATGTTCAAGTATAAATACGATACGCCCTTTGATATGGAGTTCAAGACCTACGCCTCTCTGGCAGGTGGCGCAAAGGGGATCGTATATTGGCAGTACAGAGCCGAGAGACTTGGCCACGAACAGGATTGCGCCGGGCTTGTCCGCATGGACGGTAGCCCTCGCCCGGTGGTGTATTCGGTCAGCGATTTCGGTGCAGATATCCGGAAAAACATGCAATATCTTGCAGGTGCTGAGGTAAAGGATGCAGAGGTCGCTATTGTTTTCGACTTCAATTCCATGCTGCTCTCGGAGATTGAGGACGCATGCGGAGCAGATTTCTCGTTTGATTTTGCAAACCCGCAGTTCTACTACCGTAATGCGCATGCGGGCATGTACCGAATGCTTCGCAACCTGGATTTTGCCGTGGATTACGTAAGCGCGACGCGTCCCGAGGAATTCGCAAAATACAAGGTGCTGTACTTCCCTTATTACACAATGCTTGACCCGCAGATCGTCCCCTATCTGGAGGCGTTCGTTGCCAATGGTGGCACCGTCATTGCGGACGAAGGCTTTGGCATGCGACAAATGAACACCTGGATGCAGCCCTACGATATTGCCTGTAAGCCTCTCTTTACCTCGAGAATGCGTGAGCGACGCATGGTTGCAGAAGATTTTGTTGAGATCGACGGTGAGCTTGTGCGCATTCGCCCCTACAGAACGCACTATCAGCACACCGGTGGCGAGACGGTTGCAACCTGGCGTGACGGAAGCTCTGCGGTACAGAGATTCCGCTTTGGCAAGGGCAAGCTCTATCTCTTCGGCTTTTCCATTGGCTACTGCTATTACGAAAGTAACGATAGGCATCTTGCAGCGTTTGCAAACAAGATACTGGCAGATGCCGGAGTAACAAAGAATCTGCTTTCCGATACCCTTGGAGGAATTTACGAAAAGCGACTTGTAAACGGTCAGTATGAGGTGGTTCATCTCTTCAACAATACCGAACAGGAAAAATGCTTTGACCTGGGGCAAACGATCATTGCCATAGGCGGACATGGCGCTGTGCGAGAGAAACGCGCAGTCGTTCCTGCCAACAGCATGGCATATTTTGTACTGGCAAAGCAATAAGTACAGAAGCTTTTTCACGCAAACAAAAAGAGCTACCCGATATGCGAGGTAGCTCCCTTTTTGTTTGCATGAAAAATTCACAGTCAGACGTTGACTTCCCTGCCCGTGATGTGGTCTGCTACGAAAATACCCATAGCGCCACTCTGCGAAAGGCCTCTGGTAATACCGCTGCCATCACCAATCAGGTACACGCCGTCCATGATCTCAAAGTGTTCGTTGTGCTTGGGTCTGATCGAATAATACTTATTCTCGCAGCCATACAGCAGCGTATCATCATTTGCCGTGCCGGGCGCAACCTTATCAAGCGCATAAATGGTCTCGATAATGTTGGTCAGTGCTCTGTAAGGCAGCACTACGCTCAGGTCACCCGGGAATGCCTGCATGGTAGGTCTTACCGTGCTCTGCGAGAGTCTGTGCGCATTGGTTCTTCTGCCTCTGATCAAGTCACCGAATCTCTGCACCATAATATTGCCCTCTGCTGCAAAGTTGGTATTTCTTGCAATATTCTCTGCATACTCGGTAGGCTTTTGGAAATCACCGTCAAAATGAATGGACGACAGAATTGCAAAGTTGCAGTTCTCGGTCTTTTTTTCGGGCTGAGCAAACGAATGTCCGTTTGCCGTGATTACACCATGGTTATTCTCTGCAGAGACCAAGCCGCCCTGGTTGAAGCAGAACATTCTGGTTCTGTCCTCGAAGGTCTTGGTGCGGTACAGAATCTTGGGCTCGTAGATCTGCGACGAAAATTCGCGCCAGATGATATCCTTCATCTCTACGCGCACGCCGATATCCACCGAGTTGGCATCCATACGGATATCAAATTTCTTGCAGGTGCGGATGACAAAATCCGAGCCGCTTCTGCCCGTGGAAATTACGATCTTGGAAGCGCGCAGAACCTCTGCATCTGCTCCGCCTCTTTTATGTGTAACGGCATACGTGCCGTCCTGTTTGTCGATTTCAAGCACCTCGGTCAGGTCTCTCATCTCAACGCCGTGCTCTTCCAGCGCATCGATCAGACTCTGCATGGTGGCAAAGTTTTTGTCCGTGCCCAGATGACGGACGTTCATATCCAACAGTCGCAGGTTGTTCTGCAGGCACTTGAGCTTGAGCTCCTCGTTGGAATGGTACATGGGCGGATAATCATCGGCAAACTGCTCCAGAATGCTATCCACCTGGTTGATATAGTACATGGCAAGATCTTCGCCAAGCTCTTCTCCCATAGTGCCGCCGTATGCAGTACCGAGATTGAACTTACCGTCCGAAAATGCACCTGCACCCGCGTAACCGCTGGTAATGCTGCATACCTTGCAGTGAATGCACTTCTGGTTCTTTCCTGCAGGGCAATGACGCTTGGAAAGAGAACGTCCCTTCTCAAGAATCACAATCTTCAGCTCGGGGTTATTTACGATCGCGCGATAAGCCGCCATCAGGCCGCCAATACCGCCACCGATAATCGCTATATCGTACATCATGTTTATTCTCCAAATGTTTTAATAGGGTTCGCAAAAATACGGGACGGTCAAAGACCGTCCCGTTTGTTGATTAATGGATTAGTCCTTAATCAGGCTGACGATCGCCATCTCTGCTGCGTCACCGCGGCGAGGGCCGGTCTTCAGAATTCTGGTGTAACCACCGTTACGATCTGCATACGCAGGAGCGATTTCGCTGAACAGCTTG
>SVQP01000002.1 GCA_015065285.1 Oscillospiraceae bacterium | reverse complement strand
TTGATGTGTTGTTATATCTCCAACCGTCCGCGACCTCTACGGCAAGGGCGTTTGCACCGGCTTTCAGATGATGGGCAAAATCGGTTACAACTGCATATTGCACCTGCTTTTTATAGTTGGTGTGTGCAGGATCAAGACGAGCATCGTCAATCCGTTTGCCATTCACCATCACCTCATGATAGCCAATGCCCGCGACGTATAAGCAGGCATCCACGGGCTGCTCGGCAAGCTCAAAATCCTTGCGAAAACAGGTGGGAACGCGCTTTTTGACAGCCGGATGTGTGATCCAGGAAGCACAGGACATATCGGTCAAGCCGTTGACAAAATGATCAGACTTTCCCTTACTCTCGTTGCCGTAAACATCGCGTACAAACACCTCTACCCCCAGAATCTGTCCTTCGGGAAGAGGCTTGCCGCCATAGACCAAGCGTTGCTTTTGCTGCTCGCGCCACCCGCTATCCCAGTACAGAGTCTGCTCGCTTGTGTACACACGTACACGGCAGGCACTTTGACTGTTATTTGGCAGATCGGAGATCACAGACCACGAAAAAGCAGGTTGCATTTGATCCGTGACCGAAATGCGGTTATGGACGTAAGCATAACGGTACAGCTTGCCACCGTCCATGTATATCTGATTCACTTTGATGTTTTCCATATTATCCACGTTTACTCTGTACGTTTGCTTCGTATGCCTTGAGCTCCTCAATCCATTCCGTACCTACGGGTACGCCGCGCGTGTAGCAAAGATAATCCCAAACCGCATTGCTCGGCAGATTGCAAAATTCGTCAAGCAGCGCAAGACGCGTGGTCAGGTCACCGTCAACCTCTGCCTTTTGCAAGAGCGGATACGGCTCGATCAGTGCGTCAAGCAACGCCTTGCCCGCTGCGCGCAGACCGATTGCCCAAGCAGCAACACGGTTGACAGTTGCGTCGAAATAGTCAAGCCCCATAAAGACCTTGCCCGAATCGTACAAATGTCCTCGCACGACCTGCTGCATAATGGCACTCAGATCGTCGCCCTGCAGCAGCACGTGGTCACTATCCCAGCGCACACCGCGGCTGATGTGCAAAAGCAGCGTATCGATATAAGGATATACGGACGAAATCTTATCCACGATCGACTCGGTGGGATGATAATGTCCCGTATCCATGCAAACACCAATGCCGTGCGTTGCGGCATACGCGATATAGAACTCATGCGAACCGACAGTAAAGCACTCGGTGCCGATACCGAACAGCTTGCCCTCCAGTACGTCGCGCACGTTTGCCTTGTCATAGCTTACGGACAGAATCTCGTCCAGCGAGTCGGCAAGACGCGCACGGTATGCAAAGCGGTCTGCAGGAATATCCTTGGTGCCGTCGGGCACCCAAATGTTGTTGATACAAACCTCACCCAACTCTTTGCCAATGTCGTTTGCAATGGCTCTGCCGCTCTTGCCTGCTTTGATCCAATATTCTCGGGTTGCCTTATCGGGGCTTGCAAGCGAGCAGCCGTCCAGCATTTTGGGGTGAGTAAAGAAGGATACGTTAAAATCAAGTGCGTAGCCGCGCTGCTTTGCCCAGTCGATCCAGTAGCGGAAATCCTCGGTTGTCTGCAGATTTCGCTCGGTCGTGCCGGGTTCACCGTACATGGAGTGCAGATTGACGCGCGGCTTTGTGGGAGAGAAGGAAAACGCGGTGTCGATATCCATTCTCATCTCTTCCCCGTTTCTTGCTCTTCCGGGGTAATTGCCCGTGACAAGATTCTCAGAATGCACGCCCTCGTGCTTCTCAAAGCCTACCACGTCATCACCCTGCCAGTTGTGCAGCGTGATCGGAATGGTTTTAAAAATTTCAATGGCTGCATCGGTATCCACACCGTAGGCGGCGTAAACCTTTTTGGCATCCTCATATGCTCTTAAAATTTGTTCTGGATCGCGTTTCATGGGCTGTACCTCCGTATCATTTTTTCTGTTTTTATTGTACCATTGATTCCCTTTTATGTCAAGAAAAAAATGCGGCTGTCGCATACGCGACAGCCGCCGGGGGAAAAATCATTCCTGATCGGGCTTTGCCGGGTGGCACTTGCCTGCCATTGGGCAGGATGCACAGGAATTACCACAGGAGGATTTACCCTGTTTTTTATCCCGCGCCATCAGCACAATTACCAATGCCACCACAGCCAGGACAACCACACCGACCACGATGGTTCCGATATTGGCAATCAACCAATCAAAGAAAATCATAGCTTACCTCAAAAAATTACTTGGATTTTTTTGCCTTTGCAGCATACTTGTTGGGGCGAAGCAGGAAAAACAGACCTACGATCAGAACGATCACGGCTGCAATCAAGCCTACTACGTTCAAGTCTCCGCCAAAGGCAGAGCCGATCTGGTATACAACCAAGGATACGGCATATGCGAACAGGCACTGATAACCGATTGCAAAAGCGGTCCACTTTGCACTGTTCATCTCTCTTCTGATCGCACCCATTGCGGCAAAGCAAGGAGCGCAGAGCAGATTGAAGATCAAGAAGGAGAAGCCTGCAAGCTGGGTCATGCCGACAAAATCAAGCACGCCGAATACTGCAACGACCTCTTCCTTTGCAACCAGACCCATAAAGGTTGCCACAGTTGCTTCGATAGAGCCAAAGCCCAGGGGGATAAAGATCCACTTAAGTGCGTTACCTACAATACCAAGCAAGCTGTTTGCCATTTCCATTTCGGGGTCGAACAAAAATTTGCCATCCACAAAGCCGAAGGAAGAGCCTGCCCAGATGATGATAGCGGACAGAAGAATGACCGTGCCTGCCTTCTTGACAAACGACCAGGTTCTCTCCCAGACGCTGTGCCAGATATTGCCGGGCGTGGGCCAGTGATAAGCGGGCAGCTCCATAACAAAGGGAGCAGTTTCACCGCTGAACAGCTTGGTCTTCTTCAGGATAATACCCGAAACGATCACGGCTGCAATGCCAATGAAATATGCAACGGGTGCTACCCACCAAGCACCGCCGAACAAAGAGCCCGCGATCATGGCGATAATGGGCAGCTTTGCACCGCAAGGGATAAAGGTGGTGGTGATGACGGTCATGCGGCGGTCCTTTTCGTTTTCAATGGTACGGGACGCCATGATACCGGGAACGCCGCAGCCCGTGCCGATCAGCATGGGGATAAACGACTTTCCGGACAGTCCGAAACGACGGAAAATTCTATCCAACACAAAGGCGATACGTGCCATGTAACCGCAAGCCTCCAAGAAAGCAAGCAGGATAAACAGCACGACCATCTGGGGAATGAAGCCCAGCACTGCACCAACACCGCCAACGATGCCGTCCAGCACCAGTGCCTGCAGCCAATCTGCGCAACCAATAGCAGTCAAGCCCTTCTCTACCAGTACGGGAATACCGGGCACCATAATACGATAATCGCCTACGTAAGGAACGCCCTCGAGAATTGCATCTGCCACCTCGGTGATCACGTAGCCCTCTGCCTCCAGCTCGGGGTTATATGCACCGTAGGCTTCTTCAAATGCTCCGATATCGCCCTTCTCTACAGCCTCAAGCATTTCACCGGCACCGGGAATCTTGTTGTCAGCAGCCTCTTTCAGGGGCACTACCAGCGCTTGGTTATCCTTAAGATAGGTCTCACTGTACTCTTCTACAGCCTTGTTATGCTCAAAAGCACCTACAAACGGCACAGCCCATTCTTCACCAAACAAGCCATCGTTGGTAAAGTCGGTAACCCAAGTGCCTACGGTGGAAACCGAGATATAGTACACAAGGAACATGATGACCACAAAGATGGGCAGCGCCAGTACACGGTTGGTGACCACCTTGTCGATCTTATCGGATATGGTCATGCGGCTTGTGTTCTTTTTCTTGTAGCAGCCCTGCAGCAGGGTTGCAATGTAATTGTAGCGCTCGTTGGCAATAATGCTTTCGGATTCATCGTCCAGCTCTGCCTCGGCAGCCACAATGTCGTGCTCGATATGTGCAACCTTTTCATCGGGCATGGCAAGCTGCTCAAGCACCATGCGGTCACGCTCAAAGATCTTGATGGCATACCATCTCTGCTGCTCCTCGGGCATGCCGTGTACGGCAGCCTCCTCGATGTGCGCAATGGCATGCTCTACAGCACCCGAGAAATTGTGTGAGGGAGCGGCTGCCTTGGTGCCCGCCGCTGCGATAGCGATCTCGGCAGCCTCATCAATGCCTGTTCCCTTCAAAGCCGAAATTTCAACGACGGGGCAGCCCAGCTTTTTGGAAAGCGCAGCGGTATCCAGATGGTCACCGTTCTTGCGCACCACGTCGATCATGTTGATGGTGACAACCACGGGAATGCCAAGCTCGGTCAGCTGCGTGGTCAGATACAGGTTTCGCTCGAGATTCGAGCCGTCCACGATATTCAGAATGACGTCGGGACGCTCCCCTACAAGATAGTTTCGTGCAACTACCTCTTCGGGTGTATACGGAGAAAGTGAATAAATACCGGGCAGGTCGGTCAGGATCACGTTTTCGTGCTTTTTGATCTTGCCTTCCTTCTTTTCCACGGTGACGCCGGGCCAGTTACCTACAAACTGATTGGAGCCCGTAAGTGCATTAAACAGGGTCGTTTTACCCGAGTTGGGGTTACCTGCAAGGGCGATCCTGATCTTGCTTTGTTCCATGTTAACCTCCATGCCGCCCATAGCGGCTCTGATATTGATGGGAAATTGGTTAGTCCATGCTAACCCACTTTGTAAAAAATAAACGGTGGAGTCAGTTCTCTACTTCAATCAGTTCTGCATCAGCCTTACGCAAGGACAGCTCATATCCGCGTACGTTGAGCTCCAGCGGGTCTCCCAGCGGTGCTACCTTACGAACGTAGATTTCAACTCCCTTTGTAATGCCCATGTCCATGATGCGGCGCTTGAGCGCACCCTCACCGTGCAATTTTACAACGCGGGCGGTTTTTCCCACCTTAACGTCTCTGAGCGTTTTCATTTCGTTTCCCCTTTCTCCGGAATACGAAAACTGCTTGTTTTCCAAAGCAATTCTGCGAGTTAGCATATGCTAACTGTGATAATTATAGTCCATTTTACAGCTTTTGTCAATAAGTTACAAACAACTTTTTTGAGTTTTACTAAAATGCGCATAAAGCGCAACCTTTAAAGCAGCTTTTTGTGCATTCTGCGCATGAGCAAAAAAGACTTGATTTTTATGCCGATCTGTGATATAATATATAAAATGAAAAAAAGGAGGGATAGCCGTGAGCAAAATTTTGGAATCGGGTGAGATGTACTTGGAAAATATTCTTGTGCTGCGCAGCAAGCTTGAGCACGTACGCGCCATTGACATTGTCAATTACACGGGCTATTCCAAGCCCAGCATCAGCCGCGCCTTGGGTCTTTTGCGTGAGGACGGCATGGTAGAGGTGGACGCGCAGGGCTATATTACGCTGACCCCCGAAGGCGAAGCGCGTGCGCAAAACGTATATCTGCGCCACAAGGCACTGACCGCCTTTTTCTGCTCGATCGGCATTGACGAGCAGACCGCCTCGGCAGACGCTTGCAAGATCGAGCACGTGATCAGCGAGCAGAGCATGATCAAGATCAGAGAGTATCTTGAAAAGGCAGAAAAAGAATAAATATGTTTTCTCTGCTTGGCACTGCATATGCTGTTTATCGGGGTGATTTGATGAAAATGAGCCGATTATTTGCGCGATGCCTGGAGGTGCCGTACCTGCAGGCGGCAGAATCAGCAAGCTACTACATAGAGCGCAAGGGTGCAATCCTGTATATTTATCTGCAGGCTTCAAACGGTATCGAGGACTGGAAAAACAACCTTGACTTCCCTGCCCGACCGTATCACGGTGGCAGTTGGATGGCGCACCGCGGCTTTGTTCGGGTATGGAAAGCACTTGAGCCTTACGTAGCCAATGCCATAGCAGACCCAAGGCTGCAAGGCGTGGTGACTGTGGGGTATTCACACGGAGGCGCGTTGGCGGTGCTGTGCCATGAATACGTGTACTATCACAGACCCGATTTGCGCAAGCAAATTGAAAGCTTTGCATTCGGTGCACCGCGCGTGCTGTGGGGCGTGCTTTCCCCTGTGGTGCGGCAACGATGGGAGAAATTAACGCTTGTGCGCAATCTTGATGATCTTATCACGCATCTGCCGCCAAGGGTGCTTGGCTACACACACGTGGGAGCGCTGCTGGAAATCGGGAATGCCGGCAGTTATTCGCGCATCGACGCACATCGCAGTGAGAATATCATGCGCGAGTTGCTACGAAAGGACTTATAAAAAAAGAACAGCCCGATGGGCTGTTCTTTTTGATTATACGAACGGATTGAACTTGTCGTCCTCGGAAAGCTCAAGTGCATCGATCACGGCTTCAAAGCGGGCGCGCGCGGCATCCAGCGCTTTGGGATGGTGCGCATCCGAGCCGAGATAAAACTTGCACCCTTGGCTCTTGGCAATGCGATAAGGGCGCATGGTGTCCGCACTCTGCGGATCGGTCAAGGACATATTGAGCTCCAAACCCATACCTGATTTTGCAATGCGCGCAAACAGCTCGGCAAAATCCGCATCGGGTATGGCATTCAGAATATCATCGCGACTGCCGGTGCAGCCCTTAGCCAGTAAGCTGCAGGTAAAATGCGCAAGCCCAATGCGCTCAAACGGCAGATCCATATCAAGCAGTGCGTGATTGCGCTGCATATACAGCTCTGCCCTGCGCGCAGGCGAGGTATCCTCGGGCGTGATGGTAAAGCCCGTCATGTGCAAATGGCTGGTGGGTACGATGACAAACTCAAATGCATTGAGCATTTTTTCCGAGATGCCCAGCGTCAGAAATTGATCCATATCGATCTCGCAGCCGAAATGCAGTCGGCAGCGCTCAGATTGCGGCAGCGGCAAGATCTGCGTTACGTGCGCAAAATCCTGCGCGGCATACCAGCCGCTCGCACCCGGCACGTTCTCGTCCCAATAGTGGTCGGTCACGCAAAGATGCGATAGGTTCTCGCGCTCACCGTAAGCAAGCAGCGCCTTGGCGGTTTGCTCGGGATCATTCGAGCACAGCGAGAGCTGCGAATGCAGATGCAGATCGTGGTCAATGATAAACTTGCTCATCATTTAAGAAAGGAAGCGCTTGAGGTTTTCATAGCCTCTTGCAATGGCTGCATAGCAGTCCTCTGCGCCCTCAAATTCGATAGAATAATAGCCGTCGTAACCGGTGTTTTTGATAATCTCGATGCACTTGCCTACGTTGCAGTCCCCTTCACCCACAGCAGCCCCTGCAAAATAGTTGCAGGCGCGGGTTTTGCCGTAACCGGGCTTAGGCTCGCAGGATTTGTACATATCCTTGGCATGCACGTGCACGGCATAAGGAGCGACGCGAGAAACGGCAGTGACGTTATCCTCATCGGCACAGACAAAGTTGCCCACGTCGACAAGCAGACCGTAGTTATCGTGCGCTACTGCGTTGAACAGCTGTTCAACGCGATAGGAATCCTGCGCAATATAGCCGTGGTTTTCGGTACAGGTGATAATGCCGCACTGCGCACCGTACTCGGTGATCTTGCGTGCATTGTCCGCAATGGTGGGCAGCATCAGCCCAAAGCTTCTGCCATTGCCCTGCTTGCTTGTGGAATAGCAAACGTCATGGCGCATAACCGAGCAGCCCAGCTCCACCGCCACGTCCACCTGCGCCTTAAGGCGGTCCACCTCTGCTTGATTGGCAGCAGCGGTATCGTGGTACAGATTTGCACCGATGGTGTATGCGTTGATGGTCATGCCATGCGCATCGGCTCTTTCTTTGAGCGCCTTTGCAAAGGCAAGTCTGTCTGCCTGCGTCTGCCCCGGCATATCCAAAAATTCAATGGCGTCAAAGCCCATTTCGTGCGCCTTATCAATGGTTTGCTCCAGCGTCAGGCGACCGTCGCGAATGGCTTGATAAAAGGAATAGGAGCTGACCGAAATTTTCATGTCTCTTCTCCTTATTTGCCCATGATACCGGTCAGGTGATCGATTGCGGTCTGAATATCGCCTCTGGGATTATCACCGCACTCGCGCTCAATGGTCAAAAAGCCCTTGTATCCAATGTTATCCAATGCCTGCAGATAGGTCTCGAAATGCACACCGCCCGTGCCAAGAGGTACCTCTTCAAAATACTGGATGCCTGCAAATTCCTGAGGAACGGGATGTACGACACCGTAAATGTACTCGGGGTTGCCGCGGTGCAGCATGATGCCGTCCTTGGCGTGGGTATGTACGATATAATCCTTGAGGTTGTGCACAGCCTCGACGGGATCGTCTGCAGATACCATGACAAGGTTTGCAGGGTCAAGGTTAACGGCTACGCCGCGAGAGCCCAGAGAATCCAGGAATCTCTTGAGCACTGCACTGGTCTCGGGACCGGTCTCAATGGCGAAATGAGAGCCCATGCTATCAGCAAATGCTGCAAGCTCAGAGCAAGCTGCCTGCATGATGGCATATCTGGGATGGTTGGGATCCTCGGGAACAACACCGATGTGCGTGGTCACAATATCGGTCTCCAGCTCCTTGGCAAGCTCCAGGATTCTCTTGGACTTTTCAATGCACTCAGGGTTCTTTTCGGGATTGCCAAAGCCCATGCCAAGGTCACCGCAGATTGCGGAGAAGCAAAGACCGTAGGACTTGACCATATCCAAGAGCTCGCGTCTTTGCTGCTTGCTCATATTTTCGGGTGCGTGCTCACCGTAGGTGCAGTACATCTGCAGACCCTGAACGCCCATCTCTGCCGCGGTCTTGATAGCGGTGGCTGTATCGGTTCTGAAGGATTCGACGATGACGCCGATCGGGAATTTTCTCATGGTATGTACCTCCATAAAGTATATATACTTATTATAACTTTTACGTAAGCCAATGTCAAGAGTTTTATGCCCTCTTGCCTTTGATTTTTGCTTGACAGCACAAGTACCTTATGCTATAATAAACCCAATACTTGAAAGGTGCTTTGATATGGAAATTTTGTATTTTCTGGAATCCATCCGCAATCCCGTACTGGATTTTGTGGTTCAGGCGATCACGTTTGTGGGTGAGGAGACCTTTTTCTTGGCTCTTGGTCTGTTTTTGATCTGGTGCTGCAACAAGCGCGACGGCTATCTTGTGCTGCTGGTCAGCTTTTCGGGCATTGTGATCAATCAGTTTCTCAAAATGGTGTTCCGTGTGCCCCGTCCGTGGGTCAAGGATCCGAATTTTACCATAGTCGAATCCGCGCGCGAGGGTGCGAGCGGTTATTCCTTCCCCAGCGGTCACACGCAAAACAGCGTGGGGATGCTTGGCGCTCTGGGAACTACCTCAAAGCAGCTTTGGGTCAAGATCCTTTGCATCGCAGGCGTGATATTGGTCCCCTTCTCGCGCATGTATCTTGGCGTGCACACACCGCAGGACGTGCTGGTTTCCATGGCGGTCGCGCTTGTGCTGATCGTGCTGTTTGACTTTTTGCTGCGGCTGAATGAAAAGCACCCCTACGTGATCTATATCGTGATCGGTGCCATGTTCTGCATGATCGTTGGATTCTTGATCTTCCTTTACGCATATCCCTTCCCCGAGGACGTTTTCTTTGAGGAAAATATCGGCAACTACGAGTCCGCGCTCAAAAATGCCTACACCATGCTTGGCTGCGTGCTTGGCGTGCTGGTGTTCCGCATTGTGGATGATAAGGTCACGCATTATGACACCAAGGCGGTCTGGTGGGCGCAAATTCTCAAGCTTGCCATTGGACTTGGCATCGTCATGTTGGTCAAGGAAGGTACAAAGCCGATTCTGGATGCTATTTTCAACGGTCACTTAGCCGCGCGTGCCGTGCGCTATTTCTTGGTGGTTCTGGCAGCGACCGGCTGGACCTTTACCTTTAAATTCTGGGCAAAGCTTGGCGAGAAAAAGCCTGCAAAATAAAAGAAAACCGTGTGTCCTTGGACACACGGTTTTTTACGTAAACAATCATATTCGGTTGTCCGTCGGTGTTTTGATACGCTTTACTCACGGTGATCGCTCGCCGATGCTTGGCTCTGCGCCTCATCCATGCGGCGGTAAAGATGTGCGTTATAGACTGCGACCACCTTCCCTTTATATAAAATCAGGTGCATTTTGTCCCCTACCTTGGAGTACGCTGCGAGCTTTTTATCCACAAACACATGATCGTGCCGTTCAAAGTCCATTCTGGGCTGCATAAGTGTCAAGAAAAAAAGAAACGCAGGATACACAAAGCGCTCCACCGAAAACAGATAGTACCAAAGGCTGAATTTTTCCTCGATTCGGCTAAGCTCTTGCGTGGAGATTGAAAAGTCAGCTTTTTTGATCATGATCAGCTTGCTCACAAGCTGACACGCATGCACGATTGCAAACGGCAGCATGCACAGATAGATAGGGTTGCCAAGAAAGGAAAACAGTACGTCCCCCGAAATCAAGGCAAATAAGACAGACGGAATCAACCCAAGGATACATATTGCCAAATAAGGGCCAAGCAATCCCAAAAACAGTCTTTTGAGATCTTTTTTCATCTGTTCGATCACAAAATCAAGTGTCAGCTCGGTTCTCTCATCCATATTCGTCATTCTCCTTCATAGCGCAAGGTCTTTTACCCGATATAACAACCGATTTTTATAAAAAATTCGCCTACTTTGAAAAATTAATTAAAAATTTTGCGGGAGTAGGAAGCCTCATCGTTTACATAGCTTTCGTAGGCATTCATAATGATCTCAATGATCTCATCGGGGGTGCGGCTGGTGGTGTTGACGATCAGGTCGTAGTTGTTGAAATCGTAGTAGTCCACGCCGTAGATCTGCATAAATCTTGCCTGCTCGACCTGGCTGCGCTCGATCAGCTTATCGCAAGCCTCTTTCTCATCGGCATAAAATTCCTCACAGCCACGCTGATTCTTCATCACGCGTCTTGCTGCCTCGCAGGGGTCGATGGTCAAAAAGATCTTGAAGGATTTGACTGCAAAATGCCATGCCATGCGCGAATCGAAGATCAGTTTTTCCTCTGCCTTTTCAATCGACAGCTGCTTGACCTTATCGTCAATGACGTAGTCCAGCGAGGGATCCTCGCGCAGTCTCTTGTTCAGCTCCAGCGTGGTGATGCCCATGCTTCTTGCCACTTCTCTTTGGAATGCGCCTGTGCTGTAAATCTCAAAGCCATAGCGGTCCTTGAGCAGATTGCAGACGGTGGACTTGCCGCTGCCGAGCTTGCCTGTGATGGAAATTAACATATATGCCTCCGATGATGATTGATTTCAGATTTTTTTGAGCTTTGCGTAGGTTGCCATCAGCTTTTTGGTGCCAACCTTATCAAACATGACCTCATACAGAATATCTGCGCCCATGTTCTTGACAGACAAGATCTCGCCCTCGCCAAACGTCATGTGGCAGACGCGATCTCCCGGTGCAAATACCTCGCGCTTACCACCCTGCGCGGGTGTGGGCTGCGCTTTGCGCACGGGATATGGGGTTGCTGCATTGTTGGTTTGCCGCGCGGTTGCGGGCGCTTTGTTCTGCGATTCGGAATAATAGGTCTTGAAGGTGGGCTGCTGACTGTAGGGATTGCGCGATCTTGGGAATTCCTCGAACTTTTCAATCAGTGCCGAGGGGATCTCGGATACAAAGCGCGAGAGCGGATTATAGGTGGTGCGACCGTAAAGCAGGCGCGATTTGGTGTGGTAGATATAGATCTTTTGCTTTGCGCGCGTCAGGGCAACGTAAGCAAGTCTTCTCTCCTCTTCCATTTCGTCATTTCCCGCGGTGATGGTCTGCATGCCCGGGAACAATCCGTCCTCCATGCCGGGCAGGAACACGATGGGAAACTCAAGTCCCTTTGCGCTATGGATGGTCATCATGACCACCGCATCGGCACTCTCATCGTATCTGTCCACGTCCGCAACCAGTGCGTTTTCTTCCAAGAAGCCTGTCAGGGTGGGTTCGATGTCCTCTTCGGTACGGGATTCGTATTCCACCATGGCGGATTTGAATTCATTGAGGTTATCAAGGCGATCCTTTTCCTGCTCACCGCCGTCGATCAGCATCTGACGGTAGCCGGTGCGATCCGCCACCTGATCAAACAGCTCGCCAAGCGGCATGTGCCCGACCAAGGCACTGAGCTCATTGATCACAGCAGTAAAGTTCATCAGTGCAACCGCCGAGCGGGAAAGCGCCGCATAGCGGTTGGCTTGCTGCATGACGTCGAACATGGAGCAGCCCTGCTCCTCGGCAATCATTTCCACTGCCTCAAGGGTGCGATCTCCGATCTTGCGCCGAGGCTCGTTGATCACGCGCAAAAGTCGCTCACGGTCGTTGTGGTTGACCAGCAGCTGCAGGTATGCCACGATATCGCGGATTTCCTTGCGGTCCGAGAAGCGGACGCCGCCCAAAATGCGGTAAGGCAGCGCGCTTTTGGCAAAGGCACGCTCAATGCTGCTTGCCTGCGCGTTGGTACGGTACAGCACGGCAAAATCACGGTAGTGATATTCGCCCGAGGCAACGCCGCGGTTGACCACCGAAATGATCTCTCTTGCCTCATAGTCCTGTGTTTCAAGCTGTTTTAAGTAAATCTTATCGCCCTTATCCCCTGCTGTCCAAAGCGTTTTGCCTTTTCTGCCCGTATTGTGCGAGATGACCTCGTTGGCAGCATCCAGAATGGTTTGGGTAGAACGATAATTCTGCTCAAGTCTGATGACGTTGGCATCGGCATACACGCGGTCAAAATTGAGAATATTCTCAATGGTTGCACCGCGGAAGCGGTAAATACTCTGGTCATCGTCGCCTACCACCATGATATTGCGGTAGCCGCCCGACAAGAGTGCGCACAGTGCAAACTGCGCTGTATTGGTATCCTGATACTCGTCCACGCAAACGTACAAAAATCTGCGCTGATAGGAAAGACGCACGTCCTCATGCTCACGCAGCAGCGTAACGGTATTCATGATAATATCGTCAAAGTCCATGGCGTTGGAGGCGCGCAGCTGATCCTGATATTTCTGATAGATCTTGGCAATGCGCGACTGTCTGAAATCCCCACCTGCGACCGTGGCATACATTTCGGGCGTTTGCAGCTTTTCCTTGGCAGCGCTGATGGCAGCGATGACGCTCTTGATGGGAAACTGCTTTTCATCCACGTTACATGCCTTCATGGCAGAGCCGATTGCTTTTTTGGTATCGTCCGCGTCATAGATGGTGAATTCCTTGGCATATCCCAATCTCTCACCGAAAATGCGCAGAATGCGCAGGCAGATTGAGTGGAAGGTGCCTGCCCAGATATCCTTGGCAACGTCGGGGTCGTCAAAGGTGCGGGCAAGTCTTTCCTTCATTTCGTTGGCTGCCTTGTTGGTAAAGGTGAAGGTCAGGATGCGGTAGGGTGGGCAGGGCTGCTCGGCAAGCTCAGAGAGAATATCCCCGATCTGCTCTGCGGGCAGCGAGATCGCGCGCTCCAGGCTTTCTACGTAAGCGCTGTCCACACCGCCCGGTACACGGTCGGTATGGTATGCATCACCGTAGCGGATGATATGCGCAATTCTTTTGACAAGCACGGTGGTCTTTCCGCTTCCTGCGCCTGCCAGGATCAAAAGCGGTCCGTTGACGCTGTAGATCGCCTTACGCTGCATGGGGTTCAGGCTTTGGTAATACTTATCGAACAGTGCCCTTTTGGCACGTTGATATCTATCGTAAATGTCCTGCATGATGTCCTTTCTTATGTAGCCGCACACCGTGCGGCTTTTCATTCTGCAATCTCAATTGCTCTTCTGATTCTGACTCTGATTCTTGTTCTGATTGTTGTTCTGGTTCTGACTCTGGTTCTGACTTTGGTTCTGACTCTGGTTCTTGTTCTGTTCCTTCTGCATACTGAAATCTCCTCTGTTTGTATCTTTTCCCTTTTTGAAAGGGTCAGGTACAGTATGCACCGATTGGAAAGATTTTATTCAGCATCCTCTTTTGGTGCTGCGGGGGTGGTGAGCAGATAACGGTTGTTGATCTGTTCCATGATATCGCCGTTCTTTTCAACAAACAAAATAACAAGCACGGTGCCAAGCACCAGATTGATCAGCCACACGACTGACGCGAAAATGGTGTACCATTCCCCGCCCTTTCCGGCAAGCGGCAGCGTCAGGGTATAGACAATGCTGCCCAGTGCGCACACCACCGTCATAACAAGCACGGGAGTCAAGCCGCGGATCAGCTGCTTGTGCAGCGCATTCAGCTTGCCGTAGCTTTGCATATCCACGTGGCTGACCGTGTATCCCGTATGCGAGCGAATCATGCTCTTCAGACAGGAAAGCACGCCGACCATTGCCATAACAAACACGATGGCGCAAACCACGCTGATGACAATGGAAACCACGTAAGCACCGGTTGCCTCACCGCCTCGCAAGGCAGCCTGAGCAGTAAATTTTTCTACGTTGAAATAGCGGTACTGCCAAAAGGTATCCAGCACCGAAACCGCGCCATAGGCGCACAGCACCAGCACGCAGGGTTTATAAGAGGTTACGTAATGCCGCAGCACAAGGATGCCTGCGATCAGGCAAATGGCACTGAGCACGTCGGGCAGCACGTTGACGTTTTCCATAGGAAGATCCAAGGTCAACAGCACGCCAAGCAGCAGGAAAAACGAGCCCAGCTTATATCTCTTTGCCACAAACAGATCGGTATTGGGATAGATCTCGCGCATATAGTGGTCATGCAATGCCTGCACGTAGGGCTTGTCCTTCAGAATTCCGATGAAGTATACAAGCACCAACACAAGCCAGACAAGACCGATCACACCGCCCAGCAGCATGGATGCCGCTCTGAACAGATTGACGAAATCATAAATGCTTGCATAGCCGCCCTCGGTTTCGGCAAGCACAGTCAATTCGGGCAGAACGCTAAGCACCACCTTGGTAATAACAAAGATTCTTGTCAGGGGCGAGATGACGCGCATCAGATATACGCTCTTGCCGTTTCCGCTGCGCGAGCCTGCATACAAAAAGCCCTCGAACATATGCTTATATCCGGGCAGCAGAGCCATGAGCTCCAGTACACCGAACACAAAATTGCCAAGCAGAATGGTGGTGGGACGCTCAAAATGGCTGACCAATCCGAACAATACCAGCACAAACACCAGCCTTGCCGCGCTCAGCGCGATCATGCGGTTGAAATACTTGGCGCTTTGATCGAAGTGATGATTGAGATAGGACAGAGAGGACATTCCAAGCGACAGCAGAATATAGCCGATCACGTCCGGCAGCAGATCAAATACCGCCAGTGCGTCCGGATTCCACAAAAACAGCATGGACACAGCAATCAGTCCAATGCCCATATGCTTTCTCGGTTTATTTTGCATCAGTCTCTCTCCTCTCTTGGATTATTTATGTTTTTTGTGATTCTTCTTTTGCTTGATACGCTCTGCCTCGCGCTCTCTTGCCATTCTGTCACGCTCGTCCATTTTCTCACGGAACTCGTTGACAAAGGCAAAGCGGGAGGGCTTGCGCTCCATGGCTTCGTCCCCTTCGGGACAGATATACATATAGCAGGTAAACAGGTTGATCAGGTTGAAGATCGCCCATACGAACTGCAAAAGGTATGCCAGTGCCGAGAACAAATCAAGTCCCCAGCCCACAAGCTCCAGCAGCATGGCTACGATATAGCAGCTGCTCTGCACGCCCACAAGCCAAAGCCCCCAATCCGCTCTTTTTGCAATGGCGGACAGCTCAAGCTCAAAGGCAAACGCGCGCACCTGGCGCATAAAGGCTGCGTGAAAGCACAGCACAAAAGCGCACTTGACCATGGAAACAATGGCAGTGGCAATGCTCAGCCACGGCATTTCGGGCAAGGCGATGCCCAGATACGGCAAGATCTTTGAAGCAAACACAAGGCTTTCCGCCAAGGAGCAGGCTGCTATGGGAATCAGCCAATACATTGCCGCGCGAAATTCCGCTCGGTAATCCATCAGCTTCCAGATCGCAAAGGCAACCAGCGCAAGCCCTGCCAGTGCAAGCGGCGGCACGGGCACAAAGAATGCCAGAAAATATCCGATAAATAAAATTCCCCAGCCCATGATCAGCCCTTGTTTTCGTTGCCGCAGCAATTCTTGTATTTCTTGCCGGAACCGCAGGGGCAAGGATCGTTTCTGCCGATCTTGGGCGCTTCGCGGCGCACGATGGTCACTTTTTTGACAATCTTTTTCCCCTGACCCTCAAAGCCATCCTGCAAAGGGTTCGCTACCTGCACGCGCTGCACCTCCTCGCGAGGCTTGGGCACGATGGAAAGCAGGGTGCGGATGGTTTTTTCACGGATATCGTTGACCATGGCGTCAAACGCGTCACCGCCCACGATTCTGTATTCGGTAATGGGATCTCTTTGCGCATATGCCTGCAAGCCGATGCTGCCCTTGAGATCATCCATGGCGTCGATATGATCCATCCACGCGGTATCAACGTTACGAAGCAGTACGGCACGCTCGACCTCGCGGAAGGTCTGCTCGCCGAACAGCTCTTCCTTTTCGTTGTACTTTGCCTCAGCCTTTTCCATCAGGTAGTGCTCCAGCTCCTTTTTGGTCAGCTTGGAGAGCGCCTTTTCATCATATCTGAAATCATCCTCGTCGCAAAGGTATCCCATATATGCTGCGCGCAAGCCGTCCAGATTCCAGGTCTCGGGTCCCTCGTCACCGGTAAAGGCTGCCACGTTGTCCTTGATCGATTCACCGATCATGTGCAAAATGCGGTTGGAGATATCGTTGCCCTCCAGCACCTCATGTCTTTGCGAATAAATAATATTTCTCTGCTGATTCATGACGTCGTCAAAGCTCAGCACGTACTTTCTGCGCTTGAAGTTCTGATCCTCGATTCTCTGCTGAGCAGTCTGAATGCTGCCGGAAAGAATCTTGGCATCGATGGGGGTATCATCGGTCATACCGATGCGGTCCACCACGCCGGTGATACGCTCAGAGCCGAACAGACGCATCAGATCATCCTCAAGAGAGAGGAAGAAACGGGATTCACCCGGGTCACCCTGTCTGCCCGAACGACCGCGCAGCTGGTTATCGATTCGACGGCTCTCGTGGCGCTCAGTGCCCACAATGAACAAGCCACCTGCTTCTCTGACCTTTTGTGCCTCGGGCGCGATCTGCTCCTTGAAGCTCTTGTACAGCTCGTCGTACATGGCTCTGACCGAGAGGATGGATGCATCATCGGTCTGCGAGGGACCGTTTGCCTCTGCAATAAGCGCTTCGTCCACGCCCTGCGCGCGCAGCTCTGCCTTTGCCATGAACTCGGGGTTACCGCCCAGCATAATATCGGTACCACGGCCTGCCATGTTGGTGGAGATGGTAACGGCACCGTACTTACCTGCCTGCGCTACGATCTCGGCTTCCTTATCATGGTACTTTGCATTGAGCACGTGGTGCGGGATTTTTTCCTTTTTGAGCCTTGCGGAGAGCATTTCGGATTTTTCAACCGAAACGGTACCCACCAGCACGGGCTGTCCCTTTTCGTGGCACTCCTTGATCTGGTTAATAATGGCTCTGTATTTGCCCTCAACGTTCTTATAAACCACGTCGCTGTGGTCTTCTCTGATCATGGGCATATTGGTGGGAATCTCCACAACGTCCAGCGAATAGATCTCGCGGAATTCCTCTTCCTCGGTCAGTGCTGTACCGGTCATGCCCGAGAGCTTGCCGTACATACGGAAATAGTTCTGGAAGGTGATGGTTGCCAGCGTTTTGTTTTCCTTTTCGATGACAACGCCCTCTTTTGCCTCGATCGCCTGATGCAAGCCGTCCGAATAGCGACGACCGTACATCAGTCTGCCTGTAAAGGTATCGACAATGATAACGCCCTTGTCGTTGACGATATAGTCCTCGTCACGGTGCATGCAGCCGTGTGCACGAATTGCCTGATTGACGTGGTGCGCAACAGTCGCGTTTTCCTGATCCGAATAGTTTTCCAGTCCGAAGAATCGCTCTGCCTTCTTGGCGCCTCTGGGGGTCAGGATGGCATTGTTTGCCTTCTCGTCCACGATATAGTCAGCCTCAACGTCGTCATGCTGCTCCTTGGAGTCCAGCTCCTTGACAACGTGCTTGGTCAGCGTTTTGACAAACGCATTTGCCTTTTCATACATATCGGTGGGCTTATCGCCGGCACCCGAAATGATCAGAGGGGTACGCGCCTCATCGATCAGGATCGAGTCCACCTCGTCCACAATGGCAAAGGCGTGTCCGCGCTGCACCATGTTTTCCTTATAAACCACCATGTTGTCACGCAGGTAGTCAAAGCCGTATTCGTTATTGGTACCGTAGGTGATATCCGCAGCATACGCCTCTCTTTTTTGCGCGTTGGTAATGCCATGCACCACAAGTCCGGTCGTCAAGCCCATAAAGCCGTACACACGACTCATTTCCTCGCAGCCGTAGCGTGCCAGGTAGTCGTTGACCGTGACGATATGCACACCCTTGCCGTTGAGCGCGTTGAGGTATGCGGGCATGGTGGCTACCAGCGTTTTACCCTCACCCGTTTTCATCTCGGCAATTCTGCCCTGATGCAGCACAATACCGCCAAGCAGCTGCACGTAAAAGGGGCGCTTGCCAAGCACGCGGTCATCCGCCTCGCGGATGGCGGCAAACGCGTCGGGCAGAATGTCATCCAGCGTTTCACCCTGTGCCAGTCTGTTTTTCAAAATCGCGGTCGTGCCCCGAAGCTCCTCGTCGCTCATAGCCGCATACTTGGGAGCCAGACCCTCGATGATATCTGCAGTTTTTCTGATCGCCTTGAGCTGACGCTCACTATAGGTGCCAAAGATCTTGGTAAAAAGACTCATATATTCCTCCAAAAAACACTATGTCGCATTATATACCCCATATTATATACCATAAATTACTGTAATACATAAAATATTTGTAAATTTTCGGAGAATACTTGAAAACACGGGCACGAAACGCTATAATAAAGACAGTTCACGAAAGGATTTTCCCTTATGAAGCATATAAACATTGTTCTGCACCAGCCCGAGATCCCTCAGAACACGGGCAACATTGCTCGCACCTGTGCTGCAACCGGTGCATCTTTGCACCTCATTCGCCCCATGGGCTTTACCGTAACCGACAAACACCTCAAGCGCGCAGGTCTTGACTATTGGGACAAGCTGGATATTACCTACTACGACGGGCTTGATGATTTTTATCAAAAGCACCCCGACGCCAAGATCTATTATTTCTCCACCAAGGCAAAGTACAATTATGCCGAGGTGACCTACCCCGACGAGGTGTATCTCATGTTCGGCAAGGAAACACGAGGACTGCCCGAGGAGCTGCTTGCCGCTCATCCCGATGATTGCGTGCGCATTCCCATGCGCCCCACCCTGCGTTCGCTCAACCTTTCCAACTCGGTAGCCATTGCGGTTTACGAGGTGCTGCGCCAGGATGACTTTGCACAGCTGCAGACCGAAGGGGCGCTGACCGAATATAACTGGGAGGACCTGCCGTGAGTGCACAATCTACCAAGCAATTGAAGGTCTGCGTTGCCATGAGCGGTGGGGTAGACAGTGCCGTGACTGCCCTGCTTTGCCAAAAGGCGGGCTACGATGCGGGCGGCTGCACCATGAAGCTTTACAGACCCGCGCCGGATCAGACCGAGGGGCGCGTTTGCGGCTCGGACAACGACGTGCGCGACGCGCGCGCTGTGTGTGATCTGCTGGGTATTTCGCATACGGTGCTGGATTTCGGCAAGCAATTTGAAGATACGGTGATTGAAGATTTCATCAGCGAATATCAGTGCTGCAGAACGCCCAACCCTTGTATTGTTTGCAACAAGCATATGAAATTCGGTGCCTTGCTGGATGCGGCACTGCAAATGGGCTACGACAAGATCGCTACAGGACACTATGCGCAAATCGAGCAAGGTGAAAATGGCAGATACCTGCTCAAGCGCGCACTTGATCCAAGTAAGGATCAGACCTATTTTCTCTGGCAGCTCTCGCAGCACCAGCTCTCGCACACGCTCTTTCCGCTTGGCGAGATGACCAAGGTGCAGGCACGCGAGATTGCCGCACAGCACGGACTTTGTAACGCGCACAAGAGCGACAGTCAGGACATCTGCTTTGTGCCGGACGGAGATTACGCTGCGTTTATTACAAAAAAAGCAGGGGCAACTTACCCCTGCGGCAATTTTGTGGATGAGGACGGTCTGGTGCTTGGCAAGCACGCGGGCATCATTCATTATACGGTGGGTCAGCGAAAGGGTCTGGGCATTGCGCTTGGCGAGCCCATGTACGTCAAAAGCAAGAACGCA
Source organism: Oscillospiraceae bacterium (assembly GCA_015065285.1). GTDB lineage: Bacteria > Bacillota > Clostridia > Oscillospirales > CAG-272 > SVQP01. The sequence continues at coordinate 89,728 of SVQP01000002.1, read as the reverse complement.
GCGGATAACACTGTCACACTATGCCGCAATGAGGCGCTTTTTACAAGCGAGCTGGATGCCGATCGCATCAATCTGATCGCGCAGGAAAGACTGAGCGCGCCTGTACGCGCACAAGTCAAAATCCGCTATCAGCACGCACCTGCCCCCGCAACCGTCACACAGACGGGTGACGACTCGCTGCACGTGGTGTTTGATACGCCGCAGCGTGCCATAGCCCCGGGTCAATCGGTGGTCATTTACGATGGAGATACCGTCATAGGCGGCGGCATTATCAGATAAAAAAGAACGGGCAAGCCCGTTCTTTTTTGCTTTTTTAAATCAATCGCTCAAGGAAGCAAGATAAACAACGATAATGTCGCCTTCCTTAACGGTCTGAACGTACATGGGGTTATCCTTGTCGTTTTCACCGTTGAGTGCGTAAGTCCAGTATTCGCCCTTGCCTGCGCTCTTGCTGCCGATCTTCTTAACTCTTTCCTGAGTTTCGTCCTCGAACTCAATGGTCAGCTCTTCCAACTCGCATACGTCGATCAAAACGTCGATTACGGTAGGCTCTTTATCGCCGGTGTAAGTATACTCGTAAGCAGCATCCTGTGCAAGAATCTCACTGTTCTTATCGGGACCATCCTTGATGGTGAAAGCAACCTTGATGCTCTTCTTGGTGACCTCAGGCTCCTTTTGGTCACAAGCGATTACAACGCATCCAATCATGACAATCGCAAGTGCCAGCGCCAATACTCTGTAAAGTTTCATTGCATTATTCTCCTTTTGGATTTTATTGTCATGTTTATTATACTGCATTTTTTCTTATTTGTCAACTGCTTTTTTGCACATTTTATACACCTAAAAGGCAGATGATCTGCAAAATAAGCATATACAACAGCCACAGCGCATGTAACCAAAAAACCGCGCCCACCGCAAGAGAAAGGCTTTGCCAATGCAAGGCGCACACACAGCACAGAAGCAATACCGCGAATATGATGGGCAAAGAAAGAAAAATATTCTGCTTGACGAAAAACAAGGGATACCACAAAAAGCCAACGAAAATCATCAGCAAGAAGAAAAACGCACCGCGCCATGCCCCGATACACGAAGCGCCAAAGTTGCAAAGCACGTACCCCAGTGCCGCTCCCAGCAAAAAATACCAGATCAGCCACAAAAGGCTGAGCAGCCAGACGGGTGGGATCAGCTCTCTGATCCCCATCTGCGCAATGGTTGCATTGGGTGCGCCCCACCAGAATCTGACTCCCATTGCGCAAAGCGAAAGCAACGCGCCGAACACCAATGCATAGGTCAATGCGGCACTGCTCTTTTCTCGTCTCATAACATCACCCCATACAAACTATGCATGGGGTGATATTTTTATTCGATCGGTTCCGTGTCCGACTCCTCTTGCTCTTGCACGTGCGCCGGACACTGCAGCGTTTTACTCGGAGTGGCAAACCACGTGCCGCGCCACTCCCCTTCGGCAGGCGGCGTTTCCCAAAGAAAATACGGTGCATCTCTGATATACACCTCTTGCCCGAAGCTGCGGTGACGCCTGAGCAGTCCTGCATCCTTGATTGCATCAAGCGGACAAAGTGCGCCTGCCACGCCGCCAAACACTGCGTCATACGAAACCAGCACGTGCGTATCGCACTCCCCCAAGGGCAGATTATCTGCCGTAAAATACCCCGTGCGGCTGCGCGAGCCGCGCAGATCACAGCTGCAGGCATATCCCGGCAGCCTGCCCGAATCGGCACAATAATGGCATCTCTGCACGCCCTGCGGCACAGAAAATTCAGTAGGAGCACCTTCAAAAATTCCTGCGTCATACAAGAGCGTCATGACTTCATCCCACACCGTGATGCTGACGTTGCCTTCAATGCTTCCCTGCCTTGCAGGATAATCGTATCCCGTCCACACACCGCCCAGTGCTGCCGGTGTGTAGCCCACGAACCACCGATCCACACCGCGCTGTGTTGTGCCCGTTTTGCCCGCAACCTCCACGGTATTTGCAAGCGAAACCTTTCCCCTTGCCGTGCCGCTCTGCACCACCGCCTGCAGCATTTTGGTCATGATCGCAGCGTTCTGCTCCCGCAGCACCTCTCTTGGCTGCACAGTATGACTCAGCAGCGGCACACCGTCCGCATCGGTCACGTAAAAATATGAGCGCCATGGCAGATATTGCCCCGAATCAAACACGGTATAGGCACAGGTCAGCTCACGCAGCGTCACACCGTGCTCAAATTGCCCCAGTGCAAGCCCTGCCTGCGTGGTATCGCGCTTTCCAAGCGAGTGCATATCCAGCTGCTCTTGCAAAAACGACAGCGACGTTTGCCTGCCAAGCTCCTCCAGGATCTCCACAGCTACCGTATTGACCGATTCGGAAAGCGCATCTGCCACGCTTGTCAAGCCGTGATAGGCATAATGCGCGTTTCTTGGCCAGGGCTTGCCTCCCTCAAAGCGCAGCGGCACATCATCGTACACGCTTGCCCAGTTGATAATCCCTTGCTCCAGCGCGGGCGCGTACACCGAAAGCGGCTTGATGGCAGAGCCGGGTGGCAGGCATCTGTCCGTGGCATAATTCTGTAAGCGGTTGGCAGTCTTTTTGCCCACAGCACCCGCCACGCCAAGGATATCCCCCGTTTCAGGGTCGATGATCATCATACAGGAGCGCTCTTCCGGTGTGAACAGATCTGCATTGGCATAATACTGCTCCACAACGCGCTGCACTCTCTCATCCATAGCGGCATAAATGCGCAAGCCGCCCGAATACACCATAGTGCCTGCCACCGCACGGCTATAGCCGTAGGTGCTGCACAGATCGTTGATGACGTCCGAGACCACCATATCCTCATACCACGAGGCAATGCGCTCACCGCTCTGCACCTCGGGCGCAAGCGCAATGGGCTGCGCGGCGCGCTGATAATCTTGCTCATTCAGATACCCCTGCGCAAGCATGCAGGAAAGAATCAGCTGTCTGCGGTGCTCGTTCTGCTCGGGGTGCGTGATGGGATTGTAGCGCGCGGGATTGTTGGTGATAGCGGCAATACAGGCGCATTCACCAATGCTCAGCTCGTTTACCTCCTTTGAAAAATAATGCTTGGCAGCCGCTCCCACACCGCGGCAGCCGTCTGCCAGATTAATGACGTTTAGGTAGGTTTCCATAATCCCGCGCTTATCAAGTTGCTTTTCCAGATCCAGTGCCGAAAACATTTCAGATAGCTTGCGCTCAAGGCTGATGCGGTCGTCTCCCGTCAGGTTTTTGACCAGCTGCTGGGTAATGGTGGAGGCACCGAACGGCTTGCCGCCCTTGCCGAAAAGCTTGATCTGCGCATACGAAAGCGCTGCCTCTGCCGTGCGCAAAAAGTCCACGCCCGGGTGCTCCCAGAAGCGCTTATCCTCCACTGCAACAAAGGCATCCACCAAGGCACGCGGAATCTGATCATAGGAGGCGAATTCATAATAGGTACTGCCACCGCACAAGGGTCCTATCTCATAAGCCTCTCCCTCTCTGGCAGCGCGATTTGAAAACGCATAGGCATACAAGCGCGAGGTGCCGCCCGTGCGCGCAATATGCAGCAGTTCCTCATCCAATCGGCTGTCCTTATAGGGTGCGAGCGCAAGCCCGATTCCCGCGCAGCCCGCAGTACCGATCAGCATGATTGCCACCAGTGCAATCGCTGCAACTCTTATCAGCCTTTTCATACACAAATCCTCTTTTTTGAGTCGTATTTGCATAGACCTGTCAATTCGGGCAAAAATAATCATGCAATAATTTTTGTGAGGTGCAAGTATGAAATCTTTGAAAATTGCCTTTGCCATTTTGCTATGCGTTACTATTCTTTCGGTGGGAGCATCGGTTGTATGCGCGGTGATTGCCGGTAACACAGCCGAATCCTTCCGCGATTACCGTTCTTCTGTCATCACTGTATTAAGCTCCCTGCACGCCCAGCTCAACAGCTCCAAGCAAGCCTTTGCGGATGCCATGCAATATCTGGACGGCAGCACACAGGAGCAAGAAACAAAGCAAGACGCTGCAACCGAAACGCTGCCCGCGCCCGACACAGAAAATCAGACGACCGAGCAGGACAGCACGCAGGCAATGCAGAACAATACCCCGCCCGCCGTGCAGCCCGAAGACCGCGAGGCGCTTTACACGGTGCGCAAGCTTGACGGACGCATTGGCGTATACGGGGCGGACGGTACGCTTTTACGCACGATCAACGTCTCGGTTGCGACCCTGCCGCGCGCTGATCGCGAACAGCTTGCCGCAGGCATTGTGCTGTATTCCGAGCAGGAGCTCTGCGACCTGATCGAGGACTTTTCGGGCTAAACAAAAGGCTGAGTCAAATTGGCGTAATACTCCAAGCGGAGTATCACGCCAGTTTTATTCGCCTCTCGGCGAGTGATATTGCTACGCAGTGATATTCGGCTTATGCCGAGTGATATTTGCTACGCAAGTTTTGGAAGGCGAATAAAATACCACTGAAGCCGCAAGGCTTCAATATCACTATTGCGGTAGCAATAATATCACTCTTTGCGAAAGCAAAGAATATCACTAAAAAAGCAGAAAAAGAGAGAGCTTCGCGGAAATTTGTAACCGCGTTACTCTCTCTTCTGCTTTTATTGCCAGTTTCGCATTTGTTTAACAAATGCGCAGGGCTATGCCCATACCCCTTATAAAATTTCTCCGATAAGGACATCACCCATTGCTTGACTCAGCCTTTTTTTATTGTTTTGTGTTTTGTTCAAGCAGCTGCTTGCACTCCGCCCAGCTGCCGGTGATAAAGGCATCCTCATAAAGCCTGAGAGCTAGGCCGTGATCCAGATAGATCATGATCACGTTTCCCTTTTTCTTGATTTTGCGGATGCTTTCATATTTAAACCTTTGCACTGTCGTATGATCGGTCAACACAATCTCTTCGGGTGTAAATTCGATGCTTCTGATCCATTCGGACACACCGTACATGCTTGCCATCATTTTATATCTGCGTGACCAGACGACAAATCTGGCTAAAAACAGCTTATATACCGTGATCAGGATCATCAGGCTCGCGCAATACCAATACAGCCAATGCCCGCCTACAATAAGCATCAACGCCACCAAAAGCAAGCCAAAAAGCCCTATTGCGCACCACAGCACAAATAAAAAGATATTGGCAGCTCCGAACAAATGGTATTCTCTTGCCCACGACATGATCAGTTTTTTTGTGATCTGATATTCGTTTTTCATCAATGCTCCTTTATTCCGTTTGCTCAACGTACACCACGTACGGGGTCAGCAGTGCTCTGTTATCGTTTGACATCCGAATCGCCTCCCACTCTTCGGGGGTGCCGTAATAATAGATCGCCTTTAGCGAAATGCAGTCGCCAAGGGCATCATATCCGATGTCGGTAACACCTGCATGCAGAGTCACGGTCTGCAGATTCTGACATCTGTAAAACGTGTAAAGCGGCAGGTTGGTCAGTGCGGCAGGAACGGTAAAGTGGGTAATGCCGCTCTCCTGCAGAACAGCACCTTCGAGCGTTTGCACCGTATCGGGCAAAACAAGCTCGGTAAGCGCAAAGCAAGCGTAAAAGGCATTGTCCCCGATCCAATCGACCTCTCCCATGAACGTGACCGAGTGCAAGGCGCTGCAGCCCTGGAACAGCCCGGGGGCAACGTAGGTAATTCCACGGGGCAACGTAATCCCCTCCAGCACACCGCACTCCTCAAACACGCCGTTTTCCAAGGTGACCAAATTCTCCGACAGCTCTACGTACCGAAGCTTTACGTTACCGGAAAAGGCATACATGCCAACCGCGGTTATGGTGGATGGCATGATAACCGATTCGATTTTGGTATTCAGGAAAAACGCGTAGTTCGCGATTTCAACCACGGGATAGCCCTGATAGGTGGGAGGAATATACAGCTCGGTATCCTTGCAGGTGCCGATGCTGACCAGCGTGCATACGGTTTCGCCATCCCGCTCTTCAACGGCAAATTCCAGTCCCTCGCTCCAGCCCTGCTCGGGCGGCTCATCGCGCTGCGTCTCCTTTACGTGCTCGTAAATGACCACGGTAAAGATCATCAGATTGCTTTCATATCCGTTGACGGATCTGACGCAGATCTTGACCTTGTGCTCACCCGGATCAAGGTTTTCAAGAGGAATCAGAATTTCCATTCGCGAGCAGGATTTGCCGCCCATATAGCTTGATACGACGTGCACCATATCCTCGGGCTCTTTGGAAAACGCCTTGTCAAAGATAGGGTCTTGATCATCGATCGAATAACCGTACGTCCCGGGCGTGCTCTGCTTGAATGCCAGCCAGCCGCGGAATTTCAGATGGGTGACGGCAGGGTCATCCACGTCAACCGTTTTTCTCCATTGGGCAAGGGTGTCGGCTGTGAATACGTCGGTCTCCTGCTCCCCTGCGACCATGGAAAGGCTATCGTACGAGCTGTGCACAAAGATGCCCGGATCCTCATCGGATGGCTTGGTATCCTGTTGCGTCGTTTGCTCGTCTTGTGTGGTATCCTCCGGATCGGGATCACCCTGTCCTTCCCCCTCGGAGCCGTTTTCGGTATCCTCTGTTTGGTCATCGGGCGTGGGTGTGGGCGTACCCGATCCGCCTCTGAGCACCTCAAACAGGCTTCCCAGCGTTTGCTTGGTCTGCTCGTCCAGCAGCGCAGAGACGACGTTTTCGTCCTCGGTCAAAAAGATCTGTGCAAGATGCAGCACGGTACCGTCATATTCGGGATAATTCTGCTGCACGTATTTTTCATATTCCACACTTGCCGCTATACCGGCAAAGCCTGCGCCTGCCACACCCAATACAATCACCAGCGCAAGTGCCGCTGCGATCAGCGCGATGCGAAGGATCGGCTTTTTTGAAGGACGAACCGGCTTTTCCGCGCGCTCGATCAGCTCCGAATCGATCTCGCTCATCATATCCAGCAAAAACTCATTCATCATAACGCAAAGCCCTCCTTTTCCAGGAATGCTTTGAGAGATTGCCTTGTGCGCGACAGTATTTTGAACACGTTGGCGCGGCTTAAGGAATATCGCTTGGCAATGGCATCCACCTCATCCAGATGATAATAGCGGCGGATAAAAATATTGCACTCGCGCTCGGGCAGTGACCAGAGAAAATGGTTCAGAGCATCCGCAAACATCAGCCTTTCCATCTGCGATTGCACGTCGTTTTCCTGCGCTGATACCTCGCCAAGCTCCTCCAGCGCAAGCACAACCTCACCGCCACCGCGCTTTTGGCGATGGTTGGCTTTATAGCGGTTGAGCGAAAGATTTCGCGTAATGCGACCTACGTAGGTTTTGAGCACGGTCGGGCATGCGGGCGGAATGGAATTCCAGGTTTGCAGCCAGGTATCATTCACGCACTCCTCGCTATCCTGCATATTTCGCAGAATATTCTGCGCGATGCTTTGGCAATAGCTGCCGTATTTTTGCGCGGTCTCTGCAATCGCGCGCTCATCGCGGGCATTATAAAGCTCTATGATCTGATTGTCCTGCACGTCTTTCCTCCTTCCCTGCTTTCCAGAATTTTGCGCAGTGCACGCTTGGCTCTGAATACGCGTCCGTTGACCACGCTTTGCGAAAGCCCCAGCATCTCTGCAATTTCTTTGTTATGCTTGTGCTCGTAATATTTGAGTCTGATGACCTCGCGGTATCTCTGTTCCAGTGCGTCCACCGCCGCATCAAGGCGCACGGCAATCTCTTGCCTTTCCATCTGCTCTGCGGGGTCACTTTCCTTGGATTCGGGCACGTCATCCATCTGCTCCTGCTCTGCAATCAAAGAGAGCTGCCTTTTCTTTTTGTGATAGTGGTTGATCGCCACGTTTTTGGTATAGGTATGGATCAGTGCAGCGGTGGATTGGGAGTGCGGCTGCGAAAAATCCTTAGCATTCAGGCACACCCGATAGAACGCCTCCTGCACGGCATCCTCCGCGTCCTGCGGATTGCGCAGAATGTCATATGCCTTTTGGTACATCTGCTTATAATAAAGCTCATAGATCAAGGTCAGCGCCGCCTGCTGCGCATCGGGCAGCGGCTTTGCGACCGTTTTTTTGTCTTGCATGGTTTCCTCCAAAGGTTGCTTCTACTTATACACACAACCTTTGGATGATTTTCTGACATGTTTTGATAAATTTTTTAGACTTATTAGATTAACAATTCACGGGATAAAAAATTCGCCCGAATTCAAAAAAAGCGGTGAACGCGATCGCGTTCACCGCAAATCTTACTGATAGATCACGTTTTCCTTGCCCAAAAGCAGGATCAGCTGCTGCATGACGAAGGGAGAAAGCGCAATTCCCTTGGGGTGCGGCACGTAAGCCTTGCTTGCGCTGTCATAGAATACAAGCGGCACGGTAATGCCCTCGTCAAAGATCTCTGCTAAATTGAGCGCCTTGCGATAAGGGGTTCCCTTTAAGTCGGGCACACGCAGATAAAGCTTTTTGATCTTGGGAGCAGGCTTTGGCTGCGCCTGCGTATTGACGGGCGCTTTGGGTTGCTCAGGAGTCTTTTTGGGGGTGAAATGCTCGTCGTCCACCAGCTCCTGCGCAAGGCTGACCAGCACCTTGGGTGCCTCCTCCTCACGCACCGAAATATTGCCCTCTACAAAGACAGCATTATCCACGCGGACCAGATGCCCCAGCGTTTCATAGGTCTTGGCAAACATGATGCACTCGATCTCACCCGTGCGATCCTCCACGGTAAAGAACGCCATTCTCTGGTCGTTCTTGGTGGTTTTAATGGTAACAGACGTGATCATGCCCGCAATGCGAACGCGTGCGCGATCCGGCAAGAGCGCCCCCGTTTCATCTGCCAATTCTGAAATATTCACACCGCCAAGCTCGGATATGCACTTGTCATATCCATCCAGCAAATGCCCTGAAAAATACATGCCGGAGGCATCCTTTTCCAGCATCAGCTTTTCCCTTTTTGAATACTCGGGAATATTGGGATACGCAAACGATGTCTTGGCTTTGACCTCCGGCACCATGCTGAACATATCCAGCTGACCTGCGATATTGTCGCGGTTTTTCTGCGAAACGGTATCAATGATCTGCTCGTAAGCCGAGAGCAGCTTGGAGCGATAGGTGCCAAGCGAATCAAACGCGCCTGCCTTTATCAAGGCTTCGATCATGCGCTTATTCATGTCTTTTCCCGACATTCTCTCGACAAAGTCCTCAAAAGAGGCAAAATCCTTGCCTGCACGCTCGCGGCAGAGTGATTCCACAAACTGACCGCCCACGTTCTTGAGCGCCAGAAGTCCGAATCGGATCGTGTGATCCTTGCCGTAAAAATCGGCACGGCTATGGTTGATATCGGGGGGCAGCACCGAGATGCCGCGCTTATTGCACTCCCCGATGTACTCCGCAATTTTTGTCTGGTTTCCGAGCACACTGGTCAAGAGTGCCGAGAAATACTCACACGGGTAATGCGCCTTGAGATATGCGGTGCGATAGGACAGCACCGCATAGGCTGCCGCGTGAGATTTATTGAACGCATAGTTTGCAAAATTTGCAAGGTCGTCAAACAGCTTCGTTGCAGTTTGAGCATCCACACCGCGCTGTGCGGCTCCCGAAATAAAGCTCTCGCGTTCGGATTCCAGCACGTCCGCCTTTTTCTTGGACATGGCGCGGCGCACAATATCCGCGTGTCCGAAGCTATACCCTGCCACCTCGCGGAAGATCTGCATGACCTGCTCCTGATACACCGCACAACCGTAGGTCTGCTTGAGGATCGGCTCGAGCAGCGGCGTGTCATACACGATCTTGGAGGGGTCGTGTCTGCACTCGATATAGCGCGGAATCGAATCCATGGGTCCGGGACGGTACAGCGCGATGACTGCGATCACGTCCTCAAAGCAGCTGGGGCGCAGCTGCATCAGCACCTGCTTGATGCCTGCGGATTCCAGCTGGAATATACCCGAGGTATTTCCCTTAGCGATCAGGGCAAAGGTATCGGGATCGTCATACGGAATGCGCTCAATATCAAATTCGGGATTGCTCTCTCGGATCTGCATTTGCGCGTCGTTTATAATGGTCAGATATCGCAAGCCCAAAAAGTCAAATTTCAAAAGTCCCAGTCCCGCAATGGTATCCATATCAAACTGGGTGACCACGGTGCTGTTGCTGTGTGCCAGCGGCACGTATTTGCTCACGGGCTTATCGGTGATGACAATGCCTGCGGCATGCACCGAAACGTTCCTTGGCATGCCCTCAAGCGCCATGGCGGTATCGATCAGCTCGCGGTTCTTTTCGGAAGCATTGTAAAGCTGCTTGAGCTCGGGCATTTTGAGCGCGTGCTCAAGCGTGATATTCAGCTCTGCAGGCACTGCCTTGGCAATGACGTCTACGTCGGCATACGGCATGCCCATGGCGCGTCCGCAATCGCGAATGGCTGCACGGGCTGCAAGCGTACCGAAGGTGATGATCTGCGAGACGTGATCGCGTCCGTAGCGCTCTGCTACGTAGGCAATGACCTCGTCGCGACGGTTATAACAAAAGTCAATATCAATATCGGGCATGCTGACGCGCTCCGGGTTGAGGAATCGCTCAAACAGCAGATCATAGCGGATGGAATCCACGTCGGTTATGCCCAGTGCAAACGCGACCAATGAGCCTGCGCCCGAGCCTCTGCCCGGTCCTACGGGAATACCGCGGCTCTTGGCAAAGTTGACGTAGTCCTGCACGATCAGAAAATAATCGGCATAGCCCATCTGCTCAATCACAGAAAGCTCGTAAGCAATGCGCTCGCGGTAGGTCTGCTCGCTGTGCGTATCAAAGGAAATTTGCCCTTTATTGATGCGCGCGGAAAATCCCTTTTCGCAAAGCTCGTACAGATAAGTGACCGAATCCTTGCCGTCCGGGCACGGGAATTTGGGCAGATACAGCGTATTGAAATCAAACTCGACATGACAGCGATCCGCGATTTTGACCGTGTTTTCCAAAGCGCCCTCGTAAGAGCCGAACAGCATGCGCATCTCGCCGGTGTCTTTGTAATAAAACTCATCGGTTTCAAAGCCGATGGGTCTGCCATCCTCAATGGACGAGTTGGTCTGAATGCACATCAGAATCGCTTGCGTTGCGGCATCGCGGCGGCGCAGATAGTGGCAATCGTTGGTAGCAACCACGCCAATGCCGCATTCCTGTGCCAAGCGGTAAAGCTGCGGCAGGATCTGCTTTTGCTCCACCATGCCGTGGTTTTGCAGCTCGATAAAGAAATTATTCTTGCCAAACAGTGCGGCATATTCCAGTGCCGTTTGCTTGGCAGCGGCAAAGTCCCCTGCCGAAAGCTGACGCGGAATTTTGCCTGCAAGGCATGCCGAGAGCGCAATCAGCCCTTCATGATGGGCGCGGAGCAGCTCTGCATCCACGCGCGGCTTGCCGTAAAAGCCCTCGGTAAAGCCCTTGGAAACAAGGGCGATCAGATTTTCATATCCCTTTTGATTTTCGCACAAAAGCACAAGGTGATTGGCAGATGCCTCGGCACTCTTGAACTTTTCAAAGCGCGAGCCGGACGCTACGTAGACCTCGCAGCCGATGATCGGCTTGATCCCGGCTTTTTTGCAAGCCTTATAAAACTCAACCACACCGTACATGGCGCCATGGTCGGTAATGGCAACGGCATGATGTCCGCACTCTGCGGCTCTTGCCGGAATATCCGCAATACGGCAGGCGCCGTCCAGCAGACTGTATTCACTGTGCAAATGCAGGTGCACAAATTCATTGTGTGCCATGCGGCACCTCCTTTCCCTTATCAATCGGGCAGTGCGTCTGCCAGATCGATCAGCTTTTGTAAGCGGTGGTTGAGCCCCGATTTGGAAATGGGGGGCATATGCAGCTCGGCAAGCTCGCCAAGCGAAACGTTCTGATGGCGCAGGCGCAGCATTGCCGTTTCATAAATGGCATCGGGCAGCTTTTCCAGCTCGCCCAGCCGATCCAGCTTTTCAATGGCGGCAATGTGCTTGCGCGATGCGGACACGTATTTGCTGATGTTGCCCGTATCGCAATTGGTCACGCGATTTTCGTTGTTGCGGATCTCGCGTTCGATCTTTTTATTGAGCAGCTCAAAGACCATGGTGCTGCTGCCAAGCAAGGTCAGCACGTCCTCCACGCCCTGGCTGTTTTTGATATATACGCCAAAGGATTTGTCTCTTTGCACAAGTCCCATGGCTATGTCCTCTCCCGCAAGCAACGCCTGCATGCCGCGAGCGCGCAAGGGGCTTGTACATTTGATTTCAAGATGCGAGCCGGTGGCAGGATCGGACACGGTGCCCGTCGCGCAGAATGCACCGCGCAAAAATGCCGCAAGGCACCCGTCGCATTTGAAGATCGACGAGGGATCAGCTACGTCCGCAGCATCCCACGCGCGGATCATGGAGGCACATTTGGGAGATTCGAAGCTGATCTCCATGCCTCTTTGCTTGCCTCGCACGTAAGGCTTTGCCGCAGCATCGCGTCCAAAGTGGCGCTTGATCTCAGATACGGCATGCTCGCAAAGCTCGCAAGGCACTCTTGCCGTAACCGTATTATATTCGGCTGCTGCGCCAAACAAAAGCCCCACCAAAAATGCCTTACGGCAACACATGGGCTTGATTTGCAGCGCAATCAGCTCTGATTTGACCTGTTCGGAAAACGACATGCTCAATCCCCTATATATTTGAATTCACATTCCAGCGCCACGCCAAACTGCTCAAGCACGCGCTGCTTGATGATCTCTACCAGTGCAAGCACGTCCGCAGCGGTGGCAGCGCCCGTATTGACTACAAATCCCGCGTGCTTTTCGGATACGACCGCACCGCCCACGCGCATGCCCTTCAGTCCCGCATCCTCGATCAGCTTGCCTGCAAAATGCCCCTCGGGGCGCTTGAAGGTGCTGCCCACGCTGGGATAATTGAGCGGCTGCTTTTCGCGTCTGGACGCAAGCTGCGCGTGCACGCGCTCCCGAATCTCCTCGGTGTTTCCCTGCCTGAGCGCAAAGGTGGACGAGAGAATGACGTACTCGGGATGATCGGCAAAAATGCTGTGGCGGTAATCAAATTCGTGCGCTGCGCTGTCAATGGTGCAAACCTTGTTTTGTGCGCAATCATAGTACTCGGTGCAAAGCAGCACGTCCGAGACCTGACCGCCATACGCGCCTGCGTTCATGTAAACGCCACCGCCCACCGTACCCGGAATACCGCAGCCGAATGCAAAGCCCTCATAGCCCTGCTTGCAGGCATCTTGGCAAACGCGCGCCAAGCTCGCACCGCTCTGCGCATGCAGCGAATCGCGATCAAAGCGATACGTGTTCATCTCGGTGGTGAAAATCACCACACCGCGATATCCCGCATCCGAGAACAGCACGTTGGAGCCGTTGCCGACCACACAGTAGCGCAGTCCGCTTTGCTCCAGCATGGCAAGCTGCAGACATAGCTGCTCGGTCGTGGTGGGAAACAGCGCAAGATCAGCTTTGCCGCCAATGCGAAAGGTGGAATAATCACACAAAGAAAGATCGGCTTTGACGGGAATGCGCGCACCCTTGCACTGTGCTAAAAAGGCTTTCATAAGCACCCCTTCTCTACCAATGCGGGCAGATTGGCAAGATCATTTATGACGTAAGTAACCGGAATTTCCGCAGGCAGCGGCTTACCCTTGGGGTTATACCAGCAGGTATCAATCCCTGCATTGATTCCGCCCTTGATATCCGAGGTCAGCGAGTCGCCCACGACCAACGTGGTGGCAGGATCAAACTCCGGGATATCCTGCATAACGGCATCAAAATAACGGATGTCCGGCTTTTCAAAGCCGACCTCTTCCGAAATATAGCACTTTTCAAAATACTTTGCCAAGGGGCTGGGGTTGAATCTGCCCTGTTGCACGCGCTTATCTCCGTTTGTAATGATATACATGCGGCAGCTCTTGGCAAGCTCGGCACACACCTCGAGTGCACCTTCGATCATATAGGACTTGGTAGAAAGCGTTTTCAGATAATCAGCAGCCAAAGCCTTGGGGTCAGCCTCAAGACCCGTGCGAGCGCAAAATGCCTCGAATCTCTTCCACATCAGCACCTTTTTCTCAATCTCTCCGCGCTCCAGCATCTTCCAGTGTGCGTCGTTGACCTCGGAATAAATGGCAATGGTCGCGTCGTCATTGGGCAGCCCGAAATGTGCAAAGGTTTCGGCAATGGCATCATGCTCGGATCTCGTAAAGTCCAGCAGCGTGTTATCTGCATCCATTAACAGGGTGATATATCTCAAGTCGCAGTCCTCCGTATTGTATACTCCTTTATATTATACTATAAGAAATTTCATAATGCAATACATTTTTCCGTCCGTGATTGACTTTTTTGCACCCGGATGCTATAATGACTGTAAAAAGGAGGTGTGCGCGATGGAATTTTCCAGTATTCCCACCAAGGGATTCTATTTCGTCGGAAACGGAAAGATTGCCATGGGAGGACTTGGCGCGGACGTTGAACAGCTGTTTGCTCCCTGCTATTCGCTGCCGAGCGTAATGAGCTTACGCATTCTTGATCGGACAATTGTTGCTCACAACAATCGTATCAAGGGATCGGCATGTTACGTAACAGATCTGGAAAAGGACGGTAAAGTGATCGGTCGGATCACCGATTTTGCGCACCCTGAGCTGCCCGTTTTCATGCGTTGCTTTTCGCTGGATCTTCCGCTGACCTTCTCAATGGAATCCGTCTTTGTCGCGGCGGATGCCCCCATAACATGCAACGGCATGTCACTGTGTTTATTTGAAATTCCGGAAGGGACACCCGTTTTCTCCAAGTCCAAAACCGACAAGGAGACATGGTGCGCACTGATGCTCTGCCCCAACTGTACACTTGAAGATCGACAGATCACCTTCCCTGCGGGCAAATCGCACATGACCTTTGTTGGCGGTGATTACGGCTCACTTGGCACGCAAAGCTTTGCAAGCTGCATCAGCCTGGCGCAGCAGATATCCCAAATCTCCCCCGATAGTATCCTGAAAGCATCGCTTGAATCTTGGCGTGGGATCCTTTCCAAAATCCGTGTAAATACAAGCGTTTTTCAAGAGATTCCAAATGCGGATGAGCTGATCGAGGCGGTCTGCGTTGCGCTTGTCACGCAAACCTCTGCACAGGGCGGTGTGATCGCGGGATCGTTCTATCATCTTGCCTACGGCAGAGATATGTACGGAGTATTCCGCGGCTTTATGGTGCTGGGGCTTTATGATCATGCACGACGCATGATCTGTTATCTGACCGAGGTTTTTCGCCAAAAGGGCTACCTTCCCAACGCATCCGGACTTGGCATGTCCTGCTCGCACAGGCATGAAAACGACGAGGTGGAGCAGACCGGATACAATTTACTGGAGGTGCTGGAATACGTGCTTGTAACAGGCGATGTCGCCTTTCTGGCAGAACGCATGGATTACGTGCGATATCTGATGCACGCACAGGCAAAGTATCTTGTGGACGGCATGCTTCCCTTCAACGGAGATGAGACATACATTGCGGGCGGTATCTTTCCAAGAAACGGCATTGACCACGGCTCTATGGAGGCAACAGCCCTGTATATCAAAAGCGTGCGCGGCATGACGGCTCTGTGCAGGCAGCACGGTCTGCTGGCAGATGACGAGTTGGATAAACACGTCGCCATGGCAGAGCTGGCGGCTTGGAGATTCCCCTGTCACTTTATTGACAACAAAACGGTATATATCAACAACCCCGCCCGCGCTGCCGTCGCAGAGCTGCCCTTGCACAGGCATGGCGTATGCCTTGGTTGCGCGCGTATGACCAATCTGCTGCGTGACGGGCAAGGAGCCTTCCTATGCTCCAATTGTTACGGCAAGGTTGTCGTACAGCCCTGTACAGGGCGTTACAGCACCGACTGCGCTGTGTGGATGACCGAATTCGTTGGCAGCGACCTGTTGCCCAAGCGTGTGGTACGCGCCGCTTTGGATCGTAGCATTTCCGCCATCCGTCAAAGCGATTTCGGCAAAACGAATCCCGAAAATACGGTAGGATACGAATACGGTGTCATCCTTTACACCTTGGCCAAGCACCTGCCCAAGGAACAGCTTGACGCATACCGCGATCTGTTGCACGCGCTGCTTAAGGATCGCGTACCCGGCGCTGTGTGGACAGAATACTATCAGGGCGGTGAGCCGAGTGCGACCTGCTGCCCATACAGGCCATGGGAGAGCGCCATTAATCTATGCGGCATTTTGAGGTTTTCACAGGCTCTGCACGAATAACGCTATCAAAACTGAGTCGGATCACACTGACTCAGTTTTGTTTTATTCACAAAATCTCACAAAATTTGCTCACTGATAAAATATTCAAAAAACACTTGCATTGTTTTGCGATTTGCGGTATAATGTAAGTTGGTGTTATATATTTATTGAAAACATACGAAAAAGCAAGGAGGAGAATCATGAAAAAGCATTTGCGCATCGGCATTGCGGGCTTTGGAGCAATGGGAAAGACCCATGCTTACAGCGTCGCTTCCCTGCCGTATTTCTATGAGGATCTTCCCTTTTTCGCGTCCGTTCGCGGCATTTGCACCACCAGGTTGGAGAAAAGCACGCGCATTTGCGATGAATTGGGCTTTGAAAAGGCTTATGCCGATGCGTATGCTATGATTGCAGATCCCGAAATTGATATCATCGACGTCTGTACCCCAAACAACGCGCACTACGCCATTGCAAACGCAGCACTTGACGCAGGCAAGAGTGTGCTTTGCGAAAAGCCGTTTTGCTTCAATCAAGCAGAGGCGGCGACACTGGCGCAAAAGGCAACAGAAAAGGGGCTTGTGTGCGGTGTGGTTTACAACAACCGCCATCTTGCCGCTATCATGCGTGCAAAACAGCTGATCGAAGAGGGGGCTTTGGGCAGAATTCTTTCCTTCTCCTTCCACTACAGGCACGACAGCGACATTGATCCTGCACGCACGGTGGGCTGGAAGCAGGATGCGACAATCTGCGGCGCGGGTACGCTGTTTGATCTTGGCTCGCACGCGCTGGATCTTTGCTATTATCTCTGCGGAGAATTTGCAAGCATTGGCGGCAAATCGCAGATCGCATTTGACACGCACAAGAACGCGGACGGCTCTCTTTGGCAGACCAATGCAGACGAGGCGTTTTACATGACCGCCACGCTTACCTCGGGCGCTGTGGGACAGATCAGCGTTTCCAAGCTCTCGCACGGATCGGAGGACGGTCTGGAATTTTCGATTTACGGCACGGGCGGTGCGATTCGTTTCACACTTGCCCAATCCGATATTCTTTACTATATGGACGCGCAACAACCTAAGCTGCCGCTTGGCGGCACTTCGGGCTTTACCGCCATTCCCGCCTCGGGCAGATACCCCGCTCCCGGTGGAAAATTTCCTGCAGTCAAGGCTCCTCAGGGCTGGCTGCGCGGACACATTCACGGCATGTATCTGTATCTGAACGCTGTGGCAGGCGGTACGCATTTTTCTCCCGATTTTTCGGACGGAGCATATATTCAGCACGTCATGGCATGCGCTGTGCAAAGTGATACAAAGGGCGGAAAGGAAGTGCGCGTATGAGCTTCCCCATTCTCGGACTGACGGGTCCCAGCGGTGCCGGAAAAGGTGTGGTGGCAGCAAGACTGCAGGACGCACACGGCTTTGCGTGGATCGACACCGATGCCGTGTACCACGTGCTGACGAGCTCCCCCTCCCCTTGTCTTGACGAGTTGGAAAAGGCATTTGGCACGGGCATCATCAAGGACGGTGCGCTTGACCGCAAGGCGCTCGCATCTATCGTGTTTGCTCCGGATGCCAAGGATCAGTTGGAGCTGCTCAACCGTATTACGCACAAGCACGTGCTGGCGGTGACACACGAAAGAATCCAGGCAGCACAAAAAAGCGGCGCTGCGGGCGCGATCATTGACGCTCCGTTGCTGTTTGAATCGGGCGCGCATCAATCCTGCACGCACACGCTGGCAGTTCTTGCAAACAGGCAGACGCGTCTTATGCGCATCACGGCGCGCGACGGCTTATCAAGCGAGCAGGCACAGGCAAGAATCGACGCGCAAAAGCCGGATGCTTTTTACCGAAAGAGAGCTGATTTTATCATAGAGAATAACGGTGACGTGCAGGCGGTGCATGCATATGCAGATGCGCTTGCCAAGGAGCTGCTATGAAGAATCAGCAAAAGGGGCACGCGTTGCCCATTATCATCATACTGATCTGCTCGGTGCTGCTTGGCTTTGTGTTTGAGCTTGTATGCCTGGGGGCTGAGAGACTGACGCACCCACGCGATTTTGACGGCATTGTTTCGGGCTGGTCGGTACAGTACGGTGTGCCCGAATACGTGGTGTACGCCATGATCAAGACCGTGAGCGATTTTGACAGCACCAAGGTAAGTGACGACGGCAAAATCGGGCTTTTGCAGCTCTCCCCTGCGCTTTACCTCAAGCTTGCAAATGAGGAGCACGACAAGGAGATCAATGCAGCGGCGCTGTACGATCCTAACACCAATCTGCACTACGGCACCATGTATCTTGCACGTCTGTATCAGAAATACGGCATGTGGAGCACGGTATACGCTGCCTGGTATGCAGGCGAGGAGACGGTGGATGCATGGCTGCAGAATCCGGATCTGATTGATCCCGATTATGGCACGCTGATCAAAATCCCCGACAAAAAAATTGCCAAGGCTGTCAAGAAAACGGTCAAAGCGCAAGAGATTTACGAAAAACTATATTACGCAAAATAAAGGAGGATTACCATGTCTGAATCCAAAAAAGACCTTCTTTGCTACAAGAAGACCAATTTCTACGAAGTAGCTACCCCTGAGCAGATTGACGCTGCTTACGACTATGCCAAGGACTACATGAAGTACCTTGACGCTTCCAAGACCGAAAGAGAGGCTGTTGCTACCTCGATTGCAATGGCAGAGGCACAGGGCTACGTTCCCTACACCTTTGGCATGGCACTTGCGCAGGGTGGCAAGTATTACTATAACAACCGCGGCAGATCCCTGTTCTTGTTCCGCATCGGCTCCGCTCCCGTAGCAGAGGGCATTCGCATCTGTGCTGCGCATATCGATTCCCCCAGACTTGACCTCAAGCAGTCTCCTCTGTACGAGGATGGCGGCTTTGGCTTCTTCAAGACCCGTTACTACGGCGGTATCCGCAAGTACCAGTGGGTTGCCACCCCTTTGGCACTGCACGGTGTGGTGATCAAGCAAAGCGGTGAGAGCGTGAGCATTACCATCGGTGAGGATGATGCAGATCCCGTGCTTTACATCAACGACCTGCTCCCCCACCTGGGGCAGAATCAGAACTCCCAGCCCTTGGGCACTGCAATCCCTGCAGAAAACCTGAACATCCTGCTGGGCTCCAGACCTCTTGAGGGTGAGGAATCCGACAAGATCAAGATGAATATTCTCAATCTGCTCAACCAAAAATACGGCATTGTGGAAGAGGATTTCCTTTCCGCAGACCTTTCTCTGGTTCCCGCTGCAAAGGCGCGTGACGTAGGTCTTGACCGCTCGCTGATCGGCTCTTACGGTCACGATGACAGAGTTTGCGCATATCCCGCAATGACCGCGCTGTTTGAAAACCCCGATGCCGCTCGCTCCACCATGGTCATTCTTGCCGACAAGGAAGAGATCGGCTCGGACGGTGATACCGGTATGCAGTGTGAGCTGCTGCTTGATCTGCTTTACGAAATTGCCAAGGCGTTTGACGCAAACTTTGGTCAGATGAAGGCAAATTCGATCTGCCTTTCTGCAGACGTAACCGCTTGCTTTGACCCCAACTTTGCAGAGGTATTTGACGGCAAGAACGTTTCCCGCATCAACTGCGGTGTGGCAATGTGCAAGTACACCGGTCATGGCGGCAAGGTTGCTACCAACGATGCAAGCGCTGAGCTGGTTGCATTCATCCGTCGCATTATGGCAAAGGGTGAGGTTGTATGGCAGGCAGGCGACATGGGTAAGAACGATCTTGGCGGTGGTGGCACGGTTGCCAAGTACATCTCCAAGCACAACATTCCCACGGTTGACATAGGCGTGCCCGTTATCGCAATGCACTCCCCCTTTGAAATCGTTTCCAAGGCTGACGTTTACACCGCGCACAAGGCATTTGCTGCCTTCTACACGCTTGACTGATGCTTTCCAAGCTGCAACAATTACAGGATAAATATCTGGCGATGGAGGCGCGGATGGCAGATCCTTCCGTGCTCTCCGATCCCACCGCATATTCCGCGCTGATGCGCGAATATAAAAAGCTGACGCCTATCATGGAAGCCTATGTCGCTTATCTGCGCGCTGAGCGTGATCTTGCCGATGCGCTGGAGCTGATTGACTCGGGAGATGCCGAGATGAAGGCACTGGCGCAAGAGGAGCTGGCGGATGCCAAGCAGGAAAAGGCGAGACTTGAGCAAGAGCTTGGGCTGATGCTGCGTCCGCGCAATCCCAACGAGGGCAAAAATCTGATCGTGGAGATCCGCGCTTGTGCGGGCGGCGAGGAGGCTGCTTTGTTTGCAGGCGTGCTTTACCGCATGTATTGTATGTACTGTGCAAAGCAGGGCTTTGATCTCTCCCCCATTCACTCCAATCCCACAGATCTTGGCGGCTACCGCGAGATCACCTTTATGGTCAAGGGGGACGAGGCTTGGTCGCATTTCCGATTTGAATCGGGTGTGCACCGCGTGCAGCGCGTGCCCGAAACCGAGTCGCAGGGTCGTATTCAGACCTCAACCGCATCGGTTGCGGTGCTGACCGAGGCGGACGAGGTGGAGGTGGAGATCAAGGACAGCGATCTGGTCTTTGAATCCTGCAAATCCAGTGGTGCGGGCGGTCAGCATATTAACAAGACCGAGTCTGCCGTGCGGCTGACGCACAAGCCCTCGGGCATTGTGATCGAGTGCGACCAGGAGCGCTCGCAATTCCAGAACAAGGCAAAGGCACTGATGCTGCTGCGCACCATGCTCTACGATCAGAAATGCCGAGAGCAAAACGAAAAAATTGCCGCTGACCGCAAATGTCAGGTCGGCTCGGGCGACCGCAGCGAAAAAATCCGCACCTATAACTATCCCCAATCCCGCGTCACGGATCACCGCATCGGTGTTTCCGTTTTCAACATTGACGCATTCGTGGACGGTGACATGACCCCCATCATTCAGCCGCTCATGGCAGCGCAGGCTGCACTTGACCTGCAAAACAGCAACGAATAAAAGAGGTTTTCTTTTGAACACACAGATTTTTTTGGTTTGTGAGCCCGCGGCTGCACAAAAGCAGCTTGAAGAAGCGGGAAAGATCATCCGCGCAGGCGGCTTGGTGGTATTTCCCACCGAGACGGTATACGGACTTGGCGGTGACGGCACCAACCGGGATGCTGCCGCCAAGATCTATGCCGCCAAGGGGCGCCCCTCGGACAATCCCCTGATCATTCATATAGCAGACCCCGAGGATGCCTCGCGCTATGCCTATACGACGCCGCTTTATTTTGCGCTTGCCAAGGCATTTATGCCGGGTCCCTTGACCGTGATCATGCCCAAGCGTGATAACGTGCCGGATTCGGTGACGGGAGGGCTTGATTCGGTGGCAGTGCGCTGCCCCTCTCATCCCGTGGCAAACGCGCTCATCCGCGCATCGGGCACCTGCATAGCAGCACCCAGCGCCAATCTTTCGGGTAAGCCGTCTCCTACAGAGGCTTCGCACGTGGTGCAGGATCTGATGGGCAAGGTGGATGCCATTATTGATGGTGGTGCTTGTGAGATCGGACTGGAATCCACCATAGTAAAAATTCAGGCAGACGAGCAGGGTCAGCCCTATTTGCTCCTTCTGCGCCCGGGTGCTGTGACGCACGACGCGCTTTGCTGCGTATGTCCGCGCGTGGATATTGCGCCTGCCGTGGCAGAAAAGCTTGCCGAGAACGAGCGTCCTCTCTCCCCCGGTATGAAATACAGGCATTACGCCCCTTCTGCTCCGCTGATTCTTTTGGACGGAGACGATGCGGACGTGCTTGCCTTTTTGCAGCGCGAGCAGCGCACGACGCGTTGCACCGTGCTTTGCTACGACGAGGAGGTTGACCACCTTGCGCAAGGTAAAATCATCCCCGTTGGCAGCAAATCCGATCTTGCACGGCAGGCAAATCGCTTGTTTGCCGCACTGCGCGAGGCGGATGCTACCGATGCACAAATCATTTACGCGCACCTCCCCCCCATGCAGGGTCTGGGTCTTGCACTGTATAACCGCATGATCCGTGCCGCTGCACATACGGTTTTGAAAATATAAAGTAAGGAATATAGATTCATGGCAAAAAAGACAACCAAAGACAAAAAGGCGGTCGAAAAAATCGAATATGCGCCCATACGTCCGCAGCTGATTACCGACACCATTGAGAAAAACTACATGCCCTACGTGATGAGCGTTATCATCTCGCGTGCAATTCCCGAGATAGACGGCTTCAAGCCTGCGCACCGCAAGCTGCTCTACACCATGTACAAGATGGGACTTCTGACCGGTGGCAGAACCAAGAGCACCAACGTTGTGGGTCGTACCCTGACGCTCAACCCTCACGGCGACGCAGCGGTTTACGAGACCATGGTGCGTCTGACGCGCGGTTACGAGGCACTGCTGCACCCCTTTATTGACTCCAAGGGCTCGTTTGGTAAGCAGTATTCCTCGGATATGAAATACGCGGCATCGCGTTATACCGAGGTCAAGCTGGACAGCTTTTGTACCGAGCTTTTCACCGGTATCAACAAGGATGCCGTGGATATGGTGGATAACTATGACGGCACGCTCAAAGAGCCTGTGCTGTTCCCCACCACCTTCCCCAACGTGCTTGTCACACCCAACATGGGTATTGCGGTCGGTATGGCATCCAACATCTGCTCCTTCAACTTAGCAGAGATCTGCGACGGCACCATTGCGCTGCTCAAAAAGCCCAATCTGCCCGTCGAGAAGCTGATGGAGATCATCAAGGCGCCCGATTTCTCGGGTGGCGGTCAGATCATTTACGATGCCGAGCAGTTCAAGAGCATCTACACCACGGGTCAGGGCTCCTTCCGCATCCGCTCGCGCTACACCTACGACAAAGCCAACAACTGCATTGATATTCTGCAGATCCCCTACTCCACCACCATTGAGCAGATCATGGATAAGATTGCCGAGCTTGTCAAGTCGGGCAAGGTCAAGGAGATCACCGATTTCCGCGATGAGATCGACCTCTCGGGCTTCAAGCTGACCATTGATATCCGCAAGGGCACCGACCCCGATAAGCTCATGGCGCGCCTTTTTAAGCTCACTCCCCTTGAGGACAGCTTCAAGTGCAACTTCAACGTGCTGATCAACGGCTCTCCCAGAACGCTGGGCATTGCCGAACTGCTGACAGAGTGGATCAAGTTCCGTACCGTTTGCGTGCGCCGCGAACTGACGTATGAGCTGGGCGAAAAGAAGGATCAGCTGCACCTTTTGCTGGCGCTTGGCAAGATCCTTTTGGACATTGACAAAGCCATTCGCATCATCCGCCGCACCGAGAAGGAGGAGCAGGTTATCCCCAATTTGATGGAGGGCTTTACCATCGACGAGATTCAGGCGGAATATATTGCCAACATCAAGCTGCGCAACCTCAACAGACAGTATATTTTGAACAAGATTGCCGAGATCGAGGATCTCAAGCGCGAGATCGAGCACTTGGAGGAGCTGCTGGGTGACGAATTCAAGATCAAGGCTTATATTGCCAACCAGCTCAACGACATCAAGAAAAAGTACGGTCAGCCCAGAAAATCGCAGATCATTCAGATCGACAACGTGCCCGTATTCGAGGAGCCCCGTGTGGAATCCTACCCCGTTTACATGGTACTTTCGCGCGAGGGCTACCTCAAAAAGATCACCATGCGCTCCCTGCAGGGCAACGACGAGCAGAAATTCAAAGACGGAGACAGCCTGCTTGCCGCATTTAATGCCGATAATGCGGACGAGTTGACCTTCTTTACCGACAAATGCAAGGTGTTCAAGTGCAAGGTGGACGACGTGGAAAACACCAAGGCATCGCTTTTGGGTGACTTTATTCCCGCCAAGCTTGGTATGGATCCCGGTGAAAAGCCCATGTACGTGACCACACAAACGGGCTTCCCTGCCGGTGCGAACATGGTATTCATTTTCGAAAACGGCAAGGGCGTGCGCATTCCCGTCACGGCTTACGAAACCAAGGCGGTGCGTCGCAAGCTAACCAGCGCTTACTCGGATGCTTCTCCCGTGGTTGCCATTCTGGACGACTCCGAAAAGAAGCCGCGCGATATTATGCTGATCTCCTCGGATAACCGTGCGATCGTGATCAAGACCTCGCTGATCCCGCAAAAGAACACGAGAACCTCCTCGGGCGTGACGCTGATGACGCTCAAGAAGGGTCAGACCGTGACAGCCGTGCAGCTTGACGTGGAGGACAGCAAGGGCTACAAAAAGACAAAGATTCCTGCAACCGGCACTCCGCTTGTCGGCGAGCAGCTCAAAATTGATTAATGCGCCGAGAGTGGCTGAAAGGATAACCTCATGACAAAGAAATTACTTGCAAGAATTCTTGCGGGCGTGCTTGCTGCACTGATGGTTATAGGTACGATCACCATGACCATTATGTATCTGCTGGCTGCTTAAATAGGCAACAAAAAAAGGGCTTTCGCCCTTTTTTTGTTTTTTATATCGTTTTCAGGGTACGCAAATACGCCTTTTGCGCGGGGGTGATGCGATTGCTCTCGATCGCCTTCTGCACCGTTTTTCCGTGCACTGCATCTAAAAGGCGGTGCTGCTCCAGATACGGGATCGCAGCATCCCATTGCTTGGCAAGCGCGGTAGCAAAATACCACGCGATCATCATATTGACGTAGTATTCCCGGCTTTGAATATTTGCAACACGAAAAAGGTGCGCAGGGTCAAAATGCTCGTCCAGAAAATGCAGCATGAGCAGCTCAATGCCAAAGCGGATTGTATACGGATGCGCGCTTTGCAGATAGGATTCAATCTTTTCAAGCAGTCGTTCCCTGTCCGCCAGAATGGCTTTGGGGCGCAGCGAATCGCACACAGCCCAGTTATCCACGTAAGGCAAAAACGCATCCAGTGCCGCATAGCACTCGTCCGCGTCGCGCATCTGCCCGATCAGAAAAGAATGCAGGTGATCCTCTTCCAGATACGTATGCGGCAGTTCCTTTAAAAAACACGCTGCCGTATCCCGATCCAGCTGCTTGGCAAATCTGCGCAGCAGCGGCAATCGCACACCGATCACGCGCTCCCGCGCAACCGTTGGCAAAAGGGCTGCGGAAAAATCCCCGTAAGCGAGGTCTTGCATGGCATGCAAGCGGTCTTGAATCTCGGTCATGCCTGTTCCTCTTTTCCCATTTGCGCACAAAGCTCGCGGTAAATGCGCTCCGCCTCTTTACAGATATGCGCTCTTTCTTTCGCATCACAGGTAGTAAGGCGACGTTTGTGCGGCATGCCCCATACGTCAAAGACGCGCGGTCCGATCCACTCGCAAGAGTCGGTTGCTTCAAAAATGCCGCGCAGAATAGAGAGTGAGGCGCGACGCGGCTTCATAAAGATGACCTTCATGGGATATTTGATCAGCGCATACAGCCACTTGGGATAATGGGCGGTGATGCCCGTGACCGCAATGCCGGGGTGCGTGACGCTGACCGTGACATCCTCTCGCCCTTCAAACAGAGCGTACATCGAAAACATCAGGTACCGCTTTGCGTTTCCGTACACCAACGAAGCTTTGGTTCTTGTGCGGAAATCCACGTCGCAAGGGTCGATTTTGGAATAGTTGTGCGCCACGCTGCCCACCACCACAACTCTGCCTCGCTTTTCTGCCATGTGCGGCATCAGGCGGCGAATGAGATAATAGGGCGCAGCAAAATTGATCTGGAACACGTTATCAAGCCCTGACGAGGTAAGAAAGCGCGGCACGGCATACGCGCCCGCATTGCAGATCAGCACGTCGGGCACGCGTCTTGCCAGCGTCTCTGCCGCTGCGTCCACCGATGCAATGTCCGCAAGATCCATGACAATGCAATCCACGCTTGTTTGCGGATGGCGCTGTACGATCTCCTCGGCACGTGCCTGCATTTTTTGCGCGCTGCGATCAAGCAGGATCAGATCCGCCCCAAGAGCGGCAATATGCTCGCAAAGCGCCTTGCCAAGCCCGCCCGTTGAGCCCGAGATGGCAACCGTTTTTCCTTTGAGTGATTCCGTGTGCTTGTGCAGATAACGTTTCATGATACACGCTTCCCTTTTCGTTACTTTCCTTCATTATACCATAAAATACGGTTTTTGCAATAACCCCGGTGCGAAAAATCGGTCATGCTTGAAAGCTACATGAAAACCATTTAACAAATCTATACACACGCATCCCCTTTGTGTCATCCTGAGCAGAACACCCCTTTCGTGTCATCCTGCCTGCGGCAACAACCCCGGTAGGGGTCGGCACCTTGACGACCCGTCTTGCAAACGGTTTATGATTTTTTTACCCGAACGCTGATCCGTTATCATCGCGTGCGGGAGCATAATATGCTCCCCTACACAAAGTTACTTTGGCGGTGCCCCCCCTTTGTGTCATCCTGAGCGGAGCGCGGACACCGCGTTGTGGTGTTCGCGCGCAGTCGAACCCGTAGGGCGCGCGCAGCGCGGGATCTAGTAAACGGTTTATGACACGCGAAAGAGCCTCCCCTTTAGGGGAGGGGGACCGCAGTGAAGCGGCGCAGCGTGCCGCTTCGCGATTGCGGTGGAGGGGTTGCCTCCCTTTTAAGGGAGGTGGCAAATGCTGCGGCATTTGCCGAAGGGTTCTCTTTTCCTATCATGTGGGATCGATTAATTGATGAAAGAGCGTCCATACGGTGACCCACTCCACCGCTGTTCGCTTACGCTCACTGCGGTCCCCCTCTACCCGGCGGGAGAGGCTTAGTTACTCCGGCTAAGCAGACATCTTGCAAACCCATCGCAGATCCCGCTGCGCGCTATCGCACTTGCGCTTTTGCTCGCTCAATTTCGCGGCTCTGCCGCGAAATATTCGACCCGCAAAAGTTCGACTCGGTCGCTCTGCGACCTCGCTCAGGATGACACAAAAGAGAGTACGAAAAATCAAAAAAGAGTGCCGCCGAAGCGGCACTCTCAACAGAGTTATCATACTTGGATTTTGATTATTTATGGAACAGAGAACCGTTTTCTGTTACGGTGAAGAATTTAAAAAACTGGGCTACAGAGCATTAATGATTCCTATATAAAGGAAATTCAATAAACACCATGCCAAACTGAAAATCTGCACACTAGCACTTTCTAAAAAGCTTTTTATCATTAGTCCCGTTGGATTATGATACAAAATTGCATATACCGTATAAGCTAATAATACACTGAAAAACAAAACCATATTAATAACCCATGGAATGACTTTGTATATTCTCAATGGAAAATCTTGATTATCCTTTTTTAACAAAAGTTTCCTCAAAATTGAATTGGATCGCACAACCAATTTTTCATTTTCAGCGAATCTCAAGCCCCCTTGACTTTGAGTTGCAAAAACCCACGTGACCACAAGAGTTACCGTAACAATCAGCAATAAAAGATATCTAGTCATATCAACGCTCCTAAGATTAATTTATAAGGAATTCAACTATGCTATTAATCCCCATACCGACAAACGGATTGGCAATTGTAGTAGCGGTAATCTTAATTGTAGCGCCTACAAAAGCCTTTTTTATTCCTTGGTTCACAGCTGACTGTATAGCTTTGCCATATAGGTTGTTTACAAGTGCAAATTGCTTACTACCAAAGCCATATCTTTGCGCTGCGGTGATCAATGCTTTAACCCCTTGTGCCGCTCTTCCTGTCATATCATCATAAATAGACGCAATAGTACTAAGGTTTTTAGCTCCTGCTCCACTGACAGCACCACCGATTCCACCTAAAACAGTCGAAATAATGACCCCTTGAAGTGTCATGGGTTCATTATGAAACTTAGTGCTTATAGCATATTGCCCCAATCCCATTGCCGCGCCTACAGCAACAGAAGCAATAAAAGGCATCCCTGTTGCGGCTAAAGCAACAGATGCTGCGGCAAATGCACCATCAATCAAAACCTGTCCTACACTTATTTCATCCCATCCATATTGAAATCCTTGTGAAACTGCACTTATTGCTGAACCAACAGCAAAAGCCGCCAAACAACCAATTATTATTGTTGAAATTGCAATATATCCACTCGGATCAGCATAGTTGACGGGATCATCATTACAATAGCAATACAGATTCAGTCCGCTTTCGATTTCCGGGTCAAGATAGCTCGTATCATCGGGGCTGATGAATCTACGCCAAGTGGGGGAGTAGTACCGCGCATTGAGATAGTACAAGCCGGTATCTTGGTCGTAGTAATAACCTCTGTATCTGATGGGATTCTTGGTTGCAATACCATTGGTATTGAGCGTAATCGTGCAATTACCCCAAGCATCATAAGCATAGCCACCAACCTTGGCACCATTGGTATTATAAATACCAATGACGTCACCAAGCAGATTGCGGCGGAAGTAGTAGGTAGCTGTTTCACCGTTAGTGCCGGTATACATCATGCCGACGATACCGCTCTCGTCATACAGAAATACAGTTTGCTCGCTCGCAGTGCCTTCTCCGTAATAATTGCCGATCTTGCGCTCACAGATCAGTCTGCCGGATTGGTCGTAACAGAATGCTTTGGTATATCCCATCAGCGTGCCCATGGCAATTGCAGAGGACGGTGCGCTGAGCCTGAACGTATACCGAACACCTATTCTCTGACCGTATGCGTTGTAGTTCAACAGCTTGCTTTCACGCTAACCGCCCCCTGTGTCCTAGGCACTTGGCGCCTATGATTTTCACATATTTCACCTAATTTTATTCACTATTATTGCAATTAACCATAGGATGCCTAATGCCAATCCCAGCAAAACGAACATCGTAACACTGCCAACAATTATTGTTTTTAGCGACATACCCTCTGGATTATTTCCAAAAGCGCCACTTATTACAATACCAAGACAATACAAACAATATTTAAGAAACTCCAAATTGGCTTACCTCCTCTTAGTCACTAATAATAGATCCAAATATCCCACTAATAAACCTAATACTTCCCACCTTTACAGCAGGAATACTCCATAATGCAGATCCAATATCCCCCATGGTTATTATGTGCTTCGGATTTCTTGGTAGAATTCTGGGCAATATTTGCGCTCCGAATTTACCTGCCAAGTATCCGGCGCCATGAGCAATTCCAGACGCAGCTAAAGAAAACCCTAACGAGACCATCATTCCTCCAAAACTTGAATTCTCATCCCATTCATTCCAGCTATTAAGTAATGATGTGCCTCCAGCAACAGCCAATTTCCCTGCAATAGCCCAGGTGCCAGCGCCTCCAGTCAAGCCTATTACCAATCCATATGCGGTTCCGGAAAGTATGGAAATAGCAACCGAAGTCAAATCAATCGTACCAGTGTCACGCAACTGGTCTATAGCGGTGATTCCTCCAGATATCAATCCACCAGCTAACATGGCTGCTCCAACAATCGCTGCTCCAGCTCCAGCCACGCCGCAAGTCAAGACAGTAGCAACTACAAGTCCTGATATTGCCAAACCACAAACAACCCTCTGTGCCCATTCTGGCATATGCCCACTTGGATCGGCATAGTTGACGGGATCATTATTACAATAGCAATACAGATTCAGCCCATTGAAGCTGTCGGGATCGAGATAAGCCGTATCATCAGGCGAGATGAATCTTCTCCATTCGG
Source organism: Oscillospiraceae bacterium (assembly GCA_015065285.1). Classification (GTDB taxonomy): domain Bacteria; phylum Bacillota; class Clostridia; order Oscillospirales; family CAG-272; genus SVQP01. Next base: position 59,974 of record SVQP01000002.1, on the reverse strand, counting down.
GGCTATAGTAACGCGCATTGAGATAGTACAAGCCGGTATCTTGGTCGTAATAGTAACCGCGATATCTGATGGGATTCTTGGTTGCAATACCGTTGGTATTGAGCGTAATCGTGCAATTACCCCAAGCATCATAAGCATAGCCGCCAACCTTGGCACCATTGGTATCATAAATACCAATGACGTCACCAAGCAGATTGCGGCGGAAGTAGTAGGTAGCTGTCGTGCCGTTAGTGCCGGTATACATCATGCCGATGATGCCGGTTTGGGTTGCATGATTAAGCCCCTTAACGGGTCAATGTTATTATATCACAATTCACTTGAAAGGTCAAGGTCTGATGGCAGAGCTTCCCCCCTTGTGTCATCCTGAGCGAGAAAACATCCCTGTGCGGATGTTTTCGAGTCGAACTTTCAAAAATCTGCAAAAAATTGCTGATTTTTGAAAGTCAAAGCGCAAGGATTGCGCTTTGAGGATCCAGGAAACGGTTTATGATTCCCTTGTAGGGACCGACGTCCTCGGCGGTCCGATACGCAAGCGGTTGGGGCAAGTAAAAAATATTACTTTGGTCGAGCAGACGTCTTGTAAACCCCTCGCAGATCCCGCTGCGCGCTACCGCACTTGCGCTTTTGCTCGCTCAATTTCGCGGCTCTGCCGCGAAATGTTCGACCCGCAAAAGTTCGACTGCGTTCGAATGCCGCGCAGCGGCATTCTCTCTCCGCTCAGGATGACACATAGTGGTGTGCTTCTGAGCGAAGACGCGAGGACTCGCCTCCCCCTTTTGTGTCATCCTGAGCGGAGCGCGGACACCGCGTTGTGGTGTCCGCGCGCAGTCGAACCCGAAGGGCGCGCGCAGCGCGGGATCTAGGAAACGGTTTATGACGCGCCTGTAGGGGCGATCATTGATCGCCCGCTGCGTAATCGGTTAGGGCAAGTAAAGAATATTACTCCGGCTAAGCAGACGTTTCGTAGCCCAAAAGAAAACCGCAGGCATCTGCCTGCGGTTTTATCGTTTATTTTCACTTCTTCAGCGCAATCGCTTTCTTTGCCTTTTCTGCAATGTTTGCAGGGGTCAAGCCGTACATTTCAAGCAGAGGGGGTACCTTGCCCGATCTGCCAAATGCATCCTCGGTGCCCACACTGAGCACGGGCACGGGGCAGCCTTCGCACACAGCCTGTGCAACTGCTGCGCCAAGTCCGCCTATGACGTTATGCTCCTCAGCGGTCACGATTGCACCGGTCTCGGCTGCTGCCTTGCAAATCAACTCTGCATCCAGCGGCTTGAGCGTGTGGATATTGATCACTCTTGCATCAATCCCCTCGCCTGCCAGCAGCTCTGCTGCCTCCAGCGCCATGGATACCATATAGCCGGTTGCTACCAAGGTTACGTCCTTGCCGTTGCGCAAGGTCACACCCTTGCCAAGCTCAAAGGTATAGGACTCTTCATCGTTGATCACGGGCAGTGCGTTTCTGCTGAAACGGATGTAGAACGGTCCGTTGGTTTCAAGTGCGCACTTGACTGCCAGTCTTGCCTCCACTGCGTCAGCAGGGTTGATGACCGTCATGCCGGGAATGGTGCGCATGAGCGCCAGATCCTCCAGGCACTGGTGAGTGGCACCGTCCTCGCCAACCGCCAGACCCGCGTGCGTAGCACCGATCTTGACGTTCAGGTGGGGGTATCCCACTGCGTTTCTGACCTGCTCGAATGCTCTGCCTGCCGCAAACATGGCAAAGGAAGATGCAAATGCAGTCTTGCCTGCCGCTGCAAGTCCTGCAGCTACGCAGATCATATTGCCCTCGGCAATGCCGCAATCAAAGAATCTTTCGGGGTAAGCCTTTTTGAAGGTTACGGTTTTGGTCGCCTCTGCAAGGTCAGCGTCCAGCACCACAAAATCATATTGCTCTGCAAATTCCACCAGCGCCTTACCGTACGCATCTCTGGTGGCTACCTTATCACCAATCTTGTACATCTGCTCAGTCCTCCTTTGCAGTCAATTCTGCCACGGCAGTCTCATACTGCTCGTCATTGGGAGCAGAGCCGTGCCACTTGACCTGATTTTCCATAAAGGAAACGCCCTTGCCCTTGGTCGTGTTCATCACGATGGCACTGGGTGCGCCCTTGACCGCCTTGGCTTTTTCCAAAGCCTCCTCAATCTGGTCAAAATCGTGACCGTCGATGGTCTGTACGAAAAATCCGAATGCCTCCAGCTTGGATTCAAAGGGCGCGGGGCCGATGACCTCGGCAACCGGACCGTCGATCTGCAAGCCGTTAGAGTCAATGATCAGGCAGAGGTTATCCAGCGCGTAGTGGGCTGCAAACATGCAAGCCTCCCAGATCTGACCCTCTTCGCTCTCACCGTCACCCACGATGGCATAGGTGCGGTAATCCTTGCCGTCCAGCTTGGCAGCCAGTGCCATGCCGCAGGCAGCGGAGAAGCCGAGTCCTAACGAGCCCGTGGACATATCCACGCCGGGAATGTGCTTCATATCGGGATGTCCCTGCAGAATCGAATCGTGCTGGCGCAGCGTAGAAAGCAGCGCCTTATCAAAGAACCCCTTCTCTGCCAGTGCCGCATACAAAGCGGGCGCGCAGTGACCCTTGGACAGCACCAGTCTGTCACGGTCGGGATCCTTGGGGTTCGCGGGATCAACGTTCATGTGGTCAAAATACAGGTATGCGAGCAGATCGGCAATGGACATAGATCCACCCGGGTGACCCGATTTTGCGGCATGCGTTCCTTCCAGTACGCCAAGGCGGATCGCTTTTGCCTTTTCCTTGAGCATTTGCAGCTTTTGTGTGTTCATGGGACATTCCCCTTTCGTTGCAACGTTTTGTCATTTTATTATACCATTCGCCCACGCCGCTTGTCAAGGAGCGCAAACAGATTTCTTTGTTCACAATCTGTATCTTGACAAAGATATATAAATATACTAAAATAATATTAAATATATCTCAAAGGAGGCTGCCATGGAGCAAAAGCGATTTACCAAAAACGACGACGGCTTTATCTGTGCCCACTGTGGACGCGAGGTCAAGCCGCTGGGCTATACCTCACGCAATCACTGCCCCTTTTGCCTGTGGTCGATGCACCTTGACGTTTTTCCCGGGGACCGCGCAAGCGATTGCGGCGGTCAGATGGAGCCTGTGCGCGTAGAGCCCGACCCCAAAAAGGGCTATGTGATCGTGCACCGCTGCCAGAGGTGCGGTGAGCTGCACCGCAACAAGGCAGCACACGAAGCCAAGGTTCAACCCGACAATCTCAAGCTTTTGATCTCGCTGACTGCGGGAAGATAAGAAAGGAGCGCGCTATGACTTATACAGCAACCGCCTTTACCCTGCCCTCCTCGGATGGCTCTCATACGCTTGCCGCTTGGTGCTGGACACCCGAGCAGCCGATTGGCGTGATCCAACTCTCGCACGGTATGTGCGAATACGTGCTGCGCTATGAAACATTTGCCTATCGCATGTGCGATGCGGGCTTTGCCGTAGTGGGACACGACCACCTCGGTCACGGTCACACCGCGCGCTCTTCCGACGAGCTTGGCTACATTACCGATGCCAAAAACCCCGCACTGTGCTTAGTCAAGGACGTATATGCCGTCAACGGCTGGATCAAAAAGACCTTCCCCTCCCTGCCCGTCATTCTGTACGGTCACAGCATGGGCTCCTTTATCGCACGCTGGGCACTGACCGAATACAAGGACGCATGGAATGCAGCCGTGATTTCCGGCACTGCAGGTCCCGAGGCTCCCACGGGAGCAGGCAAGCTGCTTTGTCGCGTGCTTGGACTTTTTGGCAAGCACAACCGCTCGAATCTGCTTTACAACATTGCCTTTGGCTCTTACGACAAGCCCTTTGAAAGCGAGGGCATCAAGAATGCATGGCTGACCCGGGACCGCGCGGTCATCGAAAAATACAACGCAGATCCTTTCTGCAGCTATCGCTTCACGGTCAACGGCTACCTGACGCTCTTTACCCTGCTCGGCTACGTTTCGGACAAAAGCTGGGCAAAAAAGATGCCGCCGGATCTCCCCATGCTGATCGTTTCGGGTGAAAACGACCCCGTTGGCAACTTTGGCAAGGGCGTGCGCCACGTGGAGGCAAGATTGCGCGAAGCAGGCGCTACCGAGCTTTCCTCTATGTACCTTGAGGGCATGAGACACGAGCCGCACAACGAAACCGATAATGACAACTTCTACTTGTGCGTGTGCAACGTCATACGCCGCATGATCAAGAGGTAAGACCATGCAGATACTCAAGCAAACCAAGGGGAAACTGCTGGGCGTGGACTTTGGCGATAAGCGCACCGGCATTGCCGTGTGTGACAGCATGCGCTCCATGGCATCCGGCAGACAGACCATTTCCGTGGGCGGTATGGAAAAGACCGCAGAGCGCACTGCCGAGATCGCGCGCGAGCTTGGTGTGGTTGGCGTGGTGGTGGGCGTGCCGGTCAATATGGACGGCTCGTTTGGCCCCCGTGCGCAGCACGCGCAGAAATTCGCCTCTATTCTGCAATTCAAGCTTGGCGAAGGGATCCACGTGGCAATGCTGGATGAGCGCATGACCACCATGGCTGCCTCCCGCTATTTAAACGAAACAGACACGCGCGGGCAAAAGAGAAAGCAGGTGATTGACACGCTCTCTGCCGAGATCATTCTCCAAAACGCGCTGGATAAACTGAAATATATGAATTAAAGGAATCAAATCATGGCAAAATCCACTCAATCCCGTATTATCGGCTGGGCGATCCGCATTCTTGTGGGTGCGATGATCTTCTCTGTGGTGGGCGTGCTGCTCTGGCGCATTCTCTCCTCGGGAGATCCTGCCTCCATGACCGTACTGCAGCCAAACGAGCAGCTTTATCAGGCTTACCAAGAACAGGGCGAGCAGCTGCAGATCCTGCACCAGCAGCATGACATCATCATTCGCGAGGGTCCCTCCAAGGGCTATTTCGCAGTCACACAAAGCGAATTTATCCCTGCGGCAGATCAGCTGCAGATCACCTTCCGCTACAACAACAGCACGCTCAAATACGTGGCAGAGGACTACGGTAAGCCCGAGCCATTGGAGCGCGGCAAGGATTGGTTTGACGTCACGCTCACCATTGCCTACGACCTGACACCCGAGAATACTGAGGACAACGCGCTCAATAATCCCGAGTGCGTCAGATTCGAGCGCTACCAGCCCACGTCCTGCGTCAAGGATACCAAAAATCTTTACAACTACGAGAGATTGACCTTTGACGGCATTGACATCTGCGACGGCTTTGACGAACATGGCAATCCCATCATGAAGCCCGAGATCCTGACCGTTTACGTGGACGTTTACTTCAACGAGGATATTGACTACGAGCAAGAGCCGCTTGGCACGCTGCTGATCTATCTGTACGGCAACGAGCGCAGAATTCTTTGCAGCACGCCCGACAAAAAGGATATTGCAGCGCTGGAGGCTTACGGGCAAAAATAATTTGCAAGTTTTGCAAATGGTATTGACAAGCAAGACAGAATCATTTATAATCTTGACATAAGAGTCGAGGCGCACGGCGCAAACAGTACCTCATCGGAACAGGCAGCACAGCCGTTGGTGAGCGAAAGGGGCGCGGTGCCGAAGCCATCCGCAGGTGCGGCGGATTTGGTTGGGCGAGCGGACTAAGTGCCGTTCGACTGTCGCGAAAAATCGCGGGGTGCTTCTCTTTGGCATAGCATTTGATCCGGGCTTTTCGGAAAAAGATATGCAAGAGTGCTTCCCTGTGCACGGGAAGCACTCTTTGATTTTGTTTTAAAATTTGTGATATAAAGGAAGTTTGAATTATGGCACACACACCGATTTTCAAGGGCATTGCAACAGCCCTGATCACCCCCATGCATGCAGACGGCAGCGTGGATTACGAGGCACTTGGCAAGCTGATCGATTGGCAGATTGCGTGCGGCATTGACGCTTTGGTGATTGCAGGCACTACGGGCGAGGGCTCGACCCTGACCGACGAGGAGCACCGCCAGGTGATTCGCTTCTCCGTGGAGCGCGCAGCACATCGCATCCCCATCATTGCGGGCACGGGCAGTAACGACACCGCATACGCATGCGATCTGACCCGCTTTTCCGCAGAGGTTGGGGCAGACGCCATGCTGGTTGTAACCCCCTACTACAACAAGGCAACGCAAAACGGTCTTGTCAAGATGTTCAACGCCATTGCTGACAGCTCGGATAAGCCTATCATCGCATACAACGTGCCCTCCAGAACCGGCTGCGCAATTGCGCCCGCAACCTATGCAAAGCTTGCAGAGCATCCCAACATTGTGGCAATCAAGGAAGCCAACGGCGACATCGGTGCCATTGTGGAAACCGCTGCGCTGGTGGGCGACAAGATGGATCTTTACTCGGGTAACGACGACCAGATCGTGCCCGTCATGTCTATGGGCGGTGTGGGCTGCATTTCAGTGCTCTCCAACATTCTGCCCCGCGAGACCAAGCAGATCTGCACGCTGTTCGAGCAGGGTGACGTCAAGGGTGCTGCCGCGCTGCAGTGCAAGCTGCTGCCCCTGATCAAGGCGCTGTTCTCCGAGGTAAATCCCATTCCCGTTAAGGCTGCCATGGCAAAGATGGGACTTTGCTCCCCTGCCATTCGTCTGCCCCTGACCGAGATGGAAGAAGCACATGCCGAGATCCTTTACGCACGCATGAGAGAGGCAGGAATTGACGTATGAAAATTATGATCATCGGTGCTGCGGGTCGCATGGGAAAGGAGCTCATGACGCTTACGCAGAACGGCTACGCGGGCGCTGACGCTTACGTTGGCGTGGATGCGTGCTCCGATCTCTTCCCCCACACCCCTGCCGAGTGCGGTGAGGCGGTGGACGTGATCGTGGATTTTTCGCACATGAGCGCAACCGATGCGGTGCTGGACTATGCCGTGGCAACCGGCACGCCCTGCGTCATTGGCACAACGGGTCACACAAAGGAGCAGCTGGAGCACGTCAAGGCAGCGGCTGCGCACGTGCCCGTATTCCATTCGGGCAATATGTCGGTAGGTATTGCGGTGCTTTTGCAGCTGGCAAAGCAGGCAGCGCGCGCCTTCCCCGACGCGGATATTGAGATTATTGAGGTGCACCACAAGCACAAGGTGGATGCGCCCAGCGGCACGGCACTGATGCTGGCAGATGCCATTTGCGAGGTGCGCCCCGACGCACACAAGGTGCTTGGTCGCAGCGGTCAGGGCAAGCGAGAGCCGCAGGACATTGGCATTTCTGCCGTTCGCATGGGAAACGTGGTGGGTGAGCACAAGGTTTGCATTTGCACCGACAGCCAGACCCTTGTGCTGGAGCACAAGGCGCATACCCGTGCTTTATTTGCCGAGGGTGCTTTAACCGCGGCGGCTTATATTCGGGGCAAGACCCCCGGGCTTTACGGCATGCAGAGCATGCTGGACGAGCTGAATCAGGAGAAGGATTATGAAGATAGCAATTGTGGGGTACGGTAACCTCGGTCGCGGTGTGGAAGCTGCGCTGACTGCCGCGCCCGATATGGAGGCTGTGGGCATTTTCACACGTCGCGATCCCGCAAGCGTGCAGAGTGCGACGGGGATTTTCGTTTACTCCCTGAACGATTTGCAGAGCATGGCGGAGCAGATTGACGTCGTGATCAACTGCGGAGGATCTGCAACCGATCTTCCTCACTCTACCCCTGCACTGGCTGAGCAATTCCACGTGGTGGACAGCTTTGACACGCATGCAAAGATCCTTACGCACCGCGCGTGCGTAGATGCAGCGGCACGTAAGGGCGGCAAGGTGGCAGTGATTTCGGTTGGCTGGGATCCCGGTATGTTTTCGCTGACAAGACTTTACGCGCAAAGCATGTTGCCTGAAGGCAAGAGCTACACCTTTTGGGGGACGGGCGTCAGCCAAGGACACTCGGATGCCATTCGCCGCATCGAAGGCGTTGCCGATGCAAGACAGTATACAGTGCCGATCTCAGCGGCAATGGAGCGCGTCAAACATGGCGAAATGCCTGCGCTCGGCGCGGCAGATATGCACGAGCGCGTTTGCTACGTAGCCATCAAGGAGGGCGCGGATCAGGCAGCAATCGAGCAAGCCATCATCACCATGCCCGACTATTTTGCGCCTTATAAAACCACGGTGCACTTCGTTTCCTTGGAGCAGTTGCACCGCGAGCATGGCGGTCTGCCGCACGGCGGCACGGTCATTCATGCGGGCAAGGCAGCAACGGGCTCTGCGCATACCATCGAATACAAGCTGAATCTGGAGTCCAATCCCGATTTTACGGGCAGTATTCTTGTCGCCTTCGCAAGAGCGGCATACCGTCTGGGACAAATGGGCGAGGTTGGCTGCAAGACAGCCTTTGATATTCCTCCCATCCTGCTCTCCCCCGAGAGCCCGGAGGATTTGTACGCGCATCTCTTGTAACTATCTTTATAGGATAAAAGTTTTTGATTGACCTTTTTTCAAAAAGGTCAATCAAAAACTTTCGTTCCAAGGGTGCGGAGAATGATTACGTTTTGCAAACGAAAAAGGAAGCTGCTTTTTGTAAGTAGCTTCCTGATTTTTTGCGTTGAGAAATTTCTCTCCGTTCTTTTTGGCACTGCGGGCGCAAAAAGAACCAAAAACGCCGAGCATATTTCGCGCCTGCGGGCGCGACGAGGGCGCTGCCGGTTGAGTTTTAGATGTTGGACTTCGCAGAAGCCCAACATCAGGGTGGCGTCAGAAACACTCGAAAGTATGACAACATTCACACGCCACCATGCTTTTCTGAAAAAAGGTCAATCAAAAACTTTCGTTCCAAGGATGCGGAGAATGATTACGTTTTGGCAATATGCTTGCGCATATCCAACGCGCAAGCGATCAGAATGATCGCACCCTTGATCACCGTCATGATGGCGGGCTCGAAATTGAGGAACACAAGCCCCGCATTGACCAACTGCAGCAAAAATACACCCAACAGCACTCCGCGGATCTTGCCCACACCGCCCATAAACGAAACACCACCGATAACGCACGCGGCAATGGCATCCAGCTCATAATTGACGCCCGTAGCCGTGGAGTTGGAGGACACTCTGGCGCACTCGACAAACGCGGACACACCGTACAAAACCCCAGCCAGCACAAACACGCTGATAATGGTTTTTGCCACGCTGACACCCGAAACGGCAGCCGCCTCGGGATTGGTGCCCACAGCAAACATGTTTTTGCCAAGCACGGTCTTGTTCCACACGATCCACACAATCACGGTCACAGCCACCGCGATCCACAAATAGTTGGGCAGCTGTACGCCACCTATATTGATGCCGCCCGTGACAAGGCTCGTATAGCTTGGATCCAGCCCCGCAATGGGTGCGCTGTTGTTCTGCCCCAAGGACACGTACCACATCACACCGCCATACAAGATCAGCTGTGTGCCCAGCGTGACGATAAACGGGTGCAGCTTGAATTTTGATACCATAAACCCGTTAAACGCGCCCACCAAGCCGCCCACCAGCATGACAAGCAAAAGTGCCAACGGAATCAGCCACGGCGAATAGGACAGCGCAGGAAACATTTTGCTTGCCACCGCATTCGACTGCAAAATAGACGCGCAGATGCAGGCGCAAAGACCCAGACAGCGTCCTGCGGACAGATCTGTACCTGTGAGCACAATGATGCCCGCCACACCCAGCGCCATGATCAGGCGCGAGGCAGACTGCATGAGAATATTGACCACCGAATCCGCTGACAGAAAGCTTGGATTATAGGCAAATACCGCGATGACAAATACCGCGATCAATATATACAGGGCGTGATCCAGCACACCGTTTTTGATGACCCGCGCCTTATCCTTGCCGGGCAGCGCCTTGAAATTGCCAAGACTTGACCGCGCCCTTGCCAAGGCGCCTATTTCTTTTCTCTCCATAATCCCTCTCCATCACACGTATTTGGCAGCAAGCGCCATCAGAGCCTGCTCGCTGTATTCTCCGCGCACAAGCTCGCCTGCCACTCTGCCACCCGAAATGACCAGTATGCGATCACACATACCGATCAGCTCGGGCATCTCACTTGACACCATGACAATGCCCTTTCCCGCATCCGCCAGCTTTGCGATCAGGGCATAGATCTCGGATTTTGCGCCCACGTCCACACCGCGGCAGGGCTCATCCAACAATAGCACCTCGGGCTGTGTCAAAAGCCACCTGCCGAGAATCACCTTTTGCTGGTTGCCACCCGAGAGCAGCTTGATCTTTGTGTGTTTGCCCGGTGCCTTGACGCGCAGATCCGATATGATCTTGTCGGTATCCGCACCCATGCGCCCCGTGCGCAAAAGCCCAAGCGCACCGCGATAGCGCGAAAGCCTTGCAATACAAGCATTATCGGTCAGTGAAAGCCCACCGAAAATGCCGGTGGCACGCCGCTCCTCGGTCAGCAGCGCAAGACCCGATGCAATGGCATCCGACGGCTTTTTGACGTGCATTTGCTTGCCGTCAAGCTCCACGCTGCCGCCCGTGCACTTGCGCATGCCAAACAGCGTTTCCAAAATCTCGGTTCTCCCCGCGCCCACCAATCCGCAAAGCCCCAGCACCTCACCGCGATGCAGGGTAAAGGAGACCTTCTCGAGCCCCGGACCGCAAAGATCCGTGACCTTCAAAAGCGCCTCGCCACGTTCTCTGTTTTGCTCGGGATAGAGCTGCGAGAGATCTCTGCCCACCATTTTGGCAATGATTTTTTGTGTGGTCAGCGTGCTTGCCGCATCGGTGGAGATATATTTGCCGTCACGCATGACGCTGACCTCATCCGATACAGCAAGGATCTCATCCATTTTATGCGAGATATAAATAATGCCGCAGCCACGCTCGCGCAGCTTTTTGATAATGCGGAACAAGTGCGCCACCTCACGATCCGCCAAGGACGAGGTAGGCTCATCCAGCACCAGGATCTTGGCATCGTATGAGACCGCCTTGGCAATCTCCACCATCTGCCTTTGCGCCACCGACAAGGTGCCGATGATGCGCGCAGGGTCTACGTCCACCTCAAGATCCTCAAAAAGCTCTCTGGTTCTCTTGTCCATATACCTCGCGCGTACAAGCCCCAGCCTTGTGGGATAGCGACCAAGCCAGATATTATCCGCCACGCTGCGCCGCAGAGCCTGATTAAGCTCCTGATGCACCATAGAAACCCCGTTTTTCATGGCGTCTGCAGGATTTTTGAAATTGACCTCTTTTCCCATGACACGAATGCTGCCGCCATCCTTTTGATAAATGCCGAACAGGCACTTCATCAACGTGGATTTGCCTGCCCCGTTTTCCCCCATGAGCGCATGCACGCTGCCCGGGCGGACACACAGCTGCGCTCCGTCCAGCGCGCGGACACCGGGAAAGGACTTGACAATATCCCGCATTTCCAGCACGTACTCCATGCTCCGCCTCGCTCTCCTGCTTTACTTGGAGGTGACGGGCGTGTACGGAATACGCAGCTTGCGTACGTCCTTGTCAAACTCGTATGACGTGCCCTCTAATAAGCCCTTGTTCTCCATGACGTTTGCCGCAATTTTGACGATCGCCTCTGCCATTGCCTCACCGTCCTGCTTGACCGTTCCTTGCATCTTGCCGTTTTGCAGCGCATCCATGGCGGTTGACAGCGCATCCACGCCAAACACCGGAATATAAGGCTTGTCCGAATCGCGGCTGCCCTTGGTGTTATATCCCTTTGCCTCAAGTGCCGAGATCACGCCCAGCGCCATATCGTCATTGTTGCACAGCACAAGCTCGATATTGGGCACACCGTCCTGCACGCGGAACAAGGAGCCCATCATGTTATTGGCAGTGGCGCTATCCCAGTTGGCAAGCTGATCCGCACCTACGCGCACAAGCACGTCTCCCTTTTTATCGGCTACGGTCAGCTCATCATTTTCAGAGAGCAGCCGATTCGCCTCGGATACCGCGTACTTGGTGCGTCCGTCCGCCTCGGCATTGCCCACCTCGGCACGGAACATGGCATACTGGATCTTGCCGTCACCGTTCAGATCGTATTTTGAAAACGCCTCGTTATCCGCAAGCATCTCTGCCACAAGCTCTCCCTGCATATAGCCGGGGGCATCCGGATCGGTGCCCACAAAGCACACGTTGTCCGCCACCTTGATTGCCGCATCCGATACCTCGCGGTTGAAAAAGATGACCGGCAGACCCTTTGCATACGCCTTTTGCGCCAGCGCCTGTCCTGCGCTTTGGAAATCCACGGCATTGATGATCAGTAAATCCGCGCCGCGCGTAATGGCGGTATCGATCTGCGTGCTTTGCGTTTGCTGGTTGTTTTCCCCGTTATAAAAGGTGACCTCCATGCGGTCACGGTACTCCTTGAACTGCTTCTCCAGTGCGGTACGCACCGTGGCAATATAGCTGTCGTCAAATTTATAGGCGAACACCGCCACGCGGTACACCTGCCGCTGTCCACAGCCCACAGCCAAGGTGCCTAAGATCAAGCAAACGCACAGCAGTGCGCACGCTCTTTTGAGATTGTTTGAAAGCTTCATATCTGTTCCTCCGAAAGGATTTTTCATGCTTATTTTGGCTCGTGTGGAGACATTTTATTAGTGGCAGAGATTGACAATCATTGTTTTGCTCGGAATTTGGCAAATTGCGCATTTATATCGTCATTATCCCTTGAAAACATTGACATTTTTCGCGATATATGATATAATGAATTATCTATTTTTATTACCCCTGAAAAGGAGTTTTTTCATGATTATTACCGACATTCTGGACAACAACGCCAAGCTGTATGCAGGCGAGGTGGCGCTGGTGGAGATCAACCCCATGTTTGAGCCGCAAAGCCGCATTACCTGGCGCGATTATGCCCTGATGCAGCCTGAACCCGGTCAGCCCTTCCGCCGCGAAATTACCTGGGAGCAATTCTGGAAGAGAGCCAACCGCTTTGCAAACCTTTTGCTCTCGCGCGGTTGCCGCAAGGGAGACAAGGTTTCGATCCTGATGATGAACTCGATTGAGTGGCTGCCCATTTATTTCGGCATTCTCAAGGCGGGCGCAGTTGCCGTTCCGCTCAACTACCGATATACCGCGGATGAGATCAAGTACTGCCTTGACAAATCCGACAGCTCCATGCTGATCTTCGGTCCCGAATTTATCGGCAGACTGGAATCCATCAGCGATCAGATCCCGCGTGTGCGCCATCTGTTTTACGTGGGCGAGGATTGCCCCGCGTTTGCCGACAGCTATGACAAAATGATTGCATACTGCACCTCGCGCCAGCCCGACATTTCGCTGACCGAGGACGACGATGCCGCGATCTATTTCTCCTCCGGCACAACAGGCTTCCCCAAGGCGATTTTGCACGCGCACCGCTCGCTGACGCACGCCATGCTGACCGAGCACAACCACCACGCGCAAACGCACGACGATGTGTTCCTCTGCATCCCTCCCCTGTACCACACGGGTGCCAAGATGCACTGGATGGGCAGCTTTTTCGCAGGTGGCAAGGCGGTGCTGCTCAAGGGCGTCAACCCCGAGTGGATCCTCAAAGCCGCTTCGGACGAGCATTGCTCGATCGTTTGGCTCTTAGTGCCGTGGGCGCAGGACATTCTGGATGCGCTGGAGAGAGGCGAGCTAAAGCTTGAGGACTACGATCTCTCAGCATGGCGTTTGATGCACATTGGTGCACAACCCGTACCGCCCTCTCTGATCAAGAGATGGATGGAGGTATTCCCCGGGCATCAATACGATACCAACTACGGTCTGAGCGAATCCATCGGCCCCGGCTGCGTGCACCTTGGCGTGGAAAACGTGGATAAGGTGGGCGCGATCGGCAAGGCGGGCTACGGCTGGAAGACACGCATCATTGACCCCTCCGGCAGAGCGGTTGCCCGCGGTGAGGTGGGCGAGCTTTGCGTCAAGGGTCCCGGTGTGATGAACTGCTATTACAACGACCCCGAAGCCAGCGCAGAGGTGCTGCGCGACGGCTGGCTTTTGACCGGTGACATGGCAATGGAGGATCCCGACGGATTCATCTACCTTGTGGACCGCAAGAAGGATGTCATTATCACGGGCGGTGAAAACCTCTACCCCGTGCAGATCGAAAACCACATCCGCGCACATGCCGCAGTCAAGGACGTGGCGGTCATCGGCTTGCCGCACGAGCGACTTGGCGAGATTGCAGCTGCCATTATTGAATGCAAGGAGGGCTACAGCGCAACCGAGCAGGAAATTGAAGCCTTTTGTGCCTCCCTGCCGCGCTACAAGCGTCCGCGCAAGATCATTTTCGCCACCATTCCCCGTAACCCCACAGGCAAGATCGAAAAGCCCAAGCTCCGCGAGCAATATTGCGGCGGTAGCCTTGTGGAAAAGCAAATTTCGCACTGATAAGGAGATTATTACATATGTCCAAAAAGCTTATGCTGGGTAACGCAGCCGTTGCCCGCGGTGCATACGAGGCAGGCGTGCGCGTGGTATCCTCTTACCCCGGTACTCCCAGCACCGAGATCACCGAAAGCATTGTTCAATACCCCGAGGTCAACGTTGAGTGGGCACCTAACGAAAAGGTGGCTGCAGAGGTTGCCATCGGTGCCGCCATTGGCGGCGGTCGCGCCATGACCTGCTGCAAGCACGTGGGCTTGAACGTCATGGCTGACCCCTTTTTCACCGCATCCTACACGGGTGTGAACGCGGGTCTTGTCATTGCCGTGGCAGATGACCCCGGCATGCACTCCTCGCAAAACGAGCAGGATTCCCGTCACTATGCAAAGGCGGCAAAGCTGCCCATGCTGGAGCCCTCGGATTCCTCCGAGTGCCTGAATTTCACCAAGCTCGCATTCGAGCTTTCGGAGCAGTTTGACACCCCCTTCATGCTCCGCCTTTCCACCCGTATTTCCCACTCGCAGAACCCCGTAGAGCTCAGCGATCGCCAAGAAACCCCGATCAAGCCCTACGAAAAGAATATTGCCAAATACGTGATGATGCCTGCCAACGCCATCGGCAAGCACGTGGTTGTGGAAAAGCGTCACCGTGATCTGGTAGCATATGCCGAGACCTCACCGCTCAATGAGATTGAGGACAACGGATCTCGCATTGGTGTGATCGTATCCGGCACCACACACCTGTACGCGCACGAAGCACTGGGCAATTCGGTCAACTACTTAAAGCTTGGCATGGTTTACCCCCTGCCCGAGCAGAAGATCCGCGATTTTGCCGCTTCGGTGGATACCCTTTGGGTGATTGAAGAGCTGGATCCCTTTATCGAGGAGCACTGCAACAACCTTGGCATCACTGTCAAGGGCAAGGAGTTCTTTACCCTGCTTGGCGAATACACCCCCGCTATGATCCGCACCGCTGTGCTTGGCGCACCCAATCCCGAATACGTAGCACCGGTGGGTGCCATTCCCAACCGTCCGCCCGTGATGTGCGCAGGCTGCCCTCACAGAGGCACCTTCTACGTGCTCAAAAAGTTGGGCTTGACTGTTTCGGGTGACATTGGCTGCTACACGCTGGGCGCGGTTGCTCCCCTTGCCTCGGTGGACACCACCATTTGCATGGGTGCCTCTGTCAGTGCCGCATTCGGCATGGCTAAGGTCAGAGGTGAGCAGTTCAACAAAAAGCTGGTCAGCGTGATCGGTGACTCGACCTTTATTCACTCCGGTATCACCGGCTTGATCGACATCGTATACAACAAGGGCGCAAACACGGTGATCATTCTGGATAACTCGATCACCGGCATGACCGGTCACCAGCAGAATCCCGCCATGGGCAAGACCATTCGCGGTGAGGATACCCGTGCGGTGGATCTGATCGCGCTGTGCCATGCCGTTGGCGTGGACCGCGTGCGCGTGGCAGACCCCTTTGATCTGCGCGGCTTTGAGGCGGCTGTGCGCGAGGAGATCGCGGCAGACGAGCCCTCTGTCATTATTGCGCAGCGTCCTTGCGCACTGCTCAAGTACGTCAAGTACACGGGGCATTGCGAGATTGGCGACAAGTGTAAGAGATGCAAGCTTTGCATGAAGCTTGGCTGCCCTGCCATCTCGGTTGGCAAGGATGGTTCGGTCAAGATCGACCCCACGCAGTGCAACGGCTGCGGACTTTGTCTGGGCGTTTGCCCCTTTGATGCCATTGAAAAGAAGGAGGGCAACTGATCATGGAAAACGTAAAGATTATGATCGTTGGCGTGGGCGGTCAGGGCACTTTGCTTGCCAGCCGCATTCTGGGTAACGCCATTCTCTCCTGCAACTTTGACGTCAAGGTTTCCGAGGTGCACGGTATGTCGCAGCGTGGCGGCAGCGTTGTCACCTACGTCAAATACGGTCAAAAGGTCTACTCCCCCATCATTGACAAGGGCGAGGCAGACATCATTCTCGCATTTGAGCAGTTGGAGGCGCTGCGTGCGCTTCCCTACCTCAGAATCGGTGGCAAGATGATTGCCAACACACAAAAGATCAACCCCATGCCTGTCATTACGGGCGCAGCAGAATACCCCGAGGCAATTCTCGAGACCATTGGCGCCTCTGTTGACCTGACCGCGCTGGATGCGCTTTCCATCGCAAAGGCTGCAGGCAACGCCAAGGCGGTGAACGTGGTGCTGGTGGGCGTGATGGCAAAGAACACCGATATCCCCTACGAAACATGGGTGCAGGCAGTGCGCGAGTGCGTGCCCGCCAAGTTCCTGGAAGCCAACCTGCGTGCCTTTGATGCAGGCTACCACTATGGAGCACGGGCTTAATATGAAGCAGCTCTCTCCCATTTGGAAAAAGATTCTGATCATTGCCTACGTCGCGCTCTCTCTTGGCGGCTTTGCGGCAATTCTGATCATTCCCGCCTCACGTGAAGTATTCAAAGTGCTCTCCACCTCGCACCCTTACCTGATGGGCTTTGTCAAGTTTGCCGTTCTGGCAACTGCAGGCGAGCTGCTTGCAGTGCGCCTTGCCAAGGGTGAATGGGCGCTCCCCTCTTACGTGTGGGCAAGATTTTTGATCTGGGGCGTCATTGGCGTCTGGATCACCTACATGATGAAGATTTTCGGCGCAGGTGTGGACGCTCTGATGGCGCAAGGACTGCTGCCAAGCGCACAAAATGCCCTGCTGAACAGCTTTATCAAGGCATTCTTTATCAGCGCCACCATGAATCTTTCCTTTGGTCCGACCTTTATGGCACTGCACAAATGCTCGGATACCTATCTCGATATTCGCGCCACAGGCAAGAGAAAAATCTCAATTGCCACCGTCATCCACAAGGTAGACTGGGAAAAGTTCGCATCCTTTACCCTGCTCAAAACCGTTCCGCTTTTCTGGATTCCCGCGCACACCGTCACCTTTATGCTGCCCGCCGAATATCAGGTGGCTATGGCAGCCGCGCTTTCGGTGGCGCTGGGCATCATTCTCAACTTCAAACGCAAAAAGAAATCATAAACCAAGGAGATTCCCACAATGGCAATCAGAAACCCGCAGATCGAATGTATGCCTCGCGAGCAGATCGTCGCGATGCAAAACGAGCGCCTTGTCAATCAGGTCAGACGCTGCTATGAAAAGGTGGAGTGCTTCCGCCGCCGCATGGATGAGCTGGGCTTGACGCCCGACGACGTACACGGCGTAGAGGATCTGCATAAGCTCCCCTTCTCCTATAAAAGTGACCTCCGTGATTATTACCCCTTCGGCCTTTTCGCAACGCCCATGTCCGAGATCGTGCGCGTGCACGCATCCTCCGGCACCACCGGCAAAAGAATCGTGGTCGGCTACACCAAGAATGACCTTGAGATCTGGGCAGACTGTGTGGCAAGAATGATGGAGGCTGTGGGTCTTGACGAGAGTGATATCATTCAGGTCTCCTACGGCTACGGTCTGTTCACAGGCGGTCTTGGCGCGCATGGCGGCGGTGAGGCACTGGGGGCTACCGTGATTCCCATGTCCTCGGGCAACACCTCGCTGCAGATTCAGACCATGGTAGACTTTGGTGCCACCGCCCTTTGCTGCACGCCCTCCTATGCCCTGTATCTTGGCGAGGAGATCGAGCGACTGGGGCAGAAGGAAAACCTCAAGCTCAAGGCAGGTATTTTCGGTGCCGAGCCCTGGAGTGAGGATATGAGACAACAGATCGAGCAAAAGCTTGGCTTGAAGGCTTACGATATTTACGGTCTTTCCGAAATTCTTGGTCCCGGTGTAGCATGCGAGTGCGAATGCCAGGCAGGCATGCACGTATGGGAGGACCACTTTATTCCCGAGATCATTGACCCCGATACCTGCGAGGTGCTTCCCGAGGGCACGCCCGGTGAGCTGGTGTTCACCACCATTACCAAGGAGGGCTTCCCCTTGATCCGCTACCGCACCCGTGACATCTGCTCGCTCAACTACGAAAAATGTGCTTGCGGCAGAACCCACGTGCGTATGCGCAAGCCCAGCGGCAGAAGCGACGATATGCTGATCATCCGCGGTGTCAACGTATTCCCCTCTCAGATTGAAGAGGTGCTGCTCAAGGTCAGCGGCGGTGACATCACACCCAATTACCAGATCGTGGTAGACCGCGTCAACAACACTGACACCTTTGACGTCAACGTGGAAATGAGTGAGACCCTGTTTGCAGACGACATTCGTTCGATCGAATCTGTGGAAAAGCGCATTACCTCGGGACTGCGCGATATGCTTGGCATTTCCGCTAAGGTTCATCTGGTCAACCCCAAGACCATTGCGCGCAGCGAGGGCAAGGCAAAGCGCGTGATCGACAACAGAAAATATTAAAAAAGGAGCGCAATTATGAAGGTAAAGCAGCTTTCCGTATTTATTGAAAACCGCAAGGGCAATCTTGCCCCCGTCCTTACACACCTCTCGCGCGGTGGTGTGGACATCAGCGCGCTCTCTTTGGCAGACACCTCTGATTTTGGCGTGCTGCGCCTGATCGTGGATCAGGTTGAGCTCGCACAGCAGATCCTCTCCGAGGACGGTGTGATCGTTAAGGTCACCGAGGTGCTGGCTGTGGTCATGAACGACCATCCGGGCGGTGCTGCAGAGGTGGTCAATATTCTGGCTGACAATCACATTGAGATCGAATACATGTACGCCTGCGCGGGCAAGACCTTGGGCAAAGCACTCATGATTGTGCGCGTGGACGACCCTGCCAAGGCAGAGGAAGTCCTTTGCGCCAACGGCTTTGACGAAACCAAGGCAGCAGAGATTTACAGAATCTGACCGGGATCCAATAAAAAAATCCTCCGCTCATGCGGAGGATTTTTTTATTGGAAAATCAATCCTTTTTCTTTTTGCAGATAACTGCTGCCGCGGCTGCGACTGCCAAGGCTGCCACGGGTGCTGCCAGCGATTTGCAACCACCTTCTGCGGGTGCATCGGTCTCATCCTGTGCCGCTGTCTCGCTCTGCTCTGCCGTTGTTTCCTGCTCTGCCGTTGTTTCCTGCTCTGCCACCTTGCCGTTGAGCACGCGGAAGCTGTATGCAGGCAACGTAATGCTGTACACACCGTCGGTCGGGCTGACCTTTCCGTCGGACGCGATCTGCGAGCCGTCGCTCGGCAGCTTATCTTCCGCGAACAGGTAGCTATCCATCTCGCAATCAAACATATCGGTAGAAATATTGACCACCTGCTCGGCTGCGGAGCGGTTGACTGCGATCAGGCTGTACGAGCCGTCGGGCGCCTTGACGCAAAGCGCATCAATCAGATTACCGTTATCTCCCGTCACGGGATACACAGTCGAGCCCTTGGGAATATAGTTGCAAAGCAGCCCCCATGCATAATAGGTGGGGCGGTAGCTCCATTCTCCGTCGGTCTTATAGCCGATCATGCCCATGCTCATCAGACCGTAGTTGTCACCACCGGTCTCGTTATAGTAGTAGTACACGTCGTGCAAGGGCCAGTAGGAAAGTCCGGATGCGCCGCATGCAAGCGAATTGACCGCCATAGACGCCACAAACAGTCCGCGCCCATAGGTTTCGGTCGATGCTGCCGCATACGCGCCCTGCGCGCTGCCATCACCAAATTCGCCAAAGAAGAAGGGCTTTTCGGTGGAATAATCGGTTCTGCCATGCACAAACTCCCCAATCAGATCGTCCAGATAGGAGGTGTCGTAGCTCCAGGAATAGGTGTGTGAATCAAACATATCGCACACGTCCTTAAGCTCATCATACACGCGGCAATACCAGCCAAGGCTCTGCGCGTCATCCGCACCGATCAGCATGATATCGTCCAGCCCTGCCTCGCTCATACGGGCATCCACCGTTTTATAATACTGTACGTAATAATCAAAATCAACGACTCCGCCCGACACCTTAAAGGAATAGCTGGGCTCGTTTTGCAGGATCACACCCTTAACGCAATCGTACCCCATCTGCTCCTTGACGTAGCGCAGCACCGTCACGATATTCTCAGCCATCTCGTCCAGATCATTGGGCGCGCTGAGCCAGTCACCGCAATCCGGATAGGACAGCCAATCCCCTGCGGCAGCTCCCCACCAGGTCAGCATCACGTCCACGCCCAGCTCCTGACACACCTTCAGATATGCCAAGGTGCACTTTGCCTCCTCGCTATCCCAGCAGTAGTTGGCAAAATCTGCGGCTTTGGGATCGGCATCGTCGTTTTGAGGCTCAAACCATTCGGGCATGATCATCATACGCACGCACTGCAAGCCCATCTCATCCATTCTCTGCTTGATCAGCTCCAGGTCCTCATCCGTCACACCGCGCTCCTTGTTGACCGGCAACAAAAGCTTAGGATCCCACTCTGCGCCAAGACCTATCGTGGAGAACTTATTGGGCGTTTCGGATACGGCAAGATCAAACGTGCCGCTCTCGGCTTCCGCGCCGATGTTGGTCAGCTCCGAGATGGTAACGTTATCCACCAGCACAGTGCCGGTGCAAAACCACAGTCTGGGACCCGCATTGACAGCGACTGCATTTTCATTGGTAACGGTAAAAATAAAGTTCAGTGTCACCCAGCCGTTGCTGGTACCGTAATGCGATGCAGACGCCATCTCACCGATGTTGTTGGATGCCGCATCATACATGGTCATGCCCAGAATCAGACCCATGCCCTCAGAGGAGACGTTCTCATATTTCACATCTGCCTGCATGATATAGGTCTTCCCGTATTGCATAGAAGCATACTGGAAAGCGCCGTTTGCAACGGGAGCGTTGTTGGTCATGCGCATAGCACCCGAGCCATCCACGCCCTCTCCTTTTGCAAATTCCACCTTGCAGCTTGCAGGATCATTGCTCCAGGTTTGCCAGTTGGCAAGCTTTTTTTCAAAATTGCCGTTCTTGAACATATTTTCGGAAGCAGCGCTCACACCAAGCACACCGCCCAGGGAGAGCAGCATAAGGCAAGAGACCGCAGCACAAAGCACTCGCTTGAACATTTCAATTCCTCCAAATGACTATTTCTTAGATACCTTATTATATCACAGCACAAAGCCCCGTGTCAAGAGACAAAAAGCTCCCCTGCCTTGTGGCAAGGGAGCTTTATTTTAGCCTGGGATACTGTAGAAATTAGTGTACCAGATCACGTTGAAAACGATTCCGACAACCAGATAAACCAAGCCGATAATCAGCATGCTGAAATCAGCAAACTTTTTGACATCCTTGATCTTTCTCTCGCGATAATCCTTATACAGCTCCTGACGGGCTCTGCCCATGGGCACAAACAACGCAAGAACTGCGTTGCGTACGATAAAGCTGATACCGATCAGCGCGCCTTTGCTGGTAACGAAGATCATTCCCGCAAACAGGACCAGCAAAAGTCCCGAAATGGAGAATCCGTCCGCTAAGACCAGAATATTATTTGCAAGGTCATCCGTGAAAAAGCCATGGATCGCAAATACGGCAACCGTAATCAGCGCGGCGATGCCGAAGTTGATCAGGTATTTAACAAGTATTTTTCCGGTTTCCTTTTTCACTGCGTTTTAACCTTCCACATCTTCGTTTACGCTCTGCCTGTACTTAGCCTCTTCCGCATCGTTGCACAGAACAAAGTGTCCGGGGCTGATCTCGCGGAACGAAGGCTTGTCAACAGAGTAATCGTGCTCTGCCAGAGGATTATAGGTAATTCTCGTGCGCTGCTTTTCGTAAATCGGGTCGGGCAACGGAATTGCCGACAAAAGCGACTTGGTGTACGGATGCAGAGGATGCTTGAACAGCTCATCGGAATCTGCCAGCTCAACCATCTTACCAAAGTACATAACACCGATTCTATCCGAGAAGTACTTGACAACCGAAAGGTCGTGCGCGATGAACAGAATGGTCAGACCCTTGCTGTCACGCAAATCGTTAAGCAGGTTGATAACCTGTGCCTGAATGGATACGTCCAATGCAGATACGGGCTCGTCCGCAATGATCATTTCGGGCTCCATGACAACGCTTCTTGCAATACCGATACGCTGACGCTGACCGCCCGAAAATTCGTGCGGGTAGCGGTCCGCATGCTCGCGAACCAAGCCAACGGTTTCCAGAACCTCATAAACCTTCTGGTTGATGTATTCCTTATCGGTGATGCCGTTGATGATCATGCCCTCGGCAATGATATCACGTACGGTCATACGGGGGTCAAGCGACGCGATGGGATCCTGGAAGATCATCTGAATCTGTGTGATCAGCTTGCTCTTCGAGGCAACGCGGCGTCTGTTCTTATACTCTCTTTTCAGAGCAGCCAGCTGCTCCTTATTGCCCTGCGCCTGCGCGAGCTTCTCTGCATATTCTGCATCCAGCTCCTTGATCAAAGAAGCTGCATACTCTCTGTCAACCTCTTTGCTGTCCAGCTTTGCATCTCTGATCAGCGCCTTGTTCTTTGCAATGATCTCGGCAAGCTCGTTTTGAACCTTCTTGATCTCGTTTGCAATCTCTGCCTTTCTTGCAGCATCAGCCGAAGCTTCCTCTTGCTTGAGCGCTTCGATTTTCTTCTTGGCATCAGCGCGTGCGTTCTTGATCGCATCCTTGTAGGCACGAGTGCCCGCACCGATTCTCTGACCCTTGAAGTATACGTTACCCGAGGTAATATCATACAGCTTGATGATGGATCGACCGGTTGTGGTCTTACCACATCCGGATTCACCAACCAGACCAAAGGTCTCACCCTTTCTGATCTCAAAGCTGACGTCGTCCACTGCCTTCAGGTCCTTGCGTCCCAAACGGAAATACTGGCAAAGATGGTCAACTTTTAACAATACTTCGTTATGATTCTCCATTGTTGCCTCCTCTTTCTTTCATTCGTTTGATACGCTCGGTGATGATCTTGGGGATCTCAACCTTGGGAGCATTGGGATGGAGCAACCAGGTTGCCGCATAGTGTGTGGGAGATACCTGATACATAGGCGGCTGCATTTCGAAATCGATCTCCATTGCGTACTTGTTTCTTTCCGCAAAGGCGTCTCCTACGGGAGGATAGATCATATTCGGAGGGGTACCGGGAATTGCATCCAGCTTTTCGTTGGTATCCAGGTCGGGCATGGAAGCCAGCAGCGCCCAGGTGTAGGGGTGCTGAGGATTGTAGAATACTTCCTCTGCAGTACCGTACTCTACGATCTTACCTGCATACATAACGGCAATTCTGTCTGCCATATTTGCAACGACACCAAGGTCGTGCGTAATAAAGATAATAGACAGATCACGTTCTCTCTTAAGCTTGTTGATCAGCTCGAGGATCTGTGCCTGAATGGTTACGTCCAGCGCGGTGGTGGGCTCGTCACAAATCAGGATATCGGGATTTGCGGAAAGCGCAATTGCAATTACAATACGCTGACGCATACCGCCCGAGAACTCGAACGGATACTGACGGTAACGGATTCTTGCCTCGGGAATACCAACCTCTTCCATGAGCTTGATCGCCTTTTCCTTAGCAATACGGGGGGTCAGCTTGTAGACGATCTGAGAAGCCTTAGCCTTCAGATAATCTACGATATCAATGCAGCGCTTATCAAAGTCAACGTTGCTTGCGTTCTCTACGTCTGCCTCAAACTTGTTCATCACGCGGCGCAGAACGGACGCGATGGTCTCGATCTGAACCTCGGGCTCAATGACAGACTTGGGAACTACGTTCCAGTCAACCTTCTTGCCCTTAGCCAGCAGCGCTTCTCTCTTTGCAGTCTGCTTTGCAAAGCGTGCTTCTTCCTTGGGGTTGTTCTTGAGATAGAAGAAATACTTTTCAAGCTCTCTTTCCAAAGCACCGCCAAAGGTGTGCGCTACGTTATCCTTAACGGTTTCCAGCGGGTCGATTGCCAAAAGAACTGCTCTGTTGACCTTCTTACAAACAGCGCTCGCGTCAGAGGCGGTAAAGTTGCCTGCCTTATAAAAGTCAATTGCATTTTTCAGCTCTTCAATAGCAATCTTTTTGCTTGCCAGAGTTTTGCTTGCGGAATACTTAACAGCAAGCTTTTCCAGTGCCAGGAACGAATCCATAAAATCTTCCATCAAGAAGGCATATGCCATTTCGTTCGCTTTATCTGCAGGCATCTGGCTCAGGTCAACCTCAGGATGCTTATAGATGTAGTAGCCGATTCTGAAGAAATTGTACTGAGGCTGCGCGAGCATCTCCTCAGCAGTATTCAAAAGGTCACGAAGAACTGCAACGGTCTGCTCGGTAGCGATCTTTTTGGCTCCCTTGGAGTAGGACGCCTTGTTCTTCTTTTCCTCGCGGATAGCGGAATTCACAGCGGCTGCGTGTGCATAGAGTGCATTCTTGTACTCTGATACAAAGTACTTGTCCTCAATTGTCACAAGCGTGCGCAGAATTGCCTTGAGGTTACCAACCACGTCGATCCTCTGATTCTTCTCGGTCATGAACAGGTAG
The DNA here is from genome assembly GCA_015065285.1 of Oscillospiraceae bacterium. Lineage (GTDB taxonomy): Bacteria > Bacillota > Clostridia > Oscillospirales > CAG-272 > SVQP01. The sequence continues at coordinate 35,225 of SVQP01000002.1, read as the reverse complement.
TCCTTAACCAGAGCGATCATCTCTTCGGTGCTGGTGCGGGCAGCGTTATAGCTGTTTTCCAGCTTGATTGCCTGAATGTTGAAGCTATCAAAGGTCTTGATATACTTATCAACGTCTGCAGCGGTCATGGTGGTATCTGCCCCCTGCGCGATAGCCTCCTTCATATTCATAGACAGAACGCCCAGCATTTTATTGAATGTCTCGCGACCTTCCTTGCGGTTTGCCTTGTTCTTGAGCAGCATAGCCTCGGTAATCTGCTTACCGATACGCATGATGGGGTTGAGCGAAGAAAGCGGATCCTGGAAGATCATGGCGATCTTGTCACCGCGAAGCTTGTGCATTTCTTCCTCGGGAATACGGACAAGGTCCTGTCCGTCATACAGAATCTCTCCGCCCTCATAGATGGCGTTTACTGCAGAAATGCCCATAATTGCCTTGGAGGTAACCGACTTACCCGAGCCGGATTCACCTACGATAGCAAGGGTTTCGCCCTTATAAAGGTCGAATGAAATATCACGGACTGCCTGTACCTTACCACCGTCTGTACGGAAGGAGACTCTTAAATTGTTAACCGAAAGTTTAACTTCTTTATTCATCGTTTACTCCTCCGATCCTCTGAGCGACGGGTTGAACGCGTCTCTCAGACCATTACCAAACAGGTTGAAGCTGAGCATCAGCAGAACCAGGAAGCCGCAGGGGAACAGTGCCACGAATGCGGTGTAGGGCTCGCCTTGCTGCAGTGCCTTCTGACCGGCATTGATCAGCGTACCGACGCTGGTCAGCTTGCCTGCCTCGAGGTTGATAATACCCAAGTAAGAAAGGCTGGTCTCCGAATAAATCATGGAGGGGATAACCAGAGCGATACTGGTTACGATGGTACCAAGACCGTTGGGGAAAATGTGCTTGAACATGATTCTTGCATCGCTTGCGCCCAGTGTTCTTGCTGCCAGAACGTACTCCTGGTTCTTGAAACGGTAGAACTGCATACGGGTTCTGCCCGCCATGCCGATCCAACCGGTTGCAAAGAACGCTATAAACAAGACAAGCGCGCTCTGGATATCAACCAGTTTATATAGGCCTTGCTCCACTATGAAGTGACCCATGTGGTACTTAAGCAGCGTAATAATAATCATGGAAGGAACCGAGCCAAGGATTTCGCAGAAGCGCTCCATAGCAAGGTCGAGCTTACCGCCGTAGTAACCCGAGATAGAACCCCAGATCACACCAACGATAAAGTTTACGATCGCAACGATAGATGCGAAAATAAACGAGAATCTTGCACCGTATGCAAGGCAGGAGAAGATATCCTTACCGGTTTCGGTTGCACCGAACAGGAACAAAGGCTCGGAAACACCATCGCCCTCTTCTACCAGATGCTCATACGCATAGTATTCATAATACTCAACTCTTACCTGAACCGTACTTGCCATCTGCACGCCGTAGATGTAGTAATAGGTTCTTTCTTCATCCACGAGGTTATCGTTCTCATCTCTTACCTTGACCGTTTTGGTAAAGCCGTCCTCGCCCTCAATTCTCAAGGAGTCGTATGCCACGCCGCCCCAGGACTTAGGATCGATGCCTTCAGGAATTTCCCAGTAGTTAGGAATCAGCTTGCCCTCTTCATCCAGTACGGGAGTGATCTTTGTTGCCTTCTTATCCTTAACCTGGTAGAAGATGTTTGCATCGGTATTATTCTTGCTATGGGTGGGTCTGTCCTCCAGAGCAACCACGGGATACAGCACCTGTCTGCCCGTTTCGTTCTGGTATCTCTGAATGTCAAGATACTTGGACATGGGGATCTCATCGTAAATAAAGCCGATGCCGTAATAGGTATCGTAACGGTAGGTGTAGCTCTTGCCGTCTTCGCTGATCTTCACGTTGTCCTTACCGCCCTTGATAACCTCTCTGCCGGTCTCCTGCATGATTGCCATATCCTTCAGATAGGTCATATAACCAACGTTGGTTCTGTCTCTGCTGCCATCCCAGAACGGAATGCCGTATTTTTCACATATAGGCAGCTTGGGCGCAGCATAGATATAGGTCACGTCATACATGTCAGGCGTGTAGTTAGTGAAGAAAGGAGCAAAAATTGCAAACAGTATAAGGAATGCAATAACGATCGCAGCAACGACCGCACCCTTGTTCTTACTGAAACGACGGAATGCACCCTGGAAATAGCTGACAGGCTTGGTGTCAAACTTTTTATCGTGACCAAGGTCAGTTCTCTTTGCAAATTGGAACTTTTCAGCGGGGATATTCTGGTATTGATTCATATTCGTCATACTTACTTCGCCCCCATTCTGATTCTCGGGTCAATGATACCGTAGCTGATATCAATGACAATACCGGCAGCCAGACCGATCAAGGTATAGAAACCGGACAGCAACATAAACGCATCATAGTCCTGATTTTCGATCGCAAGCAGATACAGACCGCCCACGCCGTTTACGCCAAACATTTTTTCAATAATCAGCGAACCCGAAAGCACCGAGATAAATTCACTCAGAATCGAGGGGAAAATTACGACCATGGAGTTACGCATTGCATGACGATAGATCGCCTGACTCTTGGTCAGACCCTTGGTTCTTGCAAGCAGCATAAACTCACCGGTCAGAACCTCGGAAAGCTCTGCACGGGTATAACGTGCGTATCCTGCAACCGAGCCAAGGCACAAGGAGAACACTGCCGGCAGCATGGAATGGAATACCGGCCAGGTGAAATAATCGTTGCTTGTGAGCATGTTAAGCGGGAACCAGCGCAGCTTGAAACAGAATACGTACAAAATCAGCAACGCCAGAATAACCGACGGCAGTGAGATCAATAAGATAATAAAGATATTAATGACCTGGTCCTGCCACTTATTCTTTTTCAGCGCAGCCAAAATACCCAAGCCCAGACCGATCGGAACGCCGATCAAGCTCGAGTAAATATTGATCAGAATTGTGGGGGGCAGCTTAGGAATAAAGACTTCTTCCCACAGCATCTTACCGGTATAACCGGGCAATCTGGTTGCAATACCGAAGTCTCCTTCAAAAATGACTCTCTTGAGGTACATGCCATACTGAAGCATAATCGGAACTCTGTCATAAGTATAAGTTCCGTTCTCGCCCTTTTGCACGTTTGTAATCCAGCCTCTTGCCTCCATAATGTTCATAACCACGTCTTGATCCTGACCCGGCAGAGCAGTTGTAGGAATAGGCAGGAGCTTGATCAGCACAAAGCACATCGTAAAGATGATGAAGAATGTGAGCAGCATCAAGCCCAAACGTTTGGACACATATTTAAACATATACATAGGGGTTTTCTCCTCTGTTTTGTTGTTTTCACATTCACAACCGTAAGCCTTTCGAAAAAAGCCTACGCGACCCATAGTCCATAGGGTCCTTTTGCACGCACAAAGGCTGCGCGCATGCCTTTCGGTCATAAAAGCATGACCTTATGTATTTCGCCATTTGCAAATGGCTCCTTGACATAAAATGCCATTATTTACCATAACGGCAGATCCGTTCACCAAAATCGAACGGTCGAAGTGGTGGTTTGCGCGGGGATTTACAAGTTTTGATCGCCATATAAATACGCAAATCAGCGGTGAGCTCGTGGCTCACCGCCGTTTGCATTGGTATATTAAATATCTAAAGAATTAGCTATTTAATAATTACTCGGACTTCTTGTACTCGGTGGAGAGGTCGCCGTTGTTAGCAGCAACGAAGTCGGTCCACTCAGCATCGGTGTAGTTAACAACGATGTATCTCAGACCGCCGAAGCCCATGAAGGTGTGCTCGTCCTCAGAGAAGTAAGAGAACTTAGCGCCCAGGAAGGATCCGCCGCCGTCAGCGATCAGCATAACGGAACGAGACTCCTTGATGGTCAGCTCTTCCAGAGCGGAGAGGATGGTCAGTCTTGCTTCTACAGGAGCAAAACCTGCACCCCAGTTGTAGGTCTTTGCCTGGCCTTCGCTTGCTGCGAGACCGTTCAGGCAGTAGTACCAGTTCTGAACACTCATGGTGATAGTCTCACCAGCGCCCTCGTAGTTGCCTGCGGGCATGGTCAGAGTCATATCAACAGCGGAGGTATCCCAGTACATGTGGTAGTTCAGGTCGTCATCAGGGTTAACGAATGCGCCAACGATATCGAAGGGGTTGAATGCGTTACCGGAGAAGCCGTAGCCGAAGCCGATCTGAGTATCGCCTGCACGGAATGCTTCTGCCCACTGTGCACCTGCGGATGCATCGAATACAACGTCGATCTTGTCTTCCAGAACGGTGCCCTTGGTCAGGTCGTCCAGGATCTTCTGCAGGTAGTCAGCTCTGAATCTCTGCTTATCGGTATCGGAAGAAGAACCGTAAACCAGAGTGATGTTCTTAGAGGAGTCGTAGCCGTACTTCTCAGGATCAGCAGTCAGGATAGCGATAGCTTCCTTCATCTTTTCCTTAGCAAGCTCGGGGTTGTAACCGGTCAGACGTGCGTATGCAGCGTCAGTGGTCAGGCCCTGCAGAGCGCCGCTGGACCAAGTGCCGTCAGCTGCCTGCTCGAAGCCGTATGCGCGAAGGATGCCTTCCTTAGCCTTGGTGGTGTTACGGTACTGACCGCCATCCTCAAGGTCGGGAGCGTTTTCGATGTCATAGTAGTAAGCAACGTTGATCAGACCGAAGCAAGGAACTGCGGAGCCGGGCCAGATGGTCTGAACGATGTCGTTTCTGTCAAGTGCGAGGTTGAATGCGTGTCTGAACTCCTGGATAGCCAGAATACCGTTGTTGTTCTTGCTTTCCTTCAGAACGTTCAGGTTGGAGTACAGCTGCATACCGAAAGTACCGGTAGAGGTAGAGGTGTAGTAAACGTACTTGGAGTCGATGTACTCGCCAACGTTTTCAGACTGGAGAGAAGCATCGTCGTAGGTGCCGTTCAGGAAGCCGAGCCACTTGGGAGCGAATTCCTCAACTGCACGGCAGTTGATAGCGGTTACGTTGTACTGGTTCTTGTACTGTTCCATGTTCCAGCCGTACCAGTTCTCGTTCTTTTCCAGCTTGTAGTGAGAGCCGGTCTCGAACTCGGTCAGCTTGTAGGGACCCCAAGAAGCGGTGGTCTCGAGAGAGGAGTTGTACTTAGAGGTCCACAGAGTTGCACCGTCAGCGGGAGCAATTCTTGCAGCATCATACTTTGCCTTGTGTACCAGAGGCAGGCTGGAGAAGTAGTAGGGAGCCCAAACGGAGAGGCTGCCATCTTCTCTCAGGAAGTCAAAGTTGATGTCAAGGCAAACAACGATAGCGTTGCCTTCAGCGTAGATACCTACGGATTCCCAAGCGATATCCTTGTTGGTGTTAGCAACGTAGATAGCCATCAGAGCAGCATAGCCGCCGCCAACTTCGAACTCGGGAGCGTAGTTAGGCATGCTCATGTAAGTATCGTAAACGATCTTACCGGAGCAGGGGTCGGAACCTTCAGCGTTGTTGTAAACAACCTCATCGGTGATAGCGAGCCACTGAGGGCAGGTTTCGCCAGCCTCGTTGGTGTAGCCCTCTGCACCCCATGCGCCCCAAACGTCGATGTACAGGGTCTCGCCTGCATCGATAGCTGCCTGGTTGGAAGCATACTTGGAGCCAACAGCCTCGTAAGTACCGTCGGTGTTCTTGAAGAAGTATGCCTTAGCGTTCTTGATTCTCAGGGTGTCGTAGTAGGTGTTAGCGCGGAAGTTCATGAAATCGGGGTCGAGCTGCTGCTGCATGGACCATACGAAGTCCTCAGCAGTGATAGCAGTGCCGTCATCCCACTTCAGGTCATCACGAAGGGTGATCTTCCATGCATAGCCGCCTTCCTTCTTCTGATCCTCAGTGTAGCCCCACTTAGCATCAACGGTAGCGGTTACGTCCTCCAGCTTGGTAGCTGCGGAGTAGTTGGTGGTGTACGCGCCGGGAACAATGCCTTCCTTGTTGATCGAGCCGTCCTCGTTGAACTTCTTGTCATTCTCGAACTTATAGTCGTAGTCGAAGAAAGAAGAACCGATGTAGCTCATGATCTGGGTGTCATTGTTGTCAGCATAGGTCATTTCGTTCCAGTTACTGGGCATGACGCTGGTAGTGGTGTTGTACTCAGCCTGCTTGAAAGTAGCAGGAGTGATAACCTCACCAGGCTGCGTGCCTTCAGCACCGGTGGTGGTGCCGTCGCCGGTCGAAGGATTGTTCTGGCAACCAACAACCATCAGCGCAACCAAAACCAGACACATAACCATTGTAAAGATGGATCTGATTTTCATGTTCATAATGTCCTCCATTTATGAATTTTTGTTTTTGTTTTTTGCCTCGCGCAGCGGCTCTTTTGCATTGAAAGAGGTTTTTTCCCTGAAAAAAGACCTCATTCAACGCAAAAAAACAAGCTGCACGAGCCTATGAACGGGACTATTGTATCACAGAAATTTTCATTTGTCAATGATGTTCTTGAGGAAAAATGAAAAAAATTCAGAATAATATAGAAGAATTTTCATTTTCCGTGACGCAGTTTAATGTTTATCGATAATTCTCCAATTCCCATATGAAAGAATTGGAAATCAAACTTGCATTTACACTCTGTACTTGTTCTTGCGGTCCAGTGACATGCGGAAATCGATCGACTCGTCGGGCGGGCACAAATCCCACGCCTCGTCCGCAAGCTGTGCAAGAAGCTGCTCATCCGGATCGGCAATTCCCCGCTCTGCAGCCAGGCGCAGGGCGCAAAGCCCGAACCAAAGATCGGTCAGCGTCGTCTCGCCCTCACTGATGGCGTGATGCTCGCGCGTAAAAAATTCTTCCAGATACTTCACGCGGCGCAGCTTCAGTGCAGCGACGGCTGCCGTGATCGAAATACGGTCATCCTCTGCGCAATTTTGCGGCAGGCTCACGTAAAGCTCCCACGCTTTTTCGTAAAGCTTGCAGGCATTGAGGTACTGCAGGTATTCCGAGGCAAGCGCGACGTCGTCAAACGCACCCGGACTTGCCACAGCTGCGTCATAATACGCACGTGCCTGCTCGTCGTTGCCCTCGGCACGCTCCAGCACGGCAAGATTGCGCCAAGCCCAGCAGTTGGGCGCGCACGCAACAGAGGCAAGCCACGCCTCTTTTGCAGCTTTTGTTGCTTCTATGTTCTTCTGCTCGTCATACGATTGCATGACAATGACCTCTGTGGTGTGACATTCATAGCTTGCCACGCCAAGATGCAAGCAATTATTCCACGTTTTGGGTGCGTTTTGCAGTCTGCTCAGCCATTTTTCGCTGACCATATAAGATTGCGGCAGCTCTGCAGGATCCTGCTCCGGCAAGCTGCCGGTTTGCAAAAGCGTCAGCCACGGCAGCTCGGCATCCTTGATCGCGGATTGCGGGAAACACATGGATTCGGGAGCCACGCCGTCGCCGTCCTGCGCCATTCTGGCGATCTCTACAGCGCCAAATCCGGAGCCGAAATGCAGAATTTGCTGCTCTTTGACGGGTACTTGCGCCAATTTGCACATGTTTTGGTGGATTTCTTCGATTTTCTGCGCACCAATCTCGCGATCGATCTCGGATCCGAAGTACGCAACGGCATCGTCGTAGTCCACGTCAAGCATTCTGCCCCCGTCCAGCTGCATACCGCCGTAGCACTGCGTCCATTCGTACACACAGCCCGCGGGCATGGGCTTATCATGCAGCTGAGAGGGTGCAATACCCGCCTGCAGCTCTACGTAATAGCCGGTTCCCTTTCCGTCCGACAAATATTCCTGCCAGTGCTTGCCTGCAGCGTGCTCGCCCCATGCAAACAGCTTTTTATAAAGCAGCGGGGCTGTGCTGCGCTCGTAGAAAACAGAACCATCCTCGTATGCGGCTGCCTCCCAGGTAGAGGCGTTTTTATCCTCGCATTGGATGAAATAATCGTATGCGCGGTCCGCATTTGCGGGATAAGTGGCGTCAATTCCGTTCATGGCAACCAGATTGGGCAGCGTTTCGTAACGGCAAGCACCGTCCACAAACGAAATAACCTGTTTCTCACTTGCCAGCACACGCACACGACTCTCTGCGCGCACGGCGATATTGCTCCACCAATAGGTGGTGGTGGCACGATCAAACGGGTTGATCAGCTTGACGTGCGAATACAGCCGCTTTTCCCCTGCGGGAAGGTGGAAATCCACCTGCCAGAAGATGCTTTTATTGCGCTCAAACTCGTAAATGCGGATAAATTCGTTTCCATCCCCATCGCAGAGCACGGCGGCATACACGTTGTCACAGGTGGTGTAGGTATGACCGAAATTGCCCACGTTCCATTCTATACCGCCGGACAGCCAAGCGTTACGGATGGCAAGATTCCCGGGTTGAATCACGGGATTTTTGAACAAAAGCTGCTTTTTTGCCACCTTATCGTACAAAGAATGCAGTCTGCCACCCAGACTTGGCAAAAATCTTGCGCGCAAATACTCGTTTTCCAACACAAGCGAGGGCAACTGCAGCTCGTCTCTGCTGCGATCATACCTGTCCTGCGTCATGTAAGGCAGCACCTTTGTCATGCAGCCAAGGTGCTCGGAAAGCTCCCGAGGAAACTCCCCGTCCACCCTTGTGGGAGAGGGCTTTCTCTGCCTGAATCGGGGCAGCGGATTCTGCCCTTTTGGCACGTTTCCGCGTATATTATATAAATTGATAGAAACGCTCATGAAAATTCCCCCCCTCAGCAGGTGCGTTTTGCCAGCTCACTCATCATCTCGGAGATCTTGATATTCTGCGGGCAGACCGATTCACACGCCCGGCAGCCGATGCATGCCGTGGGCTTTTGCTCCTCGGGCAGTGCTGCAACCTGCGCTCTGACCTCTCCTGCGTGCTCGGGATACATCTGCGCATTATAAAACTTAATCATTTGTGGAATATCCAACTGTTGTGCGCAATACGGGGTGCAATAACGGCACTCTGTGCAAGGCAGCGTCTTTTTTGCGATCATATCGTCCGCGATTTCCATGAGCGCCTGCCACTCCGCCTCGTTCAGGGGCTTTTCGCAAGAGAAGGTTTCCAGATTCTCGCCAAGCTGCTGCATATTGGACATGCCGGACAACGTAACCACCACGTCGGGCAGCGACTGCAAGAAGCGGAATGCCCACTCGGGACCGCTGACACCGGGACGCAGCGACTCCAGCTTTGCGGCATACTCAGCCTCCAGCGAAGCAAGGCGACCGCCACGCACGGGCTCCATGACCCACACGCCAAGACCGTAGGAGCGGATCAGCTCAATCTTTTCCTTGGCGCTTTGCAGCTTGTAATCCAGATAGTTGAGCTGGATCTGGCAGAATTCCATCTCGTGCGCATACTTGTCCAAAAATCTCTTCATGGTAGCAAGCGTACCATGGGTGGAAAAGCCCAGATGCTTGATTCTGCCTGCCTTTTTCTCTGCGATCATGTACTCCACGTCACCGTACTTCTCGGTATTCAGATACGCGTCGATATTCCCCTCGGACACGTTGTGGATCAGATAATAGTCAATATAGTCCATGCCAAGGCGACGCAGCTGCTCTTCGAAGATCTCCTTGCCGCGCCCCCAGAAATCAAGTGAAAAGCCGGGGAACTTGGTGGCAACGTAATAGCTCTCTCTCGGATACTTGGCAAGCGCTCTTCCCATGAACTCCTCGCTCTTGCCGTGATGATAGACCCATGCGGTATCAAAATAGTTAACGCCCTTGGAAATTGCCAGCTCAACCATTTCGGCAAGCGCCGCCTCGTCAATATCCGCACCGTTCTCGGATTTCTGCGGCAGACGCATGCAGCCCATACCCAAAGCGCTCAGTGCAACACCTTGAAAATTCTTGTATATCATAACGTATCCTCCGTATGCTTTTTTCTTTCATTATACAGGAAACAAGCCCACTTTGCAAGACGTACGTGCAAAAAAATCCCCACGATCTTGACAAGGGCACAAAAGCATGATAAAATGATGCCAACAGAATATTTTGCAGCTCGGTTCTTTGGATCAGGGGGAAGTTCGGTGAAAATCCGTCGCAACCATCATTACCGTCAAAGTCGGAATACCCACCGGGCAAGAATGCAATCGCACACGCGCTTGCATGGCAAGGTCAAGCATTTTTGGATATGAAAGGTGCAGCCGTTTTTCGCTCGTACATAAAAGAGGGATACTCTTTGTGGCCGGGCGTTGGATCGCTGCGCTTTTTTGCCATATGGCAAAAGGGCGCGTTTTTGTTTTGGAGGAAGGTATGGCAGACAAGCTGACAAAGGAAAATTGCATTGCACTGCTGCAGCAAAAGCACGGGCAACTGGGCGGGGAGCGATACCCACAGCGGTCGGATTTTTCCGAGCGCGAGGTGGTTGCCATCAAGGCACATCTGGGTCCCTGGCCGCGCGCGCTGGAGGCTGCAGGCATCAAAGCACCGCGAGATGACGACCATGCCGAGAAAATCAAGCAAAAGCGCATTCGTGCCAAAAGAGCCCGTACCGCTGCCAAGGCTGCAAAAAAGAATCAGGCTGTAGATGGGGCACCTGATCCAAATACACAACAAAAAGAAAAGGAGAACACCCCATGAAACACACACTGACCATGATTCTCACAATTTGTCTGCTGCTCTCTCTGCTCGCCATCGGTGTAGGCGCCAAAAGCGAAGAGCCCACTGTTACCGTTACGGTAATCAAACAAGGCTCGGTGGTCGCCGCGCTGGAAACGGTGAACCTGACCGATGCGGACGGTGACGGCGCTCTGACCGTTTGCGACGCGCTGTACGCTGTACACGAGAAGCTTTACGAGGGCGGTGCCAAGGCAGGCTTTGGCTACTACACAGGCGAATACGGCTTGAGCATGAGCAAGCTGTGGGGAGATGAGAGCGGCATGTTCGGCTATTATCTCAACAACGCATCATGTATGAGTCTTGCAGACCCCGTCAAGGACGGCGACAGCATCACCGCTTTTATCTACCAGAGCCAGGACTGGAGCGACGTTTATACCTATTTTGACGTCACCGAGGCATCCGTGAGCACAGGAGAAGAGATCACGCTGACCCTCATGGCTGCAGGCTACGACGAGAACTGGAATCCCATCTCCTATCCCGTCGAGGGCGCAGTCATTACCCTGAACGGCAATCCCGTTTATGCGCAAAGCACAAGTGGTTCGACGCCCATGTGGGAGACGGATGAAAACGGTCAGGTCACCATTTCGATCAACACGCTCAATGCTGCAGTCGAATCGTACGTGATCGGAGCGCGCTGCCCCGACACCGTGATCGTACCGCCCGTTTGCAAGCTGACCGTATCCGTGTCCGAGGCAACGGGTCCCGTTTTGGAAGAGCCGGGGGAGCAGAATAGCTGCAGCGGAGTGATCGGCGCAGGTCTTGTTGCCCTTCTTCCCTTGGCATGCCTTTGCATGAAACGCAAGGAAAAATAACGCATGAAAAATAAGCTTTTGGCACTGGCCACCTGCCTTTTATGCTTGCTTTTGTGCGCGGGGGCGGTTTCGGTGAGTGCCCGGAGCTCACCCGATCCCGCACAAGAGATTTATGACGGGATCATAGATTCCGAAGCAGGCGGCAAAGAGGTGCAGGAATGGATCGATTCCGAGCTTTGCGCAACTGCCGGCACGGGCGCGGAATGGTATATTCTGTGCCTTGCGCAAAGCGGTGAAGCGTACGACTTTTCCACCTATGAAGCGGCACTTTTGGAACACCTTTCCCAAAACAACGTGCCCTCTGCCACCACAAAGCAGAAATACGCGCTGTGCCTTGCCGCCATTGGCAGCACAAATGCCTATATTGCAAGCGTTGCCGATCAGGAAACCGGTGCGCTTGGCGTGATGAGCTACGCGTACGGCTTGCACCTGCTGCGCGCAGGATATACGGGCAACGTCACGGTGGACGGGGCGGTGGATCAGCTGCTTGCCCTGCAAAAGCCGGACGGTGGCTGGGCAATTTCGGGCTCTGCCTCGGACGTGGACGTCACTGCCATGGTGCTGCAATCACTCGCGCCCGATTACGTGCAAAGAGCCGACGTGCGTGCAGCTGTTGATCAGGCGCTCGCCCTGCTCTCTGCAAAGCAGCAGGCAAGCGGCGGCTTTGTCAGCTACGGGGTGGAAAATCCCGAGAGTGCATCACAAGTCATCATTGCACTGTGCGCACTGGGGGTAGACCCCACGACCGATACAAGATTTATCAAGGACGGCAACACCGCCTTTGATGCCATGGAAGCTTTTTCTCTTGGCAGCGGCAGCTACTGCCACCAAGCGGGCGGAGTGCACAGTGCTGCGGCAACCGCACAGGTGTTTTGTGCCGCGGCGGCGTATCTGCGCTATACAAAGGGGCTCTCCCCCCTTTATTCCTTGGATGGTGCGCGTCCCGACGAGGTGCAAACAAAGGCTGACCAGACAGAGCGCGACACGATTCCCGCACCCGAGCAGCCGGGGGGCGAGGTCTCTTACAAGCCCATCGCCTGCGCGATTGTGCTTATGCTTGGCGGCATTGCCTGCGCGGTGCTTTTGCTGCTCAAAAAGCGCCACTATAAAAATTTCATAGCCGTGGCGCTTGCCTGCGCGGTGCTTTTGTGTGCCATCCTTCTGATCGACGTCAAATCTCCCGAGGACTACTACCACGGGCAGACCGAGACAAAGCAAAATCCCATTGGCACCGTAACGCTGACCGTGCGCTGCGATCAGGTGCCCGGGCTTGATCAGATCGACTATTTGCCGCACGACGGCATCATTCTTGCCACCTCGTCCTACGAGATCGAGGCAGGCGAAACGGTTTACGATATCCTGATCCAAGCCGCGCGTGCAGGTAAGCTGCACGTGGACGCTTCGGGCAGCGGCGAGAGTGCTTACGTGCGCGGCATCTCGTATTTGTACGAGCAGCAGCACGGAGACCTTTCGGGCTGGACGTACACGGTCAACGGCACCTCTCCCTCGGTGGGCTGCGGTGCCTATACGCTCTCGGACGGAGACGAGATCGTATTTGACTATTCCCTGACACTCAAACCTGTAAATTGAAAGGAGGCGGGACATGCGAGCCTTGGATCAATATAACCCGATCACCATAGCCGTATATTATCTGGCTGTCGCGGGCATTGCCATGCTGTGCATGCATCCCGTTCTGCTTTTTCTATCTCTTTGCGGTGCGCTGGCGCTGTGTCTGATGCGACGCGACCTGCGCACACGTACGCACGCGAATTTTGCCGCGTTTTTTGCGTTGAGTGTGCTGATCAATCCCCTGTTTTCTCACAACGGTGCTACCGTGCTGCTGGTGATCAACAACGCTCCCATCACAGCCGAGGCGCTGTTTTTCGGTGCGACCTCGGGACTTGCGGTGCTTGCGGTGCTTTACTGGTTTGCTTCGTTCTCCGCCATCATGAAAAGCGACAAGCTGCTTTACCTGTTCGGCAAGCTCTCGCCCCGCCTTTCCATGATCCTTTCCATGGCGCTGCGCTACGTCTCGCTGTTTGCAGAGCAAGCCAAAAGGATCAAGCAGGCGCAAATCGCGCTGGGGCTTTATAAGGAGGACAATATCATCGACCGCGTGCGCGGCGGGCTACGCATTTTCTCGGTGCTGATCTCGTGGGCGCTGGAAAACGGCATTGTCACAGCCGGCAGCATGGCAGCGCGCGGCTATGGTGCGGGCAGGCGATCGCATTTCTCGATCTTTTGGTTTTCGTGGCGCGACGCGCTTGTGCTGTGCCTTACGCTCTTGCTTGGTGCGGGCACGCTGATCCCTTATGCGCTTGGCACCGTGACCTTTACCTTTTATCCCACGCTGCACCTGCACAGCGCAGGCGCACTTTCCTATCTTTGCTATCTCTCTTACGGCGCATTGGTTGCGCTGCCTATTCTGATTGAAACGGAGGACACGGTCAAATGGAAATACTTGCGCTCGAAAATCTGACCTTTTCATACCCGCAAAGCACGCGCCGCGTCCTTGATACGGTTTCCTTTTCCATCAAAGAGGGCGAATTTTGCGTGATGTGCGGTGCCACGGGCAGCGGCAAATCCACGCTTTTGCGCCTTTGCAAGCCCTCTCTTGCGCCCACGGGGCAGCTTGACGGGCAGATCTTATTCAAAGGCACGCCCCTTGACCGACTTTCAAGCAGAGATGCCGCCATGAAGATCGGCTTTGTGTGCCAGCAGCCCGACCAGCAGATCGTGTGCGACAAGGTCTGGCACGAGCTTGCATTCGGGCTGGAAAACCTGGGACTTCCCCAAAAGGAGATTGCGCTGCGCGTTGCCGAAATGGCAAGCTACCTTGGCATTGAGCCTTGGTATGACAAGCCGGTCAGTGCGCTCTCGGGCGGACAGAAGCAGCTGCTCTGTCTTGCATCCGTGATGGTCATGCACCCCGACGTGCTGATTCTGGACGAGCCAACCTCACAGCTCGATCCCATTGCGGCTGCAGAGTTTATCCACACGCTCAAAAAGCTTAACCGTGATTTTTCACTGACCGTGCTGATTGCCGAGCACCGACTTGAGGAGCTGGTGCCCATTTGCGACCGACTGATCGTGCTGGAAAAGGGCGGCTTGCTGGGCTCGGACGCGCCTCTCTCCCTGATGCCGAGCATCGCGCAGCGCCCACAGCTGCTTGCCTCCATGCCGAGTGCCGTGCGCATTGCCTGCGCGCTTGGGCAAAAGCGTTATCCGCTCTCGGTCAGACAAGGACGAGAGATGCTGGCAGAACTGCCCGCTCCCCGGGTGCGCGCACTGCCCGAGCAGACCGCCCTGCACGGGCAAAGCAAGGCACTGCAGCTTACCGACGTGCACTTCCGCTATGCGCGCGAGCTGCCCGACGTGCTGTCCTCGCTCTCGCTTTCTCTTTATGAGGGAGAAACGCTGTGCATGCTGGGCGGCAACGGCTCGGGCAAGAGCACCCTGCTTGCTGTTGCGGCGGGCATTTTCAAGCCCTATGCGGGAAAAATTGAGGTGCTTGGCAAAAAGATCGGACAATACAAGGGGCAAGCGCTTTACGATCAGTGCCTCTCGCTTTTGCCGCAGGACGTACAGACCGTATTTCTTTGCAACACGGTGCACGAGGAGCTGGCGGATGCCAAGGTAGATCACAGCGCCCTGCCCTTTGATCTTTCGCACTTGCTAAACACACACCCTTACGATCTTTCGGGCGGTGAGCAGCAGCTCGTCGCTCTTGCCAAGGCGCTTGCCACCAAGCCGCGCGTTCTTTTGATGGACGAGCCCACCAAGGGGCTGGATGCCGAGAAAAAAGCGCAGCTGATCGAAATTCTGCGCGCGCTCAAGGCAGACGGAGTCAGCATCCTGATCGTCACGCACGACGTGGAGTTTGCCGCGCTGTGCGCTGATCGCTGCGTGCTCTTGTTCCGCGGTCAAGCCGTCTCGGATGCGCTGCCGCGTGCATTCTTTGCCGAAAATAATTTTTATACCACTGCGGCACGTCGCCTGTCCCGCGGATTTCTGGACAATGCCGTCACCACGCAGGACGTCTCTGCGCTGTACGGCAAGGAGGGCACGCCATGATCTACATTCCAAGCGCAAGGGTGCGCGGCGTGCTCAGCGTGCTCATCCCCGCCCTGCTCATTCCTGCCACCGTGCTGGCAGGCGCGCTGCTGCTTGGCGAGCGCGCCTATATACCGGTCTCGCTTGCCGTGGCACTGCTCTCTCTTTTGCTGTTTGTTGCGGGATTTGAGCAAAAGGCGATCGGCACGCGCCGCACGGTGCTGGTCTCGGTTATCATCGCGCTTTGCATCGCAGGACGCCTGATCCCCGTGTTCAAGCCGGTCACCGCGCTTGTGGTGCTGGGTGCCGTCTATCTTGGCGCGCAGGCAGGCTTTTATATCGGTGCACTCTCGGCTCTGCTCTCCAATTTCTTGTTCGGGCAGGGTCCTTGGACACCCTTTCAGATGTTAGCGTGGGGCTTGATCGGGCTTTTCGCGGGGCTATTGGCAAAGCCCTTGCAAAAAAGCAAGGTGGCTCTTTTGCTCTACGGAGTGCTTGCGGGCATTGCCTACTCGGCGGTCATGGACGTATGGAGCGTGCTGTGGGCAAGCGGAGGGCTTTCCCCCTCGGCATACCTTGCCGCAATCGTTGCCGCACTGCCGCATACGGTGCTGTACGCGCTTTCCAATCTGCTCTTTCTTTTGCTCTGCGCAAAACCGATTGGCGACAAGCTTTGCCGCATCAAAATCAAATACGGAATCTGAGGCTGCCCGACAAAGGGGCAGCCTCTTGGCGCTTTTGCACAAAAATTCGAACATCTTATTGACACTGCCACACCATCATGTTATAATGAATTGTAATTTCTTTCATATATCAATCGAAAGGAGAATTCCATGAAGCACATGAAATTTCTGAAAAAGCTCGCGCTTTGGACGCTGTGTGTATGCATGCTGGCAAGCTCGCTTTCCATGCTTGTATCCGCAGCTCCGCAAAGCATCAGCGTGCAGAACGGCACAGGTACAAGAGGTGCGGTCGCGGTGACCAAATCCTACTCTTACCGCGCTATCGTGAACGGATCCTTTGACGGATTCGGCTACTGCCTGCCCACCTACAGCACCACCGATGCCGAGTGCACCATTTCTCTTTATAAGTGGGAAGGCTCTTTCGATGCAACCGTGGCAAAGCAGCCCATCGCATCCGAAAGATTCACCGCCATGAAGGATAACGCCACCAACTGGGTCAGATTTGATGCCCAGCCCGCCGGCGAATATCTCTTCCACATTTCCGACGTCAAGGGAAAAGTAGGCGTCTGGACCAACAGCAACCCCGTTGACTCCAAGGGATTCCTTTATCTCAACGGACTGGAACAGAGAGGTGAACCCGAATTGCATTTCAATTTTGAAAACGACAACGTGCCCGAGGAGCCCTTCGGTACCTGTGAGCCCTCCACTGACGCCTCCATCCCCGTTGCGCCCTATACCAACGGCCAGAACAAGACTCCCGGTAATATGGCGATTTCTTACGGCATGCGCCTGAACGTCAACGCAGCATTTTCCGGTGTTGAATTCGAAATGGCAACCTACACCGAGCCCGATCTGAACATTGATATGTCCGTTTATAAATGGGAGGGCTCTTATGCCGCTACTGTGGCAAAGGACCCCGTGGCAATCGAACGTATTGTACTGATCGATAACGCAATGCAGGGTATTCACTTTGATAAGCAGCCCGCGGGTGACTACCTATTCCTGGTAAGCAACGCTTCCAAGTCTCCCGCGATGTACGTTTTCTCCGAGGTGACCGGCTTCGAGGGCTACGTATACAAGGACGGCTTCCCGGTATCCGGTAAGGTTCAGTATCCCAGCATGCAGGTCATTTTTGCAGAGGAAATTGCCAACAAGGACTATTTTTCCAAATGCTCCAAGCCCGAGGATACCGTTGACGGCAACCACACGCCCCCCGAGGAATACGTGATTCCCGAGGACAGCCTGATCTACACCCACCCCGTTATGCCCGACACCTGGGTATTCACCGACGGTCTTGGCAGAACCTCGCTGACCTATGAGGACGTAGGTGCTCCCCGCGCTGACAAGACCGTAGCAATGTTCTACTGGACATGGCACATCGAGGGCGGCTTTACCGCCAAGACGCCCGTCAACCTGCAGCAAATCAGTGAGCAGTACCCCGATGCAATCAGAGATTACAACCACGAGATCTGGGAAGGCACCAACACGTATTGGTGGAACGAATCCATCTACGGCTTCTACAAGACCAATGACGCATGGGTGCTGCGCAAGCAGGCAGAGCTTCTGACCAACGCAGGCGTTGACGTCATCTTTACCGACAACACCAACGGCGACCTGACCTGGAATGTTTCTTATAACGCCCTGCTCAAGGAATGGGATGACGCGATGACCGACGGTCTGAAGACCCCCAAGCTCTCCTTCATGCTCCCCTTCTGGGATCAGAATTACACCAACATTCAGCTCACAGCCATTTATCAGGATCTGTTCCGTGCAAACCGCTACCCCAACCTGTGGTACTACCGCGACGGCAAGCCCATGGTCATGGCGATCCCCGCATCCTTTAACCCCAACAACTCCCCCGTGGAAAAGGAAATTGCAAACTTCTTCACCTTCCGCGCAGGTCAGCCCGGCTACGTGGTAGACCAAACCGACTACAGAACCTGGGGTTGGCTTTCCATGTATCCGCAGGCTAAGTACTATGAGTCCAGCAAGGACAAGGCAAACGGCATTGTTGACCAGATCACGGTCGGCGTTGCAATGAACCACAACTATAAGCTTGGCATGCTTGCCGCTATGAGTGGCGACAACATCGCAGGTCGTTCCTACACCTCGACCTACCAGGATCGCTACGACAAGGAAGGCGCAGAGGCTTCCAAGTGGGGATACAACTTTGCAGAGCAGTGGAATTACGCACTTGAGGTTGACCCCAGCGTCGTATTCGTCACCGGTTGGAATGAGTTCCGCGTAGGCAGATACGAAGTGTGGCCCGAAGACTCCGAGGCAGGAGTTCCCAACGCATTCCCCGACCAGTTCAACGATGAATTCTCCCGTGACATTGAGCCCACCAAGGGCAATCTCAAGGACCACTACTACTATCAGCTGGTCAACTTTGTCCGTCAATACAAGGGTGCAAACCCCATTCCCACCCCCAGTGCAAAGACCACCATCGACCTTGGCGCAGGCCAGGATCAGTGGAAGGCTGTTGAGCCCTACTTCGGTGCTTACATCGGCAACACCGAGCACAGAGATGCTCTCGGCTACGGCTCCGTACAGCTGACCGAGACCTCGGGCAGAAACGACATCATCGGTGCGCAGATCGCACATGACGACGAGTTCGTATACTTCAACGTAGAGTGCGCAGCAGATATCACCCCCTACACCGACAGTCTCTGGATGACCCTGTACATCGACTGCGACCAGCAGAATCAGGGCTGGGAGACCTTTGAATACGTCATCAACAAGTCCGCAGCCGGCGCTGATACGGTCGTGCTTGAAAAGTTCACCGGTAACGGCTACGACTCCGAAAAGGTTGCAGATTGTGCTTACACCGTGGACGGCAGATACATGACCGTCAAGGTTGCCAAGAGTGATCTGGGTCTTTCGGGTGACGACTACACCATCAACTTCTCCTGGACCGACAACGTACACGACGAGGGCGATTACTCCAAGTTCTCCGGTGATATCATGGACTTCTACATCTCCGGTGACGTGGCTCCCGGCGCACGCTTCAAGTACAGCTACGTAAGCAAAGCAGGCGCAGAGAATCCCGATGCTTCCGATTCCGAAACCACCGCTCCCGACGCCCAGAACACCACCGAAGCTCCCGCAGGCGAGACCGAGCAGCAGAGCGAGGGTGGCTGCAAGGCAGTTGCCGCTGCCGCAGCAGCAATTGCAATGGCAGCAGCCGCAGCAGTTGTGCTCAAGAAGAAGAAGGATTGATCCAAATAAAATAACCCTTTCGGGAAGCCGCTTTCGCGGCTTCCCTTTTTTTGCAATTAACAAAACAAAAATCTTTCCGAAAACTTTTGCAAATCTCGCACCGCTATAATAAAGCCATCATAAAGAACAAAAGCACAAAGGAGATTTTCATCATGTCTAAAATTGCAGATACCAACGAAAAGATCAAGGATGGCGTTGTGGACGGCTACAAGAAGATCGAAAAGGGTGTTGTAGACGGCTACAAGAAGATCGAAAAGGGTGTTGTAGACGGCTACAAGAAGATTGAAGAGGGCGTTGTTGAGGGCTTTAGCAAGGTCAGCGACAAGGCGGTTGAGATCCTGTTTGCCAAGGAAGGCGAATCCGTGGCAGAGACCAAAGCCAGGCTGAATAGAAAAAAAGGCAAGGAAGCGTCCCGAAATTAATACGTAAAGGCAGTCCGATGGGCTGCTTTTTTCATTGACAGCACTATTGGAATATGATATAATAGAAATGACAAATACCGGCTTATAAGGAGCTTATATGAAAAGATCTCTCTTGTTTTCTCTTTGCGCTCTGCTGCTTCTTGGCGCGTTTGCAAACTGTCAAAATGCCTCCGCTCCACCCGATACGATCCCAGCCGAGATCAATGCAGTCAGCGATTGGGGTATCACACCCGGCCCCGGCAATGGCAAGGCCAATTCGCTGATCCTTGCCGAAAAGCTGCATGTAATTGCCGATAACACCGACGTTCTCTTTCCGGAAGGCCTTTACGAGATCGCCTTTCCCATGTACCTTCTGCAAAAGAGCGGCGTGCGCATCATCGGCCAAAACGCCACCATTCTGCGCACGGACGTGACCAACACATCCGCCTCGCAAGCCCCCATGGATGACCCCGATATTCCCGAGGACATCCGCCCCTACACCGCCTCTTCGAGCATATTTGTCATCGACGGCTGTCAGAACGTGTGCGTGCAGGGCTTTACGTTCAAGTATGATATCCCCTCATCGCTCTCGGGCACCGTTCTCTCCAAGGAAGGTGACTCTGTTGTGCTGGAGATTACCGACACCACACAATTTACCGGCGAGGAATACGTCACAATCATCAATACCTTCACCAAGAACGGCGTACCCGACAAGAAGCTGGAGCAATACGCCGCGACCAACTTCCCTGCTCAAAAGCTTTCAGATAACACCCTGCGCGTCACGGGACTTGACCCGGGCGGCGTCAGCCGCCTTTCCAAGGGAACCCGCGTTTGTCTGCGCCTTGCTACCGCGAGCGACTACGTCATCAAGGTCAGCGGCTCAAAGGATTTGACCTTTTCCGACCTGACTATGCACAATTCTCTCAACGGTGGCATCTTCGTGAGCGGCAGATGCGAAAACGTCACTCTCAGCGGCGTGACCGTCAAGCCCGAGAGCGAGCTGTCGCTGATGAGCCTGAATGCAGATATTCTGCACATCTCAGCGCTTGGCGGCTCGTTGCTTGTAAAAGATTGCATTTTTGAGCGTCCGGGTGACGATTGCGTCAACGTACACGACATGGCTTACATGGTCGACAACGTCAAAGATGATTCCGCCACGGTGTCTGCTCCCCGCTTTTCCTTCAGCTCCACCTGGGCAAAACCCGGCGATATGATCGAATTTTTCGACGGCGAAACCTTTGCCTGCCTGGGCAGCGCGACGGTGACGGCAACGCTTGACAACACCTATACCTTTGACGAGCTGCCCGATGGCGTCACGGCCGGCACGGTCATCTCCAACAAGGCCATGCGCCCTGCAGTGACCATTCAGAACACCACGGTACAAAGCAACCGTGCGCGCGGCTTTTTGCTGCAGACGGAAAACGCCGTCGTGGAAAACTGCACCTTCAAGGACACGGCCCTTGCGGCGATTCTGCTTGCTCCCGATCTGGAATATTGGTACGAGATGTCCCCTTCCAAAAACGTTGTCATCCGCAATAACACCTTTGAGAATTGCGGTGAGTATGCCTCGGGCATCATTCAGATCGCCACCAATCACGATTCGCCCACTATGACCTATCCCTCATACGTACACCAAGACATCGTCATTCAGAACAACACCTTTTCCTCGGGCTGTCGCACCGCGCTCTTTGGCGTTTGCATTGACACACTGACGTTTACTGACAACGATTTCTCGGGCTTCAAGGGCAAATTTGCATCCCTGCGCTACTGCACCAACGTCACGCTGGACGAGCAGACACGCGAGAACAGCTCTCTGACCAACGTGACCGAATAGAACAACAGCATTTCGCGCACACAGACCTCCGACCTCTGTCGCAGACTAAAGTGCGCATATAGCGGTATAATAATACTGTGAAAACAAAAATCCAAGACACGAAAGGAATACGATTATGGCAATCATCAAAGTAACCAATGAAAATTTTGAGCAGCTCCTGAAGGAAGATAAACCCGTTCTGCTGGACTTTTACGCAGACTGGTGTGGTCCCTGCCGCATGATCGCTCCCATCATTGAGGAGATCGCAAACGAGAGAGACGACATTATCGTCGGCAAGGTCAACGTGGACGAGCAAGGCGCACTGGCGCAGGCTTACGACGTCATGAGCATTCCCACCCTGATCGTGCTCAAGAACGGCCAGGTCACCAATCAGGCTACCGGTGCACGCCCCAAGGCTGCCATTCTTGCACTGCTCTGATATGGCACACGTTTACGATATGCTGGTGCTGGGCGGAGGCCCTGCCGGCTATACCGCGGCGCTTTATGCCGCACGCGCGGGGCTTGACGTGGTTGTGATCGAAAAGATCTGCCCCGGTGGACAGATGGCAACCACCGATATCATTGACAACTACCCCGGCTTTGACACAGGCATTGACGGCATGGAGCTTGGCATGAAAATGATGGCAGGTGCTGAACGCTTTGGCGCAAAAAGCGCCTTTGCCGAAATCACCGAGGTCGAGCTCTCTGCGCCCATCAAGCGCGTGCTCACCACCGATGGCGAGTATTTGGGCAAGACCGTAGTCATCACCACGGGCGCTTCCCCCCGTCCGCTTGCACTGGAGGGTGAAGAGGGGCTGATCGGGCGCGGTGTGCACTACTGCGCGCACTGTGACGGACGCTTTTACAAGGGCAAAACAGTCATGGTCGTAGGCGGCGGCAACTCGGCGGCATCCGATGCACTGTACCTTTCGGGCCTTTGCAAAAAGGTGCTGCTTGTACACCGCAGAGACACCTTGCGCGCCACCAAGATCTACCATGCACCGCTCATGCAGGCACAAAACGTGCAATTCTACTGGAACTCGGCAGTGACGGGGCTTGTTGCAAGCAAGCGCCTCGATGCCGTAATGCTGACTGATCTTGTCAGCGGCAAGACCGAGCAAGTAACCATTGACGGCTTGTTTATCAGCATTGGCAGATGCCCTGCCACCGAGCTTTTCAAGCATCAGCTGGCGCTTGACGCGCAGGGCTACATCATGGCTGACGAGAGCACCAAGACCTCGATCGACGGTGTATATGCTGCGGGTGACGTGCGCACCAAGACGCTGCGTCAGGTTGTGACCGCAGCTGCCGACGGTGCCGTCGCAGCCCACTACGCAGAGGAATATCTTGCGATGCAGTGAGTAAGATTGTACCGCATCCAAATTACGGGAGGCGAAACGCCTCCCCTACTGAGTGGAATTTTGCTTGTAGGGGAGGCGTTTCGCCTCCCGTATTCGCGTCCCGACAGAATAAAAAAAGCAGGAATCTGTTCTAAAGGAACAGATTCCTGCTTTGATATTGCAATTTTTTCAACCGATTTTGGCTTTTTCTTTAATCTTTTCCGCGGACCACGCGTCCGTCAGGATAGGTAATGCAGAATTCTCCGCTGTCGAAATCCGCTTCAACGGTCGTGCCGTCCGAGAAGGTACTGCGACGCTTGCGTGTGCTCGCATCCAGAATCTCATGCTTGACCAGATCACAAAGTGCTACCTGCTTATGCAGCTGCAGCGCGATCTTGCCATACTCAACCTCTTCCTGATCCATGCCCGTAAAATAATACACGGTATCACCGCACAAAAGTGCCCACAGATACGGCTGATCGGTGCATGCGATGCCCCACGCACCGCGGCGGTGCATACCATCCCACGGAATGACAATGCAATCGTGGAACACCAGATTGAACAGCGGGATCGGCACGCCCACGTTGACCTTATCGGGCGCATCAAAGCTTGTGCAATGGAAGGGCGCATGATGGCACAGTGCCATGGAATCGGTCACACAATCCAAGCACTCCTCGGACGAAGGAATGATGCCGCGCGCGCTCAGCATATCCAGGCAATGCCGTCTGTTCTGCGCGCACTGCTCGCGCGTTGCGGGATGATTGGGGTTGAAGCACTCGTCCAGCTCCACTACCGAAAATACGTCCAAGTAAGATCCGTCCAGCTCAATGCCCAACCGCTCGAATTCATCATAATTGCGGCGCACGTAATCGGGCGCGAGAGCCGAGCACAAAAAGGTATGCGCGCCGCCGTACCAGTATGCGCTGTAGAAATGGCTGCCGTCAAAATACTGCACGGCATTGTCCAGCGAAAAGTCGGGGGTATCGTAATAATAATCGCGGTACTGATCGTGAATGCCGAACAGGTATCCCAGCTCATGGCAGGTATCTCCCAGTGCCTTCATACCCGCAGCACCGCCGGCTGCCTCGTGCACCGGGAACGGATTGGGATGCAGGTTATCATAGCCGTGATGCCCCCAGCCATCCAGATGCAAATACACCTTTTCCACACCCATAGATTTCAGGCGACGCAGCTTTTGTGCCGTTGTATCAAACGGTTCGCACCAATCATTGTGCGCAGGGTTCTCCGCATCATAATAGTGCGTGCCCTCCTTGATATGCACTGCCGTGCAGGTGTGCACAATGGGCGAGCCGATCAGGTACTCCACCTTTGGATTGCGCGCGATCTTTTGCTTGAGCGTGACCAGCGTGCCGCGCTCTTCGCGGTATGCGCGATAGATCTTGGCAATGGTGTTGAAATCCCCGTTTGCAAAGAATTCAAATACCATTTCCCTGCCATAGGACATGCTTCCCAGCGAGGGAATAAAATAGGGCTGTACCTCCTCGCCTACCAATGCGTAGCGCGCGTCAAATGGCGTGACATAAATGGCAGCGTAGCCGCAGCCGCCGTGCACCTGACCGAACAGCGGCATGTAGCCGTCTCGCTCATAAATAAAGCCATTGACAATCTGAATGGGATGCCCCGCAGGCACCAGTGTGCCCTGCATACGGGGCAGCACAGTATATCCCTGACCTTCGCCTGCCTCAAATTTCATGCGAGGAGGGAAGTTGAGTGCTGCAATCTCCCCGTGCCCATCACCAATAACAGTTGCGCGCACGCGCATCTGCCCCGAGCTGTTTTCCAGGCATACAAAGGTTTGCACCGAGAAGGCAAATTCCCTGCCCTGCGGATCACAAATCCCGGTATATTCTGCGCGCACACCCTGCTCGATGCCGTTTGTATACGCTTCGCTTTTACAAGTCGCTGCAGCCAGAGACACTTCAATGCCGTTGCCCAGACGCACGCTGCCCGCCTGCGCCCAGCTCCAGGAAATATCGCTGCCCGCCACCTTAACTGTCAAGGACAACACACAAGGGTCATATTCGATCCGGATCTGATCGTTCTGAATGAGATATTGCATAACATCCTCCTCGGCTTTTACTTTGGTTTCATTATAGCACAGCGCCACGCAAAACACAACAGCAAAAAGCAAAATCGCAAATAAAAAAAGGATGCCCGAAAATTCGGACACCACAACATTTTCATTATATCACAGCTGTTTTTGTTTGTAAAGGGGTTTTTGTAAGAAAAATGGCATTTGTTACAACTTTCTACGGATTAAACAAAATTTTATTGTGAACTTTGTGCGCTCCGCATATTGCAAAACACCAAAGCATCTGCTATAATAAAGACACAAGAAAGGAAGGTACACGCCGATGAAGAATTAAGCGCGGACCCCGGCAAAGGCTTTTGTGTGAACAAAGTCCGGACGAACGAAAGGCCATAGATGCCTATATATCACGGTTTGCATGCATCAAACCCTGAAATGTAAGTCCTTTGCACGGTGTCAGGACCTTCACCTTTTGATAGCGAGTCAGGTACACGAAAAACATAGGGGTATTCTCATTAGAGAATTAGAGTAGGTTTGGTGTTTAGGAGTGCGAGAAACCGTTACAAAAGGTAGACTATAGAAAGAGAGGATAAAGAGAATGATGTTAGATACCAAGAACGATGAGAAGTGACCCTTAATCGTGGATTTACGCCCCGCGGTTAAGGGTCACTTCTCTTTTTGCAATAAAATTCGTCTGTTCGACCGCCTTTTGGTCGGACTTTTTGTTTTGGCGAAAAAGTGCGCTTTGCAGTTTTGGCTTTTTCTATCATTTTTTACAAATTTCTCGCAAAGTTTGAACAAAAATTGTCGGACATATTGCTTTTTTCGTAATTATATGTCATAATATATTTGATAGTGAAACTCACTAATCAACAAAAATTTAAGGGAGGAAAAATCATGAAAAGATTTTTTACCGCACTCTTGGCACTGACCATGCTGCTGACCCTGGCTACTCTGTTCGCTTGTAACGAAACCGGCGATCAGGGCGCTGAGTACAAGGTAGCAATGGTAACCGACTACGGCGATATCACCGACCAGTCGTTCAACCAGACCACTTGGGAAGCTGTTGTTCAGTTCGGCAAGGACCACAACATCGAAACCAAGTACTACAAGCCCACCTCCAACGATACCGCAGGCCGCGTTGCTTCGGTTGAGCTTGCAATTGCTGAAGGCTACAACGTCATCGTAATGCCCGGCTATGCATTCGGCGGCACCATTGCTGAGGTATCTTCTCAGTACCCCGAAGTAAAGTTCATCGCACTTGACGTTGCAAAGGGCGACCTGCTGGAAGCAGGCGTTGCACTCAAGGGTGAGAGCTACGACTACAATCCCGACAACTGGGATCTCTCCAAGTACGTTGACATGAGCAACGTTTACTGCGCAATCTATCAGGAAGAGCTCTCTGGCTACATGGCTGGTTATGCTGCTGTAAAGATGGGCTACACCAAGCTCGGCTTCCTGGGCGGCATGGCTGTTCCCGCAGTTGTTCGTTTCGGCTACGGCTACGTACAGGGCGTTGACGCTGCTGCTAAGGAGCTTGGCGTTACCGTTGAAATGAAGTACGCTTACGGCAACCAGTTCTTCGGCGATGCTGACATCACCGCTGTGATGGATACCTGGTATGCAAGCGGCACCGAGGTCGTATTCGCATGCGGCGGCGGTATCTACACCTCTGCTGCAGAAGCTGCTAAGAAGGTTGGCGGCAAGGTGATCGGCGTTGACACCGACCAGTCCGGCGTTATCGACGGCATGTACGGCGAAGGCATGACCCTGACCTCTGCTATGAAGGGTCTGTACCCCACCACCGTTGATACCCTGAAGGCTATCATCGTGGATGGCAAGTGGGATGAATACAAGGGCAAGATCGAAACTCTGGGTCTGGTATCCGGCGACGACGCTTCCCTGAACTACGTTC
Source organism: Oscillospiraceae bacterium (assembly GCA_015065285.1). Lineage (GTDB taxonomy): Bacteria > Bacillota > Clostridia > Oscillospirales > CAG-272 > SVQP01. Next base: position 8,384 of record SVQP01000002.1, on the reverse strand, counting down.
AGATTCCCGAAACCACTCAGTTCACCGATTCCTTCACCAAGGAAGACTACGCTGCTATGGTTAAGGCTATGTACGACGGCACCATCAAGGTTTCCAACGACATTTCCAAGGAGCCCGTTACCACCAACGTTCAGGTTGAATGGCTGGGCAACATCAAGTAATTCAAGCTTCTTGAATCTTTAATTCGCATCAAACACAAAAAGGGGGAATTGATTTGAACAATACCGCTTATGCCATTGAGATGCTCAACATTACCAAACGCTTCCCGGGCATCGTTGCAAACGATAACGTCACGCTTCAGCTCAAGCATGGGGAGATCCATGCACTGCTGGGCGAGAACGGCGCGGGAAAATCCACGCTGATGAGCGTGCTGTTCGGCATGTATGCGGCAGAGGAAGGTGTGATCAAAAAGGACGGCAAGGTCGTCAAGATCAATTCCCCCAACGATGCCAACGACCTTGGCATCGGCATGGTGCACCAGCACTTTAAAATGGTGGAATGCTTCTCGGTTCTGGATAATATTATCCTTGGCGTGGAGGACACCAAGCTCGGCTTTTTGCAAAAGAAAAAAGCCAGAGAAAAGGTGCAGGCGCTTTCCGAGCGCTACGGCTTGCACGTGGATCCCGATGCCATCATCGAGGACATCACGGTGGGCATGCAGCAGCGCACCGAAATTCTGAAAATGCTTTACAGAGACAACGAGATCCTGATCTTTGACGAGCCCACCGCGGTGCTGACGCCGCAGGAGATTGAAGAGCTTTTGCAGATCATGAAAAACCTGGCTGCCGAGGGCAAATCGGTGCTGTTTATCACGCACAAGCTCAACGAAATCATGGCTGTGGCTGACCGCTGCTCGATTTTGCGCAAGGGCAAATACGTAGGCACGGTTGAGGTCAAGGATTGCACGCGCGAGCAGCTTTCCCGTATGATGGTAGGCCGCGACGTGGAATTTGCCGTGCAAAAGGAGCCGGCAAATCCTGCTGACGAGGTGCTCCGGGTCAAGGATCTTTGCCTTGCTTCCAAAAGAGGCAAGCGCAACTCTGTCAACAACGTCTCCTTCTCTGTCCGCGCAGGCGAGATCGTCTGTATCGCGGGCATCGACGGCAACGGTCAGAGCGAGCTGGTCTGCGGACTGACCGGCCTTGAGCCCATTTCTTCCGGCTCGGTGCACTTTAGCGGCATCGACATTACCCGCGCGCCCATCCGCAAGCGTTCCCTGATGGGCATGAGCCATATCCCCGAGGACAGACACAAGCACGGACTTGTGCTGGACTATACGCTGGAGGACAACATGATTCTGCAGCGCTATTTCAAACCCGAATTTACCAACAAATGCGGCTTTTTGCGCCGCAAAAATATCCGAGGCTACGCCACTCGCTTAATCGAGAAATTTGACGTGCGCTCCGGACAGGGCCCTGTCACACTTGCCCGTTCCATGTCGGGCGGTAACCAACAAAGAGCCATTATCGCGCGCGAGATCGCGTGCGACCCCAAATTGCTGATTGCAGTTCAGCCCACGCGCGGCGTTGACGTGGGCGCGATCGAATATATTCACAAGCAGCTCGTTGCAGAGCGCGACGCAGGCAAAGCCATTTTGCTGGTCTCGCTGGAGCTGGACGAGGTCATGAGCGTTTCCGACCGCATTCTTGTCATGTACGAGGGTGAGATCGTGGGCGAGCTTGACCCCAAAACCACCACAGTACAAGAGCTTGGCCTTTACATGGCAGGTGCGAAAAAGGAGGTTGTGCAGTGAAAAAAGAGAATACTTCTCAAAGTCCACGCAAAAACCGGTTTGCGGCACTATTCTCTTCCCTGATCCGCAAGGATTGGTTTCAAACCATCTTCTCCTCTCTGGTTTGCATCGCCGGAGGCTTGCTCGTTGGCTTTATCGCATTGCTGATCATTGAGCCCAGCGGTGCGGTGGAAGCAATTCTGGCAATTATCCGTTGCTTCTTCAAATTTGGGAATACCGGAATGATTCTCAAATATTTCGGTCAGACCCTTGTGCGCTCGGTTCCGCTTTTGATGTGCGCACTGTCCGTTCTCTTTGCCTATAAAGCGGGCATGTTTAACATCGGTGTTGCAGGCCAGTACACGGCAGGCGCTTGCATCGCCTTATATGCTGCGATTGCATGGCACCTCCCCTGGTATTTATGTTTGCTGCTTGCCATTCTGGTAGGCGCAGCATTGGGCGCGCTTGCAGGACTGCTCAAAACCGCTTTCAACGTCAACGTGGTCATCTCGGGCATTATGCTCAACTGGATCGCGCTGTATCTGACCAACCAGATTCTGGGCACGGTAAAAACCATTACCAACGATACCCCCGAGCTTTCCGGAACCTATCAGAGCGCATTGCTGCCCAAGCTTGGCTTGGATCAGCTGTTCAACGGAGAAAAATCCGTCACCATCGCAATTCCGCTGGCTATTCTGATTGCAATTGCGGTGTGGGTCGTGCTCTATAAAACCAAGTTCGGCTATGAGCTCAAAGCAACCGGTCACAATCCCCATGCAGCCCAATATGCAGGTATGAAGAGCAATCTGAACATTGTGCTCACCATGGCAATCTCAGGTGGCATTGCCGCTTTGGGCGCAGGCCTGCTGTTCTTGACAGGTATTACAAAATGGGATACCGGCATCTCCTCACTGCCCGCGGAAGGCTTTAACGGCATCGCGGTCGCATTCCTGGGAGGACTCAGCCCGCTCGGCTCACTTCTCTCCAGCTTCTTTATCCAGTATATCACGTTTGGCGGCACCTTCGTCAGCACAGACTTTTACAGCCCGCACATCTCCAGTCTGATTTCCAGCCTGATCATTTACCTGTGCGCATTTTCCGCGTTTATCAAGTACATCATTGGTGTATGCCTTCGCAAGCACGATGAAAAAATTGCCGCGCAAGCGGCACAGAAACATGAGGAAGGAGGGACAGAGGAATGATTCTCCTGCTTCAATATACCCTGATCTTTGCATCGGTTTTACTGCTGGTTGCGCTGGGCGGCTGCTTCTCGGAACGCAGCGGCGTGATCAACATTGGTCTTGAGGGCATCATGGTCATGGGCGGCTTGGGCGGTGCCCTGGTGCTGAAGTTCCTGCCTCCCGAGGCGGGCGTATTCCCTATGGTTTTGCTGGCTGTGCTGGCAAGTGCCTTGTTCGGCATGCTGTTCTCACTCCTCTTAGCCGTGGCATCCATCAGCTTCAAGGCTGACCAGACCATTGTAGGTACTGCCATGAATATGCTGGCAGTTGCGGCAGCAACGGTTTTTGTCAAAGCAATGAACACCAAGATTTCCGCAGCAGAAGGCGGAAAGGACGTTTCTTCGGATATCCTTTTCCCGCACACCAAGGATTTGCTGATCGTTCGAATCGATAGCTTTGAATTCAACTGGTTCATGCCGGTCGCGCTTGCGTGCCTGATCATTTCCTTTATCGTTCTGTATAAAACCCGCTTCGGTTTGCGCCTGCGCTCCTGCGGTGAGCATCCTCAGGCATCCGCATCCGTTGGCATCAGCGTCACCAAAATGCGCTATGCAGGCGTGCTGATTTCGGGCGTGCTGGGCGGCATTGGCGGTCTTACGTTTATCACTGCCGGCGTCAGCAAATGGACCTTTGAGCACGGTGTGGCAGGCTTTGGCTTCCTTGCCATGGCAGTCATGATCTTTGGCTCCTGGCACCCCTTGAAGATCGCCTTGGCTGCACTCCTGTTCGGATTCTTCCGCGCACTCGGTAACGTATACACCGGCTTTGATTTGCTGACGATGCTCAACATTCCCGGTGTTGTATACAACATGCTGCCCTACATCATTTCGCTTGTGGTGCTGGCATTCACCTCCAAAAAATCCCGTGCTCCCAAAGCAGCCGGAATTCCTTACGAAAAGGGCTCCAGATAACCCCATAACAAAAAAAGGACAGAGAAGGGGCGCCTTCCATAAAGCAGGTTTTACCTACCGATAGAAAATCATCCTCGTAGGGGCGTTCTGTGAACGCCCGCGGGCGAACGCAGTTCGCCCCTACGGCAAAAAGGACAGAGAATTTCACGTTCTCTGTCCTTTTTTAACCAAAGATTCTTAAAGCAAACTCGCATAGTCCACAAAAAAGCCCTCGCCATCTCGTCGATCATCCGATGCAAGATTTGACAAGTCCGCCTTTTTGCAGTATAATAAAAGCAATCAAATGCAAAGCACCGGAGGCATGCTATGACCAGACAAGAGCTATTTGAATACTGCCAAAGCACGTATGGCACACTCCCCGATTATCCCTTCGAGGAAGATTTTGAAACGGCAGTGCTGCGCCATGCAAGCACGCGCAAATGGTATGCCATTGCCATGAAGGTGCCGCGTCGAAAATTCGGCTTTGACAGCACCGAGGTCATTGACGTGGTCAACCTCAAGCTACCCACCGAAATGTTCGGCTCATTTTCCCCTGCCGAGGGGGTGTTCCCTGCCTACCACATGAACAAGCTGCACTGGATCTCGGTGCTGCTGCCCGACGCGCCCGACGACGTGCTGCAATTTTTACTTGGCGTCAGCTTCGAGGCAACAAAGCAGACCAAAAAGGCAACGAAAAAGAAATAACGGCTGCAACCACTGCTTGCTGCCCCCAAGAAAACAAAAAAGGGCTGACCCTCACGGGTCAGCCCTTGGTTTTTACGGAACCAGATAAATATAAAACTGGAGAATGATGGAGAGCAACAGATTGGTTGCCGCCAGAGAAAAGATGGGGGTCCATACGTTATCCGTCTTCTGATAGGACCAGCATGCCAGCAAATGAATGGGCAGCTTGGCAAGATATGCGTGCATGACAAGCGATGCGTCTCCGCGCCAAATGATATCGATGATGGGCGGAATCAACGTGGCAACCACAATGCCAATATAGCCCAGCCAAGGCTTTATGTTGCATAAGGGTGCGAACACCAGGCAATAGAACAGCGCGCAGATGCTGATGGGTGCAAACACCGTCATGACGATGGTTCCCAGAATCGGCTGAAGCTGCACCAAGAACAAGGACGTATGGCTGACAGACATCTCTGCTACCGGAAGCGCCTCAAGCAGCTCCGAGATATTGAATCCGCTCAGAAACAGCGCGCCCAGCCACAAAATCTCTACGCCAAAAATCAAACCTACGGTCAGCAGCACGTGCTTGAGATAATCGCGCACGTCAAGTACCATCATGGACCATTCCTCTTTGAGATAGCCGAATACCAGAATCAGCAAAAGAATGCCGTTGGCAACGTGGTAAAAGATCTCCAGCCAGACGCTCATCTCCACCATGTCCCAAAGCCCCAAGCCTACAAGGGGCAGATACATGGGCAGCAGGATAAACACCCACCCCCACGCAGGGATGAGCGCAAAGATCTGAATCTTTCCCGGCTTACTGCACATCGTGGGAAACAGATTTCTCATCTTCCGGCTCCTTTCTGAGGAAAAAGCCGCAGAGTTTCCCCTTCGGCTTTGATTTTGCGGTCAAAACCACCGTTTTCATTATAGCATAAGGGAAGATGAATGTCAAGGGTCAGCGCTTACCGTAGGCGGCTTTGTTCCGTGGCGGCAGTGCCGCACCGCCCGTGGCAGACCTTACCCGATCTGCGTGATCACAAGATGCGCGGACACGGGAAAAGCTCCACCGGCAAGCGGAGTGACGGTGAGTGCTGCGGCATTCCCTGCGGCATTCCCTGCAGGATTGCGGACAGTGAGAAGCGAGTTGACCGCCGTGGTTGATACTTTTGACCTTCTGTTTGACAGCTGCTCACTCTGCCCGAATGACAAAATCGCAGCGGTCCTTGACCTGCATGCCTGCAAAATACCGCTCTTCAAGCGGAATCCACTCCTCAAAAAAGCGGCGCGCAAATGCGGGCGAGTTTCGCTTCTCTATGCGCAGGCGCTGATGCTCGGGCGAAATTTCAAGAAACACTGAAAGGTCATAATAATTCTCAAGCTCCGGATGCATGGCATACGCGCCCTCTATGACGGTCAACGGTGTTGAGAAGACGCGCGTTGCCGGAAGCAATTTTGCCGTGGAGCAATCAAAACGACTGTACGTGATCGTGCTGTTTTGACATAGCGGGATCAGCACCTGTGCAAGCAAGCGCTCTCTGTCCACGTTGCCTCCGATTTCCGCCAAGCGCTCGGGGGTTCTTTGCTCGGGACGCAAGAAAAAATCATCCATGTGAAAAACGGTGCAGCCATATATGCTTTCCAAAAGGGCTGCAAGCGTGGTCTTTCCTGCTGCGCTCCCCCCTTCAATCGCCAAGCGGACGCGCCCTTTCTTCAAGCGCGCGTCAAGCTCCGAGAGCAAAGGAAGAAACGGAATATACCGATTGGAGATCACGCGATATGCAGGGTGATATTCGCCCCTGAATGCATTGGAATGGTGCAGCGCGGGATAGCCTGCCGCCTCCCATTCGCTCAGCGCTTCGGAAAAATTGCGCGGCGAGATCGCAATGCGCCCTTCCGACACAAGTGCCGCGGCTACCGATATTTTTTCCTTCAGATCCGCAAGATCCCCATGCTCGCTTTGCGCAGAAAGGTAAAACAGCCTTCCCAGCGTGCTTGCCGAGAGCCCGTGGGATAAATACGACAGCGAAACGCGGCAGAAATTCCCGTCCAGCGCTTCAATTGGCGCTGACGACGAGAGCTGCACAGCGTCATATTCTTTTTGTATATAATCCGAGGCTTGCTCGCAGGAGCGTACCATATGCTCGCAGCCAAACGTGCTTTGATACAAGAATTTGAAAATGTCCGCACTCTCCGAATGCGGATAATTCTTGCAGTGCTGCAGCAGCAATTCGCGCGTTCTCTTTCCCTGTTCCATCATTCCCTCTCCAAGCGTGTCTCTCTGTGAACCCCGGCATTGCACCGATCATGGTTCCATGAGCATTATATCATATATGACGCCGTATGTCTACCGCCTTTGTATGAATTTTGCGCTGTGGCAGAGGCTATTGGGATATGCGGTTGAAAAGTTCATAAATACATGGTATAATGTTTTGTCAGAAAACAACAACACAATGGAGATGCAAATGGAAGATATTCTGATAAAAATACTTGTGTGCTTTATCGCCGGCGCAGGCGCAGGTATCGGAACCGGCTTTGCCGGCATGAGTGCTGCCGCGGTGATAGGCCCAATGCTCACAACCTTTTTAGGTGTCCCTGCCTACGATGCGGTTGGCATTGGACTGATCAGCGACGTTCTGGCAAGCCTTGTCAGTGCGTATACCTATAAGAAAAGTGGAAACTTAGATATAAAAAACAGCTTACCTTTGCTTATAAGCGTGTTGGTCGTAACGATGATCGGCAGCTTCATAGCAAGCTTTTTACCCGAACAGGCTATGAGCGGCACGATGCAGATAGCACTCATTATAATCGGCTTGCGCTTTCTTTTAAAGCCCGTCAACAAAACGAGGGAGCAATTGGAAGAAAGCTCCCCCAAAAGCAGACTGATCAAGGCAATCGTCGGCGGTATATTCGTCGGATTTATCTGCGGCTTTGCAGGCGCAGGCGGCGGAATGATGCTACTTCTTGTTCTGACCTCTTTCCTTGGATATCCTATGCACTTGGCGGTTGGCACGAGCGTGTTTATTATGGCGTTTACTGCTTTGACCGGAGGTGTCAGCCATTTTGTGATCGGAGGAATGCCCGATATCCTTTGCCTCGTGTTGTGCGTTGTGTTTACGCTTGTTTGGGCGAGAATTGCCGCCAAAATTGCCAACAAGGCTAATGCCAAAACCTTAAATCGCGTGGTCGGTATCGTCATGATCGTCACGAGCGTCGTGATCTTAGCGGTGAATTATCTTTAATTCACAAATTGGGATTCTGATATAGAGCGAGGGCTGACGAAATCAATCGTCAGCCCTCAAAATATCTGAGAAATTATCACTTTTTCATTTTATTGAGAAAATCTATATTGACAACGGTGACTTTGAACGTCGTATCAATCGTGTAAGAAGAGGTTTACGTAAGCAGAATAAATCATGATATAGCCGCTAATTTTTAGCATACGCGGCATTAATTTGCTAACGATTTTGCGTCTAAATAATTTTGTTGTTCATTTTGGCTTGGTCTTTATCAGCACTCTTCACGCAAGAGTGCTAATATTTACAATTATGACATTTTTCTATAGCAATTATGAAACAATTTAGGTTTACACTATAATCGTGAAAGGAAAAGGTTCGAAAGGCGCTTGGATCTCGAATTAAAATCATCCTTTCAACAAATACTATAAACACAAAATCTATAAGGAGGATTCTGTTATGTTTGAACTTACGCCCTTTGCACGCAACAACCATTTTCTTGGTTCCTATGACCCTTTCAAAGCGATGGAGGAATTTGAGAAGAACTTCTTCGGACATCAGGTTCCTGCCTTCAAGACCGATATTCGCGAGACCGAGAACG
>SVQP01000033.1 GCA_015065285.1 Oscillospiraceae bacterium | reverse complement strand
AGCTGATGAAGATGGCTTGCACCGACGGCCGCGCTAACAACTCCAAGCTGCACATCGGTATCTGCGGTGAGCACGGTGGTGACCCCACATCCGTAGAGTTCTGCCATACCCTTGGCCTGGACTACGTTTCTTGCTCTCCCTTCCGTGTACCGATCGCAAGACTGGCTGCTGCACAGGCTGCTCTGAAGTAATTTACGGAAATTACAAAAAAGCAATATAAAATTGCACCCCTGCACCAACAGTGCAGGGGTGCTTTTTCGTTGCAAAAGTGTTGACAATCGCCAAGTATCGTGATAAAATGAAAACAAAGAAAGACCATAGGAGGTCTGTTATGAATATCTTCAAGAAATTTTTCAGCATCTTCAAAAAGAAAGAAGAGCAAGAAGATCAGCAAGAGTGCTGGTATAACAATGCGCACGAAGGTTCACTGGGGCACGCCGAGTCATTGCCTAACGACAACTCGATGGAATGCACGGTCGCGATGGACATTGCGCAGAACTGATATCGTTTAAAAGGAAAAATGTATGACAAGGAGGTCTGCCATGAACATTTTTAAGAAGCTTTTTGGCAAAAAGAAGAAGGCAGAGCAAGAGCAGCAAGAGCAGCAAGAGCCTTGGTTCAATGATCAAAGCAATCATTACGACCCCAAAACGGGCACTCCCAACGGGGAGGCTTATATCAGCCCGGACAGCATTGTCGTTGGTCTGTCGAAAAGCAACCAAAAATGAATCTTGTATAGAAATCAATCATAAAGATGATAAAAGCCCGCTGCTTGCGCAGCGGGCTTTGATTGTCATATTTTATTGATCGGGTCTGATATACTTGGCGCCACCCACAACGTAGTTGATGCCGGACCAAACCGTGATCACGATCATGGCAACGGTGGTCACCATGGAAACGGGCACGTATTGGGTCAGGAACTCGGGGAAGGCAATGCCGGGGATCTGATAGATCAGCGGCTCAATGATCACAGCGCAAATGCAAACGATCTGCAAAACGGTCTTGATCTTGCCAAGCATGTTGGCGGCAATGACCTTGCCGTCGCCCTGTACCGCCAGCATGCGGATGCCGGTCACGGTCAGCTCACGGAAAATCACCGCAACGGTTGCCCAGATAAATACGGGGTGAATTGCCTCGTAGTCGCTCTTGTAAAGGATCATGAGCATCGCGCCAATCACCATCAGCTTGTCAGCCAGCGGGTCCATGAACTTGCCGAAATTGGTCACCAGGTTGTATTTGCGGGCGATCTTGCCGTCCAGCATATCGGTCAGGGAAGCGGCAACGAACAGCACCACACCCACGATGTTGCAAATGACGTGCGCAGTCTCACCGATCTCAAAGAGCTCGGGAACAGCCATGACTGCCATGAAGATGGGTACCATGATCATGCGCAGAATGGTCAGCTTGTTGGGAAGATTCATTTTCATTCTTGTATCCTCTCTTTCTTACTGTACGGCTTCGCCGAACAAATCGTAGTCAATGACGTCCGAGATCTGTACGTTGACGTAAGAGCCGGGCGCGGGGCGGATGGCAGCGCGGAAATAGACCTTGCCGTCAATATCGGGGGCATCGGCATCGCTTCTGCCATAGCAGGTCTCGCTGACGGGATCGTAATCCTCACACAGCACGCGCACAACCTGGCCGATCTTTTGCTCATTGAGCTCAGCGCCGATCAGCATCTGCTCCTTCATGATGATATCATATCTGTCCTGCTTGATCTGCTCGTCAATCTGATCGGGGAAATCATAGGCGGGAGTATCCTCCTCGCGCGAGTAGGTGAACACGCCAAGGCGGTCAAATCTCGCTTCCTTGACAAATTCGCAAAGCTCAAGAAAATCCTGCTCGGTCTCACCGGGGAAGCCCACGATAAAGGTGGTGCGCAAGGTCATGCCGGGAATTGCGCGCAGGCGCGCGATGGCATCCTTGATCATAGCGCTGTCACCGTGGCGGTTCATTGCACGGAGCATATGGTCGCTGATGTGCTGAATGGGCATGTCGATGTACTTGATGATGCGATCGTTGTCGCGGATCTCGGCAACCAGCGCGTCGGTGATCTTGTCGGGGTAGCAGTAGAGCAAACGCAGGCGTACCTGCTTGGTGGCGTCCGTAATGGCGCGCAGCAGCGCATGCAGGCGGTATTCACCGTACAGATCCAGACCGTAGCGGGTAATGTCCTGCGCAATGATCGAGATCTCGCGCGCACCCAGCGCCTCCAGCTGTACAGCCTCCTCTACCAGCTCCTCGATGGGGCGCGAGCGGAACTTGCCGCGAATGCCCGGGATTGCACAGTAAGCGCAGCGGTTGTCGCAGCCCTCACCGATCTTGAGGTAGGTGGCGTATTCGGGGGTGGTCAGCACGCGGTCACCGCCAAGGGCTACCGTGTTCTTGTCCTCTTTGGAGAAATATTTTTGCGGAATTTTTGCAGTCACGGCTTGAATGGCTTCCACGATATTGTGGATCGAGCCAACGCCCAGCACGGCGTCCACCTCAGGCATCTCTTGGATGATCTGCTCACCGTAACGCTCGGCAAGACAGCCCGTGACAATGATCGCCTTGAGGTCGCGGTGCTCCTTGAGCCATGCCACGTCCAGAATGTTGTCAATGGCTTCCTTTTTGGCGCTTTCAATAAAGGCACAGGTGTTGACGATGATCACGTCTGCCTCAATGTCCTCGGGCGTGATTTCGTATCCCGCCTCGGCAACGTGGTGCAGCATGACCTCGGTATCCAGCTGATTCTTGCAGCAGCCAAGGGAAATAAAACCGACTTTCATATATCAAACCTCGTTCTCATAGTTTACCAAACTACATTATAGCACATAGGCGTGACGTTTGTCAATATTGTAGGGCGGGAAGATTTGCCATGTCAAGAGCGAATGGCATTGACTTATCCCATAAAACGTGATAAAATGATAAGAGATTACGTTTCTTCGGAGGACCCATGGCACTTATCAAACCTAACAGATTGATTGGGGATCGCGCGTTTTACAAGACCTTGCTGATGGTTGCGCTTCCCATCATGCTGCAAAACGGCATTACGGAGTTTGTCTCCCTTTTGGATAATGTTATGATCGGGCACACCGGCACCGAGCAATATAACGCGGTGGTCATTGTCAACCAGCTGGTGTTCGTGTACGTCATTTGCGTGTTCGGCTCAATCGCGGGCGCGGGCATTTTCTCGGCACAGTTCCACGGACACGGTGACCACGAGGGTGTGCGCAATGCCTTTCGCTTTAAGCTGTATGCAGCGGGTGCGGTGGTGCTGATCGGTGCTTTGGTGTTCGGCTTTGGCGGTGAGCAGTTGATCTCACTGTACCTGAACGATGCGGAAGAAGGCGTTGATCTTGCGCTGACTACCGAATACGGCTTGAAATATCTGCACATTATCATGATCTGCATGGTTCCGCATGCGCTGAGTATGGTGTATGCCTCCTCGCTGCGCGAGACGGGAAAAACCATTCCGCCCATGGTGGCAGGCTGCGTTGCACTGATCGTAAACCTGATTGGTAACTATCTGCTTATCTTCGGAAATTTCGGACTTCCTGAGCTGGGTGTGCAGGGCGCTGCGATCGCAACGGCTGCCGCGAGATTTGTGGAATTTGCGATTCTGGTAGTGTATACCCACGGAAATAAAAAGAAAAATCCCTTTGCCAAGGGGCTGTACCGCACACTGCTTTTGCCGCGCGAGCTGATCGGAAAAATCGCTGTCAAGGGCTTGCCACTGCTTTTGAATGAGGTGATGTGGTCGGGCGGCATGGCAGTGCTGGCACAGTGCTATTCGCTGCGCGGCACCGAGGCGGTGGGCGCGTACGGTATCACCAGTACCATGAGTAATATGTTCGGTATTGCCATGATCGCGCTTGGCAATGCCGTGGCAATTATGGTCGGGCAAAAGCTCGGAGCAGGGGAGATCGAAGAGGCAAAGATCACGGATTCGCGCCTGATCTTCACCTCCACTGCCGCATGCGCGGTGATCGGCGGCATCATGGCGCTCAGTGCCCCCTTGTTTCCGCAGCTGTTCTCCGAGGTGTCGGAGGAATCCCGCGCGCTCGCCGTGCAAATGATCCGCATCGCAGGCGTGATCCTGCCCTTCAATGCCTTTGCGCATTCCACCTATTTTACGTTGCGCTCGGGCGGCAGGTCGCTGTTTGTCTTTGCCTTTGACAGCGGCTTTATGTGGTTTTTGTGCGTGCCTCTTGCACTGATACTGGGGCACCTGACCGATATACCTTTGGTTCCCATGTATGGCATCGTGCTCTCGCTGGAGCTTGTCAAGTGTATCATCGGATTCTTCTTTGTCAAGTCCGGCTTTTGGGCAAAAAATCTGATCAAGGAGTAAAGGGATTATGAAGCATCTTTCTTATCAAACCGATCTTTGCGTGGTAGGCGGCGGTCTTTCGGGGCTTTGCTGCGCCATTGCCGCGGCAAGACGAGGCATCAAGGTCATCCTGGTGCAGGACAGACCCGTGCTTGGCGGCAACGCATCCAGTGAGATCCGCATGTGGGTGTGCGGCGCGAACGGGGAAGGCAACCGTGAGAGCGGCATTGTTGAGGAGTTGATGCTTGAGAACTATTATCAGAATCCGGGGCAGAAATTCCCCATCTGGGATAGCGTTTTGTATGAAAAAGCAATGGCGGAGCAAAATCTGACGCTGCTGCTCAACACCTCTTGCCTGGACGCCTGCATGGATGGCAACCGCATAGTGAGCATCAAAGCATGGCAGTCGTGTGCAGAGACCTTTCACGAGATCAAGGCTACTTACTTTGCAGATTGCTCGGGAGATTCGATCTTGGCTCCTTTGAGCGGAGCGGAGCACACGTACGGGCGCGAAGCCAAGTCGGAATACGGTGAGAGAATTCCGCCCGACCAGGCAGATAAAAAGACCATGGGCATGAGCTGCCTGTTCCAGATCCGCGAGACCGACCATCCCGTCAAGTTCACTCCGCCCACGTGGGCGTACACCTACCCCACCGATGCCGATCTGCCGCACAAATCGCATCACAAGGAGAGCAATTTCTGGTGGATTGAGGTAGGCGGTGAATGGGACTGCATTCACGATACCGATCGCTGCCGCGACGAGCTGCTCAAGATCTGCTACGGTGTGTGGGATCACATGAAGAATCACGGTGACCATGGCGTGGAGAACTGGGAGCTGGAATGGATCGGCTTTTTGCCGGGTAAGCGCGAGAGCAGGCGATATCTGGGCAAATACGTGGTCACACAGAATGACGTGGAGGCAGAGGGACGCTTTGACGACATGGTTGCCTATGCAGGCTGGACCATGGATGATCATTTTCCTGCAGGCTTTTATTATACCGAGGGGCATCCTACCATTCATCACCCCGCACCCACCCCGTGGGGCTTGCCGCTGCGCTGCATGATCTCGCGCAATATTGACAATCTGGTGTTTGCAGGGCGCAATATCAGCGTTTCGCACGCAGCCCTTTCCTCTTCGCGCGTCATGGCAACCTGCGCGGTGTTGGGTCAGGCGCTGGGCACGGCGGTCGCGCAGGCGGTGCAGGATGGCTGTCACGTTGCGGACGTGGACGTGCCCAAGCTGCAAAAGAGCCTGATGGATGACGATTGCTATCTGCCATGGCATACAAGAGAGATCCCCGCGCGCTCTCGCACTGCGCAGTGCAGCGCAGAGGTGGTGCGCAACGGACATGACCGCGGCGAGCAGAACGTATGGAGCGGCAAGGCAGGACAGAGCATCAGCTACACCTTTGACAAGGACGAGCAGATCACGCAGATCCGTCTGGTATTTGATAGTGATCTTGACCGCAATTATGATAACATGCCCTGCAACTATCCCTTGGTGCAAACCAAGTATTGCGTGCCGCACACTCTGGTGCGCGAGTACCGCATTGAGGGAGAGAGCGAATCGGGTGAGCAATTCTGTTTGCACGTGACTGACAATCGCCAAAGATTTGTCCGACACTGCGTGGATTGGCGCGTCAAGACCGTAAGAATTGTGCCGCTTGCCACACACGGTTGTGAGCAGTACAGAATATTCTCATTTGACGTCAGATGATATTGAAAAAGCGAAGGAGCGTATTGCTCCTTCGCTTTTTGGTTTATATCATAATAAGATGGGGAAAGTACACCACAATCGTGAAGGAAATAATCCATCCCAGACTCAGCAACGTGCATATCAGCAGTATCCACATAATTGTATTTGCAGTCTTTTTTTTCATATTGTACCACCGTAAATATCAGATTTCACATTTGGCTTCTCAAACAATGATAACTGAGAAGATGAAGAAGGTGATGACCAGAGGAATTGCCAGAATCAGTTCTAAAATGATATACATAAGCTCTTCGTTGGATATGCGAACCTCCTGCGCTGGGAGGGGCTGTTCTGTTTTTGTTTGATAATCATTGTGATTTATCATGCATGAAGCTCCTTTCTTGCCCGTAATCAAAAGAACCAAATGAGAAATAATACAAGGTTAACCAAAACAGGGATGATGAGAATGGAAAATATTATGAGCTGAGGTATGCTCATAACTCCAAATATTTTTTTTGCATGCTTCTGTTTTGCCATAATCTTTACCCCCAGTTCCAAAACCAGTTCCAATTATGTGCCCAAGCCAAAGTGTGAAAGCACGACAATATGGCGTTGATCTCTAAAAGAATAATTAAAATGATATGAAAGATTCGTCTTTTCTTAGTCATGGTTGTCGTTCTCCTTCTCCTGAATTATTTCTGTACGGAGTTCTATATGAGCATCTGTCGCCTTTTCAAGATCAATCGAAAGTGTTGTGTCCTCCGCTATGCCTTTTGTAACATAGGGATCATTAACAATTAGATTATTAGGGAAGGTTGCAGCGGAAGAGGGGATATTGCTTATATCGCTGCTGTCAACTTTATGAAGTTTATCATCTTTGTAGTAGCCTTGCCATTCTCCCCTGGTGGTTACAATGCCATCAATACAATAACTGTATGAACCCATAGCGGTATATAGAGCCTCCGGTGTTGCTGATATATTCTCGAATCCTGACCCCATTACTTCACGCCATAATCCGGTTGCGAAATTCACACAATTGTTTTGAAAAATTATCGTCCAGTCATTGGCTTGCTTTTGTCTAATATAATTGCTAGCTAATAGTAATTTGTCTTTTCGGATCAAAACAGATATGTATCTACCATATGTATCAGTGGTCATGTTGGAAGCGAAATATCGTTCCAAATTATACCACATCTGATCTGGGCGTTGATTCCCCCATCCTCCGACAGTTATGTGCTCGTTATAATCGACGGGAGCGGAACCGAAAGTGATTTCTAAAATCGATAAATTCTCGAATTTTATCCAAGAATGACCGAAGTCCAACGGATGTTGTCCAACTTCATTACCATTCTCATCTATATGGAAACTTGTGTTGTAAGATGTACATATACTCATGATATACACTTCATCAATCCTGTTGAAATCCCAGAGATTCAGTCCGTTATTTTCTACTGGTGCGGAAGCATATGTCAAATTTTGACCGTTGGCAGTACTTGTAGGTGCGGCTATAGATTTGGTAGGGTCAGATCTGCTTGTGATGCAATATCCACTTTGCGTATTTCCTTCTATTTTCCATTGAATGGAATATTCCTCGCCAACATCGGAGTCCATGCATTCATTTAGCCTTATAGCGTCATTATGATATGACATGTACATGTCAAACTTCCGAGAGTGAGATATTGTGTAATAACCGCATCCGATATTTCGCACGATCCAAATTTGCGGGTGATACATTATCGGATCTGGATTGGGGCTTTTCCATTGCTGAATTACAGTCCCTTCAGCGAATGAAGGGCCTTCTGCATCCATAATGCGTGGATTTGTACCAATTGGAATTGATACGTCGTTGGAGATCCAGTATGCTCCGGTTTTCAGCATTTTTTGATATGGCTGAAGCATCCATTGTGAGACAGAAGAAGTTTTGCTTGTTGTTGTGGTCAAATATGATCGGGTTCCTGAGGCACTTCCAGAAGCATCCAAGTCACCGCAACAAATATATGATTCCTCACCATATTGCTGCAATGTATAATGTCCGTCCCCTCTAGGTACAATTCTATATGTATCTTCTGGAGCCACTTCTCTATCTAAAGCTGGAATTACTTTGGTTGTTATTTCGTCTCCCACATACTCAAAAGTTAACGTTTCATTTAATAATAACCGTATTACATATCTGCCAGAGTCTTCAATACGTGTGATACGGTATAGCCCGTAGGGCGCATTCCCATCAGCAGGAGAAGAGGGATATGCGTATTGCTGCATATGCGCACCAGGCACCGAGGAATTATAACGCACATCCATCCATTTCTCGGAAGCTACGTTTATAATAGCATATATGCCATCCGGAACAATGAGGTCAGTAATATGATCAGGCAAGGAAGAATCCGGCTCGGCGGCTACTGTAATGGCAATGTTGCTGTAGTTGAACATGAATACTATAAGCAATACTATCCATACGCCAATAATCTTAACAATTTTTGTTCTGTAAGTAGTCATTTTTAATCCTTTCTTTGTACATGATGTGTTATTTGGGGCGTACACTAATGTCACTCTAAAGCAGATATTAGGCAATACAAACTATTTCCTCTTTCACTGTATGTTACTTGATTGTTACTATATAGATAACATTGGCGTAGAAGATATGCGCTTGAATTCATTATACATGGCAACCTGGAAAAATGCAATAGAATTCCGCCGTACATTCATGGCTTTTTTATTTTTCCAACTCGCGCAGCCTTTTGGCGGCACCTGCGTGCCCCTTGGCAGCGGCTTTTTTGTAAAGGGCTATGGCTTCGTGCTTGCTGCGAATTGCCACGCCTTCACCGTTTTCGTAGCACTCGCCAAGGCTGAAGCAGGCGTGCGGATGTCCCGCATCCGCAGCAAATTTCAGGTGCTTGACCGCAGCGGCAAGGTCCTGTGCCGTGCCCTTACCGTGCTTTTCGCACCAGCCAAGGCTATAGCTTGCCGCCACGTTACCGCCCTTGGCGGCAATGCGGAAGCATGCCACTGCCAGCGGCATGTTCTTGGGCAGCTGCTGGCCAAAGAACCAAAGGTCACCCATGCGGTTGACAGCCTCCATGCGACGCGCCTCGTTGACCGGCGCGGTTGTGCCCGAGGGGGGCGCTTGATAGTATTGCTCCACCGATTGTCCTGCGGCAAAAATGCGAGCCATTTCATCCATGGCATTATGGTTGCCTTCGATCATGGCGCGGCCGTAGTATTCGGTCACAAGCGAGAAATCGTGCGCTTGAATATTGCCGGTTGCGTGGAATTGCCCCAATCGGAACAGCGCCTCGCCAATGGCAAGCTTGTCGGGGTGGTCAAAGAATTCCACGGTCTGCAGCTGCTCTGCCTTGTCGTCGGGCGTGCGCACCTTACCGTCGGCAGCCTTTTCCAAAAGATTGCGGCAAAGCAGGGTAGAGGGGGTCACGCCCACGCCCGTGCGGTGGCAATCCGCCAGCAAAAGCAGGGCGGAAAGGTTACCATCGTGCGCAGCGCGCTTGAGCGCGGCAACTGCGTTTTCGGGGTCTCTTTGCGTGCCAATACCTGCAAGCAAGCATCTGCCCACGTGATAAAATCCATCCACCTCGCCATGCTTGGCGGCTTTTTTGTAAAGCGCGTATGCAGTGGTGAAGCTGATCTCAATGCCAACGCCCTTCTCGCAGCACTCGGCAAGGCGCAGCATGGCGGAAGAAAGCCCCGCATCTGCCGCCTGCTTGTAGCAGCGAACGGCAAGCGCGCAATTCTGTTCGGTGCCAACACCGTATTGCAGGCAAAGACCGTACAGGTGAGATGCGCGTGCGCTGCCGCTTTGCGTGCCGTCCTGCAGCCATTTGACCGCTTCGGTCAGGTCCTGCTTGGTGCCCACACCGTGCAAGGCGCAAAAGCCCAGCCAATAAAGGGCATCCGGCTCTGCGTGTCCCGAGATGACCGAGGCGCGGAACCACTTGATGGCAAGAAGCGGATCTCTGACCAAGCCCTCACCGCAAAGGTAGGCTCTGCCAAGATCGCAGCAAGCGCGCGAATCATTGCTTTGTGCGGCAACGTGCAGCCATCTTGCTGCCTGCTCGGGGTCGCGCGCAACACCCGTGCCGTTTTTGTAGATCAGATAGGTATCGTATTGTGCTGCCGTGCAGCCCGCCATGGCAGCGGAAATGCAAAGGGAAGCGCCTTTCTTCTCGTCCTTGGTCACACCGCGTCCGTCCAGGCAAAGCTTGCCAAGGCGGTATTTGGCATGCGGATCGCCAAGCTTTGCAGCCTCAGCGTATCGAGCAGCTGCCGCGCGCAGATTTTGCGCAACACCCGTGCCCTCCTCGTAGCAAAGTCCCAAGCGGTAGCATGCGCCCGCGTGAAGCGCATCTGCTGCCTTTTTCAGCCAATCTGTGGCAAGCACGGTATCCTTGCGGCAGCCTCTGCCGTAGAGCAGGCAGCCTGCCAGATTGTTCTGTCCGTCGGCGCAGCCGTTCTGGGCGGAGAGGGCGTACCATTTGACTGCTTCGGCAAGATCGGCCTCCACACCGTCACCAAATTCGTAGCAGGTACCAAGCGCGTATTGCGCTGCGGCAATCCCGTCGTGCGCGGCTTGTCTGAAATATTCCGCTGCCCGCGGCAGATCCTTTTGCACGCCCTTACCGGTGGCAAGACACAGCGCGTACTGATAGCAGGATTGCGTTACGCCTGCCTGCGCTGCCTTTTGGAAATGCTGCGCGGCAATCTCATGCTCCACCTCATCCTCGGCACTCTCCTTGCACAGCATGCCAAGGTAATGGTGCGCGCTTGCGTTGCCAAGTGCGGCGGCTTGCTCCAAGTGCTGTTCAGCCTTGTTTTTGTTTTGCGCGGTGCCAATGCCATCCATGTAGCAAAGTCCCAGGCGCAGGGATGCGTGGGCATGCTCCTGCTTGGCAGAGGCTTGCAAAAGCTGTACGGCTCTCTTGGGATCGGGCTGCGTGCCCACACCCTCAAGCAGACAAACGGCGGTATAGTACTGTCCGCGCTTGTCGCCCATTGCAGCGGCATTTTCCAAAAGGCGGAAGCCGCGCGGGGGATCCTTTTGCGTGCCCTGACCGTCAAGGCAGCAAAGTCCCAGTGTCACAAGCGCGTTTTTATTTTGCTTTTCGGCAGCAAGCGAGAGCCAGTGAACGGCTTGCTTGTCCGAATAGGGAACAAGCTCGGCTTTCAGGTAAGCCTCTGCCAGCGCACACATGTCCGCGTCGCGTTCGCTGTGCGCACCCACTGCCGTGGTAATCAGCTTGCCTGTTTCGTCGGGCAGGCAGGCGTCCGCACGAAAAGCGCCCGTGCAGGTGCAAAGACCCGTGATAAAGAGTCGGTGTAAAAGTGCGGGATCGGGGGCTTTGTCAAAGCCCTCGTAAAGCTTGACGTGCGTGTGCGGATAATCGGGGGAGAGCTCTTGGCTGCCCGCGTGCAGTACGCAAAGCTTTCTCTGTTTGGCAGACAGGCGCAGCTGCTCCTCCATCGGGTCATCCCCAAGCTCGCCCAGCACAAGGATCATACCCGCGCGGCAAGCATCGCGCAATACCTCTGCGCGCAGCTTGTCGGTTGCGCGCACCGAAAAGCCGTACGTGGTCAACATACGGCACAGTGCATCGGCACAGGATTTGTTTGCAGCGGTGTAAAAAAGCGGCACGAAAAGCGCGGTGCTGCTCTGATTTTTGATTTGCGACGTTTGCATGGGCAGTCTCCTTGCAGGTATTTGCAAAATTTTCACGAATTTTTGAAAAATTTACGAAAAAGGTCTTTTCAATTCGAGTGTTTTGTATTAAAATATATATAACTGGTATTATATAATACCATTATACATGCTTTGCACTCGAATTGCAAGGCATCCCGTGAAAAAATAAACACGTACATAGATATAGCGGAGGTAACAGTATGAAGAAGAAGTACACATTGGTCATTGCGGACGTGGAAATGAACGTATTGACAGACGCGCCCTGGGAGTCGGTTGAAAAGATCGTCGGCATCCTGGACAGAAAGATGAGAGACATCAATCTCAAGAGCCACCGTTGTACCAAGAACCAGGCAGCCCTTTTGTGCGCGCTGGAGTATTGCTCCGAAAAGCTGGCTTTGCAGGAAAGAAATGCAGAGCTGGAGGAGCTGGCAGATCAGGATGCGGCAACCATTGAAGCAGGCGAGCAGAAAATCGCCGAGCTGCAAGCAGAGATCGCGCGCCTGCAGGGTGAGAACGAGATCATGCACAATATTCTGGAGCGCGCAGCCGCTTCCACCGAGCGCATTATGGGTCATAACGAGCAGCCCGTAGCAGAGCCCGAGCCCGAGGTGGTGCCCGAGCCCGAAATCAAGCAGGAGGCAGCTCCCGAGGCAGCAGAGCAGCTGCAGGTGGATTTCTCCGAGGCAGAGGCTGAAGAGCCTGTCAACACCAAGGCAGCGCAGGTCATTGGCGAGATCGCCAGCAAGGAAGCAGAGGTTCCCAAGGTCAAGGCTAAGAAGACCAAGAATCGCTCCCGTGTAGGCTCGATGTTCGACCTTCTGACCTTTAACGATGTATAATCAGATGCAGCCGTATCGTCAATCCTTGCCCGAACTGCTCAGCCCCGCAGGCTCACTTGACGCGTTGCAAGCAGCGATTGACGGAGGAGCCGACGCCGTTTATCTCGGCGGCGGCTCTTTTCATGCCCGCATGAATGCGGATAATTTCGGTACGTTTGAGGCGTTGTACGAGGCAATCGCACTGGCGCATTTCTGGGGCGTCAAGGTATACGTCACGCTCAACACCATGGTCTATGACCGCGAGCTAAAGGCTGCTGTGGCGCAAGCCGAGCAGGCAGCGCGTGCAGGTGCGGACGGACTGATCGTGGCGGATCTGGGTCTTGCACTTCTTTTGCGCAAGGCTCTGCCCGAAATGCCTCTGCATGCCAGCACGCAAATGTCCATTCACCGTGGGGATGCGGGCAAGTTACTTGCCGACGCGGGCTTTACGCGCATGGTACTGGCAAGGGAAATGCCTGCGGATCAGATCGCGCAGGCGGTAAGCCAAAGCCCGATCGAGATTGAAATGTTCGTGCACGGTGCGCTTTGCGTCAGCCAGTCGGGGCAGTGCTTGTTTTCCTCGCTGGTAGGCGGCAGAAGCGGCAACCGCGGTGAGTGCGCGCAGCCCTGCCGTTTGCCCTTCAAGGATGCAAAGGGTAAGGATTTTTATCCGCTCTCGCTCAAGGATCTCTCCTTGGCAAGATACGTGCCCGAGATCATTGCTTCGGGCGTGGCATCGCTCAAGATCGAGGGAAGAATGAAATCCCCCGAATACGTATATACCGTCACGCGCATCTGGCGCGAGCTTCTGGACAGTGGCAAGGGCGCGGATCAGGAGCAGATGCAAAAGCTTAGCCGCGCATTCTCGCGCGGTGGATTTACGGATGGATACTATCGCCGCCGTATCGGAGAGGGCATGCTTGGCGTGCGCTCTGCCGAGGATAAGCTCGCCTCGGGCGAGATCGAAAAATTCCGCGGCATTACCAAAAAGATCCCCGTGGATATGCAGGCGATCCTGCAGGCAAATACCCCTATGCAGCTGAGTATGTCGGCAAACGGGCACAGCGCAAGCGTTACGGGAGCATCTCCCGAGGCAGCGCACACGCGCCCCGTCACCAAAGATCAGGTGCAGGTAAGTCTTGGCAAGCTGGGGGCAACCCCCTTTGTTGCAAAGCATATAGACGTGCAGATCAATGGCGAGGTCATGGTTGCCGCATCCGCACTCAACGCGCTGCGCCGCGAGGCGGCAGAGGCGCTGGAGGCGCAGATCAAAGGGGCAATCGCGCCCGCACCCGTCAAGGCACAACGCGTATCTTTGGCACAGCCCCAAGGCGTGCGCACCGAGAGCCGCACGGCAAGATTTTTCCGCCCCGAGCAGCTGATCTTTGAGGCTGTTTCCTATTTTGATATTCGCTATCTGCCGCTGGAAATCGTGGCAGAAAAACGTGTGCCCGGCTGTAACGGCGCGGTGCTGCCGCCCGTGATTTTCCCCGAGGATTCGGAAAAGATCAGGCAAATGTTAGCCGCTGCCAAGCAAAATGGCGCAGAGCATCTGCTTGTAGGCAATATCGGGCATTTGTATCTGACCGATGGCTTTGATTTCGTTTTGCATGGAGATTATCGCCTGAACGTGGCAAACAATGAGACCGTGGCAGCGCTTGAGCATCTCGGCTTTGCCGACGTGGTGGCATCTGCCGAGATGAGCATGGCACAACTGCGCGATCTTGGCGGCAATACTGCGGCAATCGTGTACGGCAGAGTGCCGCTGATGACGCTGGAGCGCTGCGTCAACAAGCAGAGCGCCGGATGCGCGGCATGCACCAAGGGCAGCGCTGCGCTGGTGGACCGCAAGGGGGTCAGATTCCCCGTGCTGTATGAGTATGGGCATCGCAATCTGGTGCTAAACAGCTTGCCGACCGGCATGTCGGATAAGGCGCAGGCGCTGGCAGCGCACGGCATCACAGCACAGCATTTTTTGTTTACGGTCGAGAGTGCCGAGCAGGTCAGAGCCGTGATCAAGGCTTACCAAAAGGGCACGGCATTGCCGTTTGCCGTCAGAAGAATTTGATTTTTTGAGGAAGATATGAGAAAAAGACTTACGATTGTGGTGATCGCGCTGCTTTTGTGCAGCCTGCTGATCGCGTCGGCAATCAGCATCCACAGAGCAAAATACCTGCCCGATCAGCCCTCGGAGGAGCAGACGCAGGAAAGCGAGACCGAGCATGAAACTGAGGCAACCGAGGTGGTTTATACCGAATATACGGGGCAGGCACATCAGGGTACGGGCATTACGTATCGCGGCAGCGGCGCGAATGCGGACAAGATCATTGTCATTGACGCGGGACACCAGCTGCATGCCATGAGCGAGACCGAGCCGGACGGACCCGGATCGGATACGTACAAGGCAAAGGTAACGGGCGGCACGCAAGGAGCGCTGACCGGGCTTGCCGAGTATGAGCTCAATTTGCGCGTGGCGCTGGCTTTGCGCGACGTGCTGGTAAAGCAGGGCTATTGCGTGGTGATGGTGCGCGAGACCAACGAGGTGGAAATCAGCAATGCCGAGCGCGCGCAGCTTGCCAACAAGGTAGGCGCGCACGTCAATCTCCGCATTCATGCAAACGGAGATGCGAGCACCTCGCTCAAGGGCGCGGTGACCATCTGCCAGACCGAGCAGAATCCTTATAATGCCAATATTTACAAAGAGTGCCGCCGTCTTTCCGAGATCATGCTGCAGGCATTCTGCCAGGGCACGGGAATCGGTGAATATCGCCTTTGGGAAACCGACACCATGACGGGCATCAACTGGGCAAGTGTGCCCACCACCATTGTGGAAATGGGCTTTTTGACTAACGCAGAGGATGAGGCGATCATGGCGGACGAGGGCTTTGCTGCCAAGGCGGCACAAGCGCTTGCTGCAGGCATTGCACAGTATTTTGCAATGGATGAGACCCAAGTCCCCACCACCACAGAGCCCGAAACCGAGGCGCCCTCGGGGGATTACGAGATCAATTACGAGCTCGAAGCCGAGCTTGGCGAGTCCTTTACCGAGACGTATATGACCATGAAGACCACCGGCAACGTGCGTATGCGCACCGAGCCCAGCACGCGCGGCGGTGAAAAGACCACTGTGCTTTACTTGACGCCGGGGCAAGAGGTTACTTGCGTGGGTCTTGGCAAGAATTGGAACCGCGTGCTCATGGACGGCAAGATTTATTACGTTTCGGCTGCATATCTGAAAGAGGTTGGCGAATAAAATGCATAGCATAAAGGAGGTAAAGGGGATCATGAACACAGAGCGAATAGAAGATATT
Source organism: Oscillospiraceae bacterium (assembly GCA_015065285.1). GTDB lineage: Bacteria > Bacillota > Clostridia > Oscillospirales > CAG-272 > SVQP01. Next base: position 10,018 of record SVQP01000033.1, on the reverse strand, counting down.
TTGGCGCAGATCGGCGGTGGCATGATTCTTTGTGCCGAGGCAGTCAAGCAAAAAACGCAGCCGCTGACCGAGCGCATTTCGGCAGAGCTGCAGGGTGCGATCGATGAGATCCGCACGGATATTGAAGCGGTCAGACAGCGCGACCCCGCTGCCAAGAGCGACGTGGAGGTTTTGTTGCTGTATTCGGGCGTGCATGCGCTGCTTGCGTACCGCGTCTCGCACAGGCTGTATCTGTCCGAGCATTATTTCTCGGCAAGATTGGTCAGCCAGCTGGCAAGATTTTTCACGGGGGTGGAGATCCACCCGGGTGCCACCATCGGCAAGGGCTTGGTGATTGACCACGGTGCAGGCGTTGTGATTGGTGAGACAGCGGAGATTGGCGATAATTGCACGCTGTATCAGGGAGTGACGCTGGGCGGCACGGGCAAGGATCTCGGCAAGCGACATCCCACACTGGGTAACGGTGTGCTGGTAGGAGCGGGCGCCAAGGTGCTCGGCCCCTTTACCATTGCGGATGGCAGCAAGGTTGCCGCGGGCGCGGTGGTGCTCAAAGAGATTCCCGAAAACAGCACGGCTGTGGGCATTCCCGCACGCGTGGTCAAGCGTGACGGCTCGCGCGTGGATGCACAGAACACCGATCTTGACCAGGTGCACGTGCCTGACCCTGTGCGCGAGGAGATCTCGCGTCTGGAGCAGAAGCTGGAGCAGATGCAAAAAGAGCTGGATTTGCTGCGCAAAGGCGGGAATTGATAAAAAAAGAGCTGCGAAAGACCGGTTCTCATAAGGATGTTACCATTCTCCTTGTAGGGACCGGCGTAGCGAAGCGGCACGAGCGCAATGAATGACATGCCGGTGGCATGTCAGAACGCGAGTGTGACCGAGCCGCAGCGAGATCCTCGACGGTCCGCAAAGGTATAAATGCAACGCAGAAGACAAAGATTAACCCCGACAGATTTCAATGTCTGTCGGGGTAGGTTTTGTTATATTCTATAAATCGGAGCTCTTATCTTTATCCAGTGTGGTTTTGTTTTTCTTTGCTCTGATTTTTTGTATTCGCGCGACGATGCAGCAGATGGCATATAAAACCCCGAGTATAACAATTACACCCAGGACACACAAAACCTCAAAGGGTAGATTTTTCAATAAACCATCAGGAAGCAAATATCCAATAAGTAAAATGATCGCTAAAAACAAAGCAAACAATGGTATAATAGACAGTTCTTTTAATAGTTCTTTTAATGTATCAATCCATGTATTTTTCTTCATAAGCGCCCCCGTTCTCCACATCCTTATTACTGTTTTGTTTTATCGCCGGTTTCGCCTTTGTATTACAAAGGCATAGGGCAAAGCCCATACCCCTTTCATGCTGAATATATTATATCATAAATCGGCAGAGAAAACAAGTTCTCCGCCGGTTTTTATATGTGTATCCGTAGGGGAGACCTGCGGTCTCCCGCTGGCGAACCGCCGAGCTTGCTCGGATGTTCGCCCCTACCATGTTCCGAAAACATCCTTATGAGAACGCTCCTAAAGCAATCTTTTTTCATGTTTTCTCCCGTTCTGTCATATATTACCACAGGGGTTGTCCGCGCCAGGGGCTTTACAACAAGAATTTCCTGTGTTATAATAGGAGTGGAAACAAAAACCCCTATAAATATGACAATAAAGGATGGATTTCAATGCAAATTCGAAAAATTGCGGCACTTTTGCTGTCCTGCTTGCTGCTTGCGTCGGCTCTGAGCCTTGCTTCTGCGGCAGTTGAGCCCTCATACGACGTATCCGATGCCTATAAGGATACTCTGTACTACAACAACCTGCAAGCCATCACGCTGACGGGTGACGGTGCAACCGATACCATTGCGGTTGCGCTCTCGCAGCTTGGCTATCACGAAGGCAACAACGATTCCCAGAAGGACGGCTTGAATGGCAGCGGCTCCAAAAATTTCGTGGAGTATAACGTGCTGTTTGGCAAGCTGGATAACGGAGAGGGAAACGGCGTCAGCTACGGCTATGCGTGGTGCGCGGCATTTGTCAACTGGTGCTTGCGCCAGGCGCGTGTTGACCTTGAGCTGACGGGCGGTATGTACGTATCCTGCGCCTCCTGGAGAAACTGGTTTATCTACGAGGGAGAGGCGCAAGGCGCATCCTATCACGCCCGTACCGACAATTACACCCCCAAAAAGGGCGATCTGATCTTTTATAAGAGTCTGACCGCTACGCATTCCCGCCCCACCGATCACATCGGCATTGTGCTGAAGTGTGAGGATGGCAAGGTATATACCATTGAGGGCAACGGAGATAACCGTGTGGCGCTGCATTCGTATGCGTTGAACGACGCTTACATAGTCGGCTACGGCAGCATTGCCTACAAGACAGCTGACGTGCCCGAGGTGGATTATTACAGAAGAGAGGATCATCTGCCCGGCACCTTTGTCGCAGGCAAGGGCATCATCTCTCTGTACCAAGGACCCTCATCCACTGCAGAGAAGGTAGGCTCGCTGACGGCGGGTGCTGTGTACCGCGTGCTGGCAGTGCAGGGCAACTTTGGATACGTTACCACTGAGCAGGGGAAGAGCGGCTGGGTCTCGATCCGCAGATTCACACCCATCACAACCGATCCCTATTACACAGTCACCCTGCAAAATGGGGAGCAGACCCATGAGATCCGTATCGCACAAGGGCAGGGATGCACGCTGCCCGACCCCGCGCTGCTTGTCGATGAGCTTGGCAAAACCCCTGATTTTTTGTGCTGGGGCAACGAGCAGGGCGCGGCATACGCACCGGGCCAGGTGCTGACCCCCGAATCGGATCTTGTGCTGTATGCCATGAGTGAGCTGCCCGAAGCCACCGAGCCCTTGCCTGAGGAGATGGAGAGCACCGAGGCAAAAACAGGGGAGACTGAGGCAAAAACAGGGGAGACCGAGGCGACAACAGAGCCTGAGCAAACCACTGCGCAGCAAAAATCCGAAGGCTGCGGCAGCGTGCTTGGAGTCAGTGCCGTTTTGCTGCCCGCTCTTGCCTTGCCGATGCTGAGAAAGAAAAAGAAGCAAGCATAATTCCAAATAAAAAAGCCCTTGCATGCAAGGGCTTTTTTGTTTTCTTGATTAGTGAGTGAAGTTCAGGGTATTGAATACCTTGCCCTCTTCGGTCACAACGGACAGTACACAGCCGGTGTAGTAGTCCTTGTCGTTCCAGTTGCAGGCAGCAACCTCAACAGTAATCTCCTGACCTGCATAAGCCTTGAGCCAGCTGTACTGGTTTGCACTGGAGCAGTACAGGCGCAGCTTGGTGCCGTTTGCATCGGTCAGATAAATGTTGGTGTAGTAAGTGGTTTCCTCAACGGTTACGGTTGCCTTGAGAACAAATACCGTGGTGGAGTAATCAACCATGGGATCAAGGTCGTAAACCTCCTTCAGGGTCTTGTCGGTGACAAAGGTAGCGGTGGAGTAATCATGGCTGCCGTAGAGGTTGACCACGATCTCTGCGTTGTTGATGCAGGTCTGACCTATGCAGTGGGTGGTGGTATCCTTGATGTTGATGTGACGAACACCGGTCAGAACAACCTCGTTGCCGATCTGCAGCGTAGCCATCACGTCAGCGGTGGTCTGCACTGCGATCACACCGGTCTCGTCGATCAGGTAGAAGCCGGTCTTGTTGACCAGGGAAGGACCAACAATGCCCTTGATGGTCACGGTCTCGCCAAGCGCTGCATCGATTGCGGTCTTGACGTTGTCTGCGTCAACGGTGGGGGTTACGTTTACGGTAATTTCAACGGTATCGCTGACGCTGTTCTCGCCAAGCGTTGCGGTTACGGTCACGGTCACCTTGCCGGGGTTGTTGCAGTGCATTACGGTCTTACCGTCAGCAGTTGCAAAGCTCAGCACGCTCTCGTCGGAAGAGGAGTAGGAAAGGGTAACGCCCTTGAAGCCAAGCAGCTCGGAGGAAACCGAGGTGACAACCTCAAATGCGGGGTCAGCACCGTACTCTGCAAAGAACTGATCCATTGCATAGTACTTGAGTGCATGTGCGGGAGCGTTTGCCACGTCAAAGGTAAAGCCCTCGTCGATGACCTTGATGGGAACCAGACGGTAGTAGCAATCGCTGTTGGTGGACTTGCAGTTGATGGGGGAGAGGTAAACGGTGCAGATCTTGCCGTCAAACTCGTCCAGCCACTCAAAGTCACCGCCGTTGCACTGGGTGTAGGTGTAGTTGCCGGTCTTGCCGTCCAAATCGTAGAAGTAGTAGTTTACAAAGCCGTTGCCGGGCTTCTTTGCTACAAGTGCAGTTACCTTGAAAATGGTGGTGGTTACGTTTTCGGTTACAGGAATCTCCAGCATATCCTTGATGCAGGTCTCGGTGATCCAGGACTTGTCAAATTCATAGTCCTGAGAGTCGTCCTGTTCAATCAGGTGAGCGTTTGCCAGCTGGCAGCTGCCCTTGTAGCCAAAGGTAGCGGCATTGTTCTGCTCGGAATCCAGAATCCAGTAATCCTTTTCGCCTGCAACCGTGATCTTGTCGCCCTCGGAAACTCTCTGGGCAAGATCGCTGTCAAAGACGTAGATGGAAGCGGTATCGTCAACCAAGAACAGACCGTTGGGCTTGTAGCCGTTTGCAAAGGTGATCTTTGCAACTACGCCGTCCACCTTGATCTTGGTGCCCTTGTCAGCCGCTCTTGCGTCGGAGATGGACATGTCGGTGTACTCGTTCAGATCCACGCTGACCTCAACGTGCTTGAACTCGATCAGGCGTGCGTTCTTGACCTCCTTGGTGCCGTTGTAGTTCTGCAGAATGCAATGCAGCAGAACCTCGTCACCGCGGTAGGGCTTGTCTTCCATTGCGCTGTAGTTGATCTCACCGTCAGCACTGTAGGTGCCGTAAACGGGGATCTCACCGGTCTCGTCGGCAATGATCATAGCGCCGTAGGCTGCGTTGGTAATGGATACGATGGTTGCGCGGATGTAGTATCTTTCAGTGGTTACGTTACCCTCTTCACCGCAAAGCTCAAGCGCTTCGGCAATGGTGATGGTGGTAATCTCGGGCTGCTCGGGGTCGGTAGTGCCTTCGGTCGTTTCCTCGGTAGTATCTTCGGTAGTGCCCTCGGTAGTGCCTTGGGTGGTGCCTTCGGTGGTCTCGTCGCCGCTGTTGCCGTCGTTACATGCGGCAAATGCTGCCAGCATCATCAAAGCAACTAAGCAAAGAGCCAGAATCTTGGTGAATTTCATGCTGCAAAATTCTCCTTTATTTATATTTGGACGCTTCCATTATAAGACAAATTTCGCCAAAGGTCAAGGATGCTGGGGCAAGTTCTCCCTTTGATACAAAAAAGCAGGACGGAGTCCTGCTTTTTATAAGGTTTTTCACAAATCAAGTCTCGGGTGCGCGCCAATCAAAGATCAGCTCGGGCTGCTCAAACGAGGTATGGAAGAATTTTTCATCCGCAGGAGTGCCCAGTGTCTTTTGCTTGATGATATTGACCAGCATTTGTACGTCCACCGGCTTGTGTCCGTGAACACCGGGACGGTAGTACCAGTATAGGTTTTCGGGCACGCCCAGATATTTGAACACCTCACCGGCAGCCAGCGTGGTCTGCCATGAGCCGATGGGGCAGGACCAAAGGTCACCTGCTGCCTCGGAGACGAACAGCGTGCGGGGGGCGATCATGGCTTTGAGCGAGTGCGCGTCAAAGGGAAGATCCTCGGGGCGGTCTGCGTATTGTCCCAGCTCCGGACCCATCCAGAAATCAAAGTTTGCCCACAGATCGCAAAGGCGTTCGCTGCGCTTTTGCATCAAGGGGCGGTCGGGGTCATCGTTGCCCATGTAGTTGCCCTCCAGATAGAGGCGGTAGCAGGAGCAAGCGCCTGCGCAGGTCTCGTTGGGGTTGACGATCACGGCACGCTGATCCAGCGCACCTGCAAGCGCAGCGGTCTTGCCGCCACGGGAGTGACCTGTGAACACCACCATGTCGGGGTTGGTCAGCCCAATCTGCTCCAGCGCGTCCACGCAACGGGAATATCCCCAAGCCCATGCACCGATCGCACCGAAGGTGTATTCGGGATAAACCTCGTGCAACTCCCCGATGCCGCGTCCCTTGAACTGAATGTCCGGAACGATCTCTGTGCGGTCAAACATCATCCAGGCAATACCCTCGTCAAGTGCTGCGTGCAGATATTCTTTGTCGTAGATATCCTCAAAGGAAAGGTCACCGTTGACAATGACGGGGGGCAGCGCTGTGGGCGTGGCAACACCCCAGTCAGGCAAAAACAGTCTCGCGGTAAAGGAGACTTGCATTTGCTTGGTGCCTGCCGTAATGCGGTAGGTGTTGTGATGCCCCTTGCCGCCGATGTAAAGCTCTTGCACCTCGAATACCTCGGGCGCGGGCGGCATGGTACCGTATTGCAGCTCCACCGCCTGCTTGTAGATCTCAGCGCGGCGTGCCTCCCACTGTGCAGGCGAGGTCATGCGCGTGCCGTCGTCAAAGGTAAAGAGGTCGGGCAGCTTGCCATAGACCTCGTATTTGGTCAGATGGAGCATATCGGGTGTGACTTGGTAGTTTTCCATCGTATTTCTCCTTTAGCCGAACGGGAGCCGAACCAAGTTGGTTTTGACGTGCAGATTTCTCCGATTCCTGCATCTTTCCCCTTGGACATATTGCCTATATGCCCTGCGGGAAAAGCTTTTGGACTCGAATAAATCTGCTGCGTCAAAACTGCTCGCACCCGTCGGCGAATGCATTTTTGATAGATTTTGCGAAGCAAGATATCAATCTTGCGAGTGAAAGCACGCCGGAAGATGCGAAAATGCATCGTCGTCGGGCAGTAGCCACACGAAAGCCGAGTTAAATAGGTTTTGACATGCAGATTTTTCCCATCCCTTCAGCTCTTTGCTTGGAGATACTTCCTGTATATCCTGCGCCAAGAGCTTTTGGGCTGGAATAAATCTGCTATGGCAAAACTGCTCGCACCTTACGGTGTAGGCATTTTTGATGGATTGTGTGAAAGCGAGCTGAAGTAAGATAAAAATCTTACGAGGTGAGCTTTTGCGCAAGACACATAAATGCATCACCGTAAGGCTATTCAACTCGGCTTCCGTGTGGCTAGAGGTTCGACTCCCGTTCGACTAACGAAATTCCTTGAGCACGGGATAAGCGCCCGTGATATCTCCAACAAAGTCGGGGGAGTAGACAGGCTCGAGCGAGATCTTGTCGTCGTAGCCGATGGCGCGCATCGCGTCGCGCCAAACAAGGCAATCTGCAAGGTCGTCGATCGTGGGAGCCTTGCGGTCAGCCTGCGGACGTGCAATGTGCGCGTGGAAGATGTGCTGCTTGTATTTTTCAATGTTGGAAAGCGGTTCACCGCCTGCCCAGATATGGAAAATATCCAGCGTCAGACCCACGTGGGAGTGGTTGACCATGCGGCAGATCTCGGCACCATCCTCCAGCGTGTGCAGGAAATTGGTTTCCTTTTTCTGCAGCGGCTCAATGGCAACGCGTACGCCTGCCTGCTTGCCCTCTTCGCCAAGAATGTACATCAGGCGCGCAAAGCGCTCCTTTGCCATCTCGGGATCCATGCCCTCGGGAATGTTACGCGCATAGCCCGAGCCCATGACCGCTACGTCAGCGCCAAAGCGAGCCGCGCGCGCAAAGCCGTCCTTGGCGTACTCGCGCACCCATGCTTCAATGCCTGCCTGATCCTCGTCGAACATAGGGTGTCCGCCGGGGAAGAAGCCGTTGAAGGAGGGAACCAGCAATCCAAGCGAATCCTTGAGAGAGATGTATTCCTTCATCTGCTCCTCGGTGTAGGTCGCAACAATCGAGAAGTTCCATTCCACGTGATCATATCCTGTTTGCTTTGCAGCCTCCCAGTATTGAGGGGGTGCACAAATTCCGACTTTCATAGTTTGTCTCCTTGAGGTTTTAGTTGATTTAATTGTAATACATTTCGGCGCAAATGTCAATTCATCACGGCACAAAAAATATTTTTGAAAAATTCGAAAAAAGGCGAATTTTTCGAAGAAAAAAGCGTCTATATATAGTACAAGGAAACTGTTGCGTCTTGACACGCTAAAAAAACAGTGATATGATGAATACATCTTACAATCGGAGGTTTTACTTATGGGAAGATTTACCGCAGGCGGACGCAGCCTCTCCAAGAAAGAGCTGTACCGCTCTCACTATAACAGCGCCCGCGCCAATTTGCTGATCGCGGTGGTGTTCACCCTGATCAACTGTGTGCTGATCTTTGTCGGGGGCTCTACGTATTTTCTGTTTTCCTGCTCGTTCCCCTATGCCATGACGTTTGAGGGCGCGTTCTGGACATGGAGAGGGCTTTCTCCCGAGGAATATGCCGAGCTTGGCTGGACGCAAGCCGATATGCTGCCCGATGCTTTCTTATACATTATGCTTGCCATTGCCGCTGTTGCGGTGGGACTTTACGTGCTTTGCTGGTTCCTTTCCAAAAAGCGCGTTGGCTGGATGATCGCAGCGGCATCGCTGTTTGTCGTTGACACCATGTTCTTGATTTTGTATTACGACGTGCAGATTGACTTTTTGCTGGACTATCTGTTCCACGCATGGGTGCTGTTTATTCTGATCCGCGGCATTATCTCGTTCTATCGCGCCAAGCAGCTGGAAAAGGAAGAGGCACTCATAAGCGAGGAGAGCTTTGTGCCGTTTGGCACTGTGGAGGGCGTAGAGCCCGAGGCGCAGGCAGCAGAGCAGGGAACTGCAGAGCAGGATTCTACAGAACAAGAGACTGCAGAGCAGAATTCTGCAGAACAAGAGACTGCAGAACAAGAGACTGCAGAACAAGAGACTGCAGAGCAGGAAGCCGGACAAGAGGCTGATGCCAAGGATTCGCCCGAGCAGGCATCCGGGAAAAAGGATTCGCCCGTTTTGCACATGGCGGACTACAGCGTCAAAAACCGCATTTTGTTGATCATGCAGGTGGATGATCTTGAGATCTGCTATCGCCGTGTCGGTAAGGTCAATGAGCTGGTAGTCAACAGCATGGTATACGATCTGCTGGATACCGGCCACGTGGAAACGGCACATGAGCTGAGCGCAGTGGTCAAGGGACGCGAGATTGCGGTAGGCACCGATGCCGCTTCGCATATGTACATTTGCGTGGACGGTGAGGTTGTCAAAAGAAAGCTGAGATTGGTGTAAAAAACAAAAAAAGACTGAGTCGGTAGCTTGTGTCCGCAAGGGCACGGTGCTAATCCGACTCAGTTTTTTGTTCGACCTTTGCTTCGGGGTCTTTTTTTGCTTTCTTTTTTCTGTTTTTGAAAGCGTCAATGGCAGCGCGGCGCATGTCCTGCAGCACGCCAAGTGTATACTTGTCATGCGGGAACAGAATGCGCAAAAGCACAATGGCAATGGCGCAGGTCAAAATCTTTTCGGGCGAGGGCAGCCAGAGAATGGTCAGGTAAGCCGTGGCAACCGCAATCATCCAAGGCACACCAAGCCAAGTGCCCACGGCAAGCATGACGTAGGACCAGCCGTTGGTAATCATCCACGCAATGCCAAAGCAGAGCAACAGACGGGGATTGAGTATGAATTGTAAGATCTTGACGATCAGTCGCTTAAACCAACCCTTTTTCATGCCGACCTCCTTGTTCTCGTGATACCGTTCAGTATACCACAATTGTCGAAGAATGTCAACATTTGCGCAGGGAGCGGGGAATGAGGGGTTACATTTCTGCGGGCAGCTCGGCAAGACTTGCACTGCTCAGAAGCACAAAAAAGTCCTCCTCGGTGCCACCGCGCAGTGCAATGGCATAAATTGAGCCGTTGTATACAAACAGCATTTCCTGGCAATAAACGTCATCCTTTGTGTAGCCGAACGGGAGTCGAACTAAATTGCCCGACGACGATGCATTTTCGCATCTTTCGGCGTGCTTTTACTCACAAGATTGATATCTTGCTTCGCAAAATCACACCAAAATCTATCAAAAATGCATTCGCCGGCGGGTGCGAGCAGTTTTGACGCAGCAGATTTATTCGAGTCCAAAAGCTTTTCCC